>NZ_CP115670.1:608604-912907 GCF_027886475.1 Corynebacterium sp. SCR221107
CCTACCGTGCACACCAAACGGTGCCATCCACTTGCTGCGCCGTTTTGGCGTCGAGCTCGATGGAAAGAAAGTTGTAGTGATTGGTCGAGGCGTGACTGTCGGGCGCCCCATCGGATTGATGCTCACCCGGCGTTCTGAAAATGCAACCGTCACCCTTTGCCACACGGGCACCAAGGATCTCAAGGCAGAGACCCTACAAGCGGACGTCATTGTCGCTGCCGCTGGCAAGGGCCACATGCTCACCGCCGACATGGTCAAACCGGGCGCAGCCATCCTGGATGTCGGAGTTTCGCGTGTCGACGGCAAACTTGTCGGCGATGTACACCCCGACGTGTGGGACGTCGCGGGGTACGTGTCCCCGAACCCCGGTGGCGTGGGCCCGCTGACACGCGCCTTCTTGGTGCGCAACGTTGTTGAACGCGCCGAGCAAACTCTTGGATAAAGCGGCGAACCTTCCAAAGGCGGCGTTGGATAACCCTCACGACCGAAACTTGTCACCATCGAAGCTGCCGCAGCGGGCGCAGTGGGCGATGATGGCACTGTTTGTTATGTCGATGGGGATCTCAACCGTGTTTGCGTTCACGGAGCACTGGCGACGTGCAACGTTCGTACTTGGCATGGCTTTGCTGTGGCTGTCGATCGTGCGCTGGACCTGTGATTCGAAAACGCTAGGAGTACTGTCTGTCCGTTCCCGCAACTTTGACACGGCGTTTACTGGAGTTATGGGTGCTGCCATCGTCTTCCTCGCAGCCTCGGTAGACCCATTGGGGAGCTGACCGTACCGACAGCAAACCCTCTGGGTAGCCCATTTACCAACATACCCATTCACCACAGCACTAATACCCGCCTGTGCCGAATGCACAGACGGGTGTCAGGTTGTCGCAGGTGTACGGAGGACTTGCCGATTGAAGGCTGTGGAACGAGTGGATGCCACCGAAGTGGTGCCACCGCGCCGCTACAAACGATTCTGCAAGGCACGCGTTGTTGAGCAACTTGGGTAATCGCTACCCAACTATTTCCGCCTAGATTTTCGCATCTTCGATGGCAGTACTTTTGGGAGTTGAGTGGGCGCCTTTCGCCTCTTCCAATAGCGAGAGCCTTACCCGGTCTTTGCTGTGCCCTTTTTGATTTGGTTTCCTCCCGAGGCTCCTTGATGCTTCTTTGAAGCTAAGGAAAGACAATTCATTCTTCGCAAAGCACCTGCCATTCGTATGCCTTAGGCCTTATCGCCGTTTGGATCGCCTAGGTGTCCTTGTCCTTTTGCGAAGCCTAGATACCCGTTGCCGCACGCTGTCCCTGGCGCCCGTAGGACTGTGCTGAGGATTCATCCTGAGCGGTCCTTGTAGCGTCATTTTCTTAAAAAGATGCAGGCGCGAAAACCCTCCCGTCCCCGCTGGACAGCATCCCACGCAGGGGCAGTCGTGACTTGGCAGACAGTGAGCAGATTGTCCTAGGGCGGTGCTTAAGGGTGCGGAATAAGCGTTAAATACCGTCGCAGTCGCCCCGGGGGTTACCTCAAAATGGCGTGGTTTCTGGGCCCCGATGGGTATCCGCCATTCTTGAAGCAGGGCGCAAGTCAGGCGGCATCAGGCGGCAAATCGCCCGGCGCTGACGTCCTGTTTTTCTCATGCGCCGATGGGTGCGCTGAGGAAGCACGGTTGGATGCGCGTCGACGTTCGGCGCGATCGGCGTAAACTTTGTTAACTGACTTGCCAGTGAAACGACGCGGGGCAGCTGGCCCATTGGGAAAGGTGGTCACCGTGGTGCCATCTTTGAAATGCCATTCGAGGACGCGCTCGCCCAGGTGGGCGTAATGGAAATTTTGTTCGGTTTTTAAGTTGTGGTGATATTTGCACAGGCAAAATAGGTTGCTGACCTCGGTCTTGCCGCCGAGGTTATACTCGACGCGGTGATCCATCTCGCAGTAGATCGCGGGTGCGTCGCAGTTGGGGAAGCGACAGTGGCCGTCGTAAAGCTCAACGGTAGTACGCATGCGTTCCGGGACCTGGTAGGCGTCGACGGAGGCGTCAACGTCAAGGGTGCGTTCAATTGCTGCCTCGCGAAAACGGGCGGCCTGGTCGTCGTCAAGCGGGCCGACGCCATTGAGAAATAGCACGCCGTCGCGGGTAAACGTGTTGTGTACGACCTTGATTTTCGAATGTGAGCGGATGCCGGCCAGCAAGGAATCTGCCAGATCAAGTTTGGCTGGTGTGCGGTTTTCTGCTCGCGCACGAGCGTGCTCTTGAGTGGTAATCCGGTGCAGCGACGTGTCCATGAATGCGCGCACCTCACGGGCCTCATCGTCGGGCAGATGGAAGCTAAAACGGGTAAAACCGGGCTCGCCGCGACGCACACTGGCAGTGCGCTTGGCCATGTCCTTCTTCTGTGCGACGGCTCCAGGATCGACCTGAAGCACCATTTCACGCACCCTTTTTGTGATCGTCTGTGCTTGCGGCAAGACCTCATTGGGTACGGTGGGCGTGAAAAATTCAACTAGCATGGCGTCGAGCGTTTTGCGCTTATCGACGTCGCGGACGCCGCACACCTGCTTCTCAATTGCCCGTAACCGTGTTGGGCACAAATGCTTCAGTTGCAACGCCAAAGCATGCAATTGTGGGAACGCGCGCAGCATGGTGCTCACGCGGAGATGATCGCGAGCCTCGCCTAAGGACTCTCCGCGGGCCGCGCTGAGGTAGGAAAGGAGTTCGCGCTCGGACATCTCCTCCGGAGGATGCCACGAACCCCACAGCTGCACATAGCGGTAATTGGTCTCCATCTTGTCGGAGGAAAAGCGGTCGCCACCATCGAGGTGCCGATAGTTATCCACGGTAGCTTGAGCCTGGTTGACAGGAGGGTTTTCTTGAAGATCCGTGGGCACCTCCGCGTGTGCTCCTCCCTTTTCCGGCTGTGACCTGGCCGGGGACGGGCGCGGGGTGGGTGAGTGGCGCGGATCTGTGTTGTCCTGGGTTGTTGTGTTTTTAGCTTGGGCTGAATCGAGATTATCTGCGCGGGAGCTATCGTCGGGGCAGCGTCCTGGGTGCTGACCTGATTCAGGGGAATTGGGGGTGAAAATAGCGTGGTCGATGTCCTGGCGGGGGTGGTGGGAATCCATAGGTGAAACCTTTCTGTTTGTTCGTCTACTTCCGCAGTCTTTGCTCATCACGCTTGACGCGGTGCTAAGGGCTGCCTCCTACTGCCAAGCATTACCGCCTAGTCACCGTTGTGTCTTCGCGATGCGCCGGTGCTCGTCGTTGACTTCGGTGACAATGCAAGTGACAACGCCGCCGAAAGAAACCGCTGGAGGACGCCCCAAGATGAGCGCCGTGGGTTGGTCACTGCTGATAAAAGACGAGACAATACTGTTTTCGGTTCCCCAATGATCCAAAGGGAACAAATTTTCGAATACGGGGGTAGGGTGATTGGGTTTGGCGGAAAACCGGACTTCGACGAAGCGAATAGGGATAGGTGAGTCGTTCTCGAGGCTTAGCGCTATTGAGGGGGCAATCTTCGATGCACTGACACATGGCAACCACACGGTCGAACCACTACTGCGCCTACTGGCACGAAGGGCGGTAGATACGCGAGGGGGCGATAGATAGCTGAAAAACTCCACCTTTTCGGAAGGCGAGGCCAGTCGTTTACGCCATCGGTTAAAAATCCCGCAAGGGGGTTAGCAACTAACAGTCGTGGAATCCCCCCATGGAGCACAGATCTGCCGGGCAAGGGGAATGTGCGCATCTTTTGACTACTTCAGAGGAACCCGGTCTTGGTGTTGCTCAATGGCAGGAAAAGACTCCAATTTTACGACAAGCATAATGGGCTCGACTTGAGTCGAGGATTCCTCGACAACCGGAGGTCCTCTTGCCTAAAATACTTGTGGCTGCAAGTGGGTTGCGTTAAAAAATGATAGACGGCTGTCATCGCTCGCGCTGTATCGTCAGGCGCGTTCGCTTCGTCGTTTCCCAATAAGCCCTCCACGGGTTTAGTCCTGCCTTTTGTTGATCCGGAGGCTAGTGGCGCGTGTGCCCCTGACCCGATTCGCTTCTTACGGATCATGGCGCGGCGGTGACAACTTGCCAAAGAGTCAAGGAACGCACCTGAGAATTTCCGGCGGAAATATCGGTGACGATTGCCTGCCGGGCCGGCTATATGGAGAACTCAATAGTGTCGGCGGCGTCAGTACCACTAGCCAACGTCAAAAAGTGGCGAATAATGCGGTCCATCTGCCGCGCCTCTGTAAGGAACGCATCGTGGCCGACCGGGGAGGAGATTTTCGCCATCGCGAGGAGGTTTCCAATATTACGAGAAAGGTGCTCTTGCTGGTGGTAAGGGTAAAGAATGTCCGTATCTACGCCAGCGACCATCGTAGGCACCTTGCAGGAAGCCAGGGCTTTGTTCAACCCGCCTCGACCACGGCCAATATCGTGGCGATTGAGCGCCTCGGTAAGCGTGACATAGGAGCCGGCGTCGAAACGCTCCGTGAGTTTGTATCCCTGATAATCAAGGTAGCTTTGTACTGCGAAACGCTGCTTGTTGCTGCGGAAGGGGCCAAGTGGATTCTCCCCGGCTTGTGCTTGGGTCCCGAAGCGTTCATCGATTTCTAGTTCACCGCGGTAGGTCAGATGCGCAATGCGGCGTGCAGCGGCGAGCCCTTCGGTCGGTGGTTGGGAATCGTAGTAATCGCCCCCATTCCAATGCGGGTCGCGCTCGATGGCCGAAATTTGGGCTGTTTGGATGCCGATTTGCCATGCCGAAGCGCGGGCAGAGACGGCGATGACGAAGGCGGCGTCGAGCATGTCTGGGTACTTGAGTGCCCATTCAAGTGTGCGGGCACCACCCATGGAGCCGCCTATGACAGCGTGAAGGTGCGTGATGCCGATGGCGTGGAGGAAAGCCCATTCGGCATCGACCTGGTCGCGGATGGAGATAGCAGGGAAGCGGGAGCCATAAGCAGCACCGTCAGTACTGATAGAACTCGGCCCCGTCGAACCCTTGCAGCCACCGAGCACGTTGGTGCAAACAATGCAGTAGACATCGGTGTCGAGCGCCAGGCCTGGCCCGATTACTCCCGACCACCATTCGGCTGCGTTGGAATCACCGGTCAAGGCATGTTCGATGAGAATGACGTTGTCGTCTTTGAGCTCGCCCCAGGCCTGGTAGGCGATGGTGACGTTCGAGATCGTGGCGCCGGCCTCGGTGGTGAAGTCGCCGATAGAGACCGTGCTGAGCGCTCCAGAAGTGTCCATTGACGGTTGTCCCTCCCGTTGTTTCAAATGCTCAACATCCTACCTGTACCGCTCGGTCTAGTCTATTTCGAGGACCTTCTGCGTTGAGGTAGTACGTCTTGTTTCGCTTTCCTTGCGCGGTGTTTCGTTTGCTTTCCGACGCCCACAGGCTTCCATGCACGTCTCGCCCTTTTCCCGGACGTCTTCCCTGAATTACCTACTTGCGACTCATGGGGTGCAAGCAAGCCCCGTCCGACTATACGTACAGACGGGGCTAACCGAAGCCACCCACAGCCGGGTGGTACTAGCGGTACTTAAATGGCGTCTAGACCGCGCTGCAGGTCGGCGAGGATATCGTTGATGTCCTCAATACCCACGGATAGACGAATGGTGGACTGCGTGATGCCGGCACGCTCAAGTCCGTGCTCATCGGACTGCGAGTGGGTGGTGGAGGCCGGGTGCACCACCAGCGAGCGTACGTCGCCAATGTTGGCCAGGTTGGAGTGCAGCTTGAGGGCGTCGATAAAGCGCCAGGCCTCATCCTTGCCGCCGACGACGTCGAAGGACAACACCGAGCCGGTGTAGTCCAGACCCAGCTTCTGCTTGGTTGCATACCATGGGGAGGATTCAAGGCCTGCGTAGTTGACCTTGGCTACCTTGTCGCTGGCGTCGAGGAATTCGGCGACCTTGGCGGCATTTTCGTTGTGGCGAACTACGCGCAGGCTCAAGGTATCGAGGCCTTGGACGGTGACCCATGCGTTGAACGGGGACAGGGTTGCACCGGTGTCGCGCAGCAGACCAACGCGGGCCTTGAGGCCGAAGGCGGCGGGGCCGAGATCGGCGTACTTCAGACCGTGGTAAGCCGGGTCCGGGGTGACGAAGTAAGGGAACAGCGGCTTGCCGTCGCGCTCGACGGTCCAGTCGAAGGTGCCACCGTCGACGAGGATACCGCCGATGCCGGAGCCATTTCCGGTGTAGAACTTGGTCAGGGAGGCTACGACGATATCGGCGCCGAGCTCTAGGGGGCGCACGAGTGCTGCGGTGGCGATGGTGTTGTCCACGATCAGCGGAGCATTGTTGCGGTGGGCGACTTCGGCAACCGCCGGGATGTCGAGGACATCGGCCTGAGGGTTGGCGAAGGTCTCTGCATAGAAAGCCTTGGTGTTCGGCTTGACGGCTGCTTGCCAAGAATCGAGATCGTCGGGGTCCTCGACGAAGGTGACCTCGATGCCCAAACGTGCGAGGGTGACCTGGAACAGGGTTTCGGTGCCGCCGTAAAGGCGCGGGGAGGTAACGATGTGATCGCCGGCGCCGGCGAGATTGAGAATGGCTGCGGTCTCAGCGGCCTGGCCGGATGCGAAAGCGACGGCGTGGACGCCGCCTTCGAGGGAGGCGATGCGGTTTTCGAGGACCTCGGTGGTTGGGTTGGTCAGGCGCGAGTACACCGGGCCGGCGTCTTGAAGCGCAAAGCGGGCTTCGGCGTGCTCTGCGGAATCGAAAACATAAGAAGACGTCTGATAGATCGGAAGGTTGCGGGCGTTAAGGGTTCCATCGAGGCTCTGACCTGCGTGGATGGAACGGGTGGCCAGTGCCCAGTCGGCTGCACCGGAGTTATCGTACTTGGTGGTCATTTCTTTTTACCTTTCGTGAAAATTCTTGACAAGGGTGGCGGCTAGCATCGGCAATAGAGTGGTCAAGAGCCGGTGTGCGTCGTGCCTTGCGTCATGAATGCACGTTAGTCCTCAATTTCGAGACATGTAAACCAAGCGGTCTATATTTCTTTAAAAGGGCAGGTAAATACGGTAGGTAATTATATTCATCACCCATTCAGAGCGGTCTGTTTCGCGTAAGACCTGCCCGCCGGTAGGCGTCGGAAAGCAACGAGGCACGCGGGAGCGCTGGCGATACACGCTTATGCTTGCCGACGTCCACCGCTGCAAACTGCAACGTCCACTTTCTTGCTTTCGCGTTGCCGGGGAATGCGTGCCGTCATTACCGATAGCACCGCGCGACCTGCGCGCTGACGAAAAGAAACCTCCCGCCAACCCCGGCTTATCGCGCGGGGTGGCGGGAGGTCTATGCGTAAGGAAGGTGCTTACACTACTTCTTCAGGCCATCAATGATCTCGTTGAAGGCAGCGACCGGGCGCATGACCGCGGTGACCTTTGCTTCATTCGGTGCATAGTAGCCACCCAGATCGGCGGGTGCACCCTGGTTAGAAATCAGGCCTGCGGCGATCTCCTCGGACTTCTCATCCAGTGCCGCGGCAACCGGGGCAAAGACCTCGGCCAGCGCGGCGTCGGTGGTCTGCTTGGCCAGTTCCTCGGCCCAGAACTTGGTGAGGAAGAAGTGGGAGCCGCGGTTGTCGATCTCGCCCACCTTGCGGGACGGGGAGAGGTTCTCGTCGAGCAGGCGCTCGGTGGCGGCATCGAGGGCGTCGGCAAGCACGGCTGCGGCCGGCGCGTCCTCGGTGTTGGCGATGTGGCGCAGGGACTCGGCCAACGCCAAGAACTCGCCCAGGGAGTCCCAACGCAGGTGGTTTTCCTGCTCCACCTGCTGGACGTGCTTCGGCGCGGAACCGCCGGCACCGGTCTCGAACAGACCGCCGCCCGCCATCAGCGGAACGATGGACAGCATCTTGGCAGAGGTGCCAAGCTCCAGGATCGGGAACAGGTCGGTGTTGTAGTCACGCAGCACGTTGCCGGTGACGGAGATGGTGTCCTCGCCGCGGCGGATGCGCTCGATGGAGACCTTGGTGGCCTCGACCGGGGACATGATCTCGATGTCCAGGCCGGTGGTGTCGTGGTCGCCCAGGTACTTCTCCACCAGGGAGCGGATGTTGCGGTCATGGGCGCGCTCCGGGTCCAGCCAGAAGATGGTCTTCATGCCGGACAGGCGAGCACGGTTGACAGCCAGCTTGACCCAATCCTGAATCGGGGCGTCCTTGGTCTGGCAGGCGCGCCAGATGTCGCCAGCCTCGACGTCGTGCTCGATGAGCACCTCGCCGGCGGAGTTGACGACCTTCAAGGTACCGTCGGACGGCACCTTGAAGGTCTTGTCGTGGGAGCCGTACTCCTCGGCCTTCTGTGCCATCAGACCGACGTTCGGGACGGTGCCCATGGTGGCCGGGTCGAAAGCGCCGTTGGCCTTGCAGTCGTCGATGACGGCCTGGTAGATGCCTGCGTAGGAGGAATCCGGCAGCACGGCCAGGGTGTCTTGCTCCTCGCCTGCGGCGTTCCACATGTGGCCGGAGGTACGGATCATAGCCGGCATGGAGGCGTCGACGATGACGTCGGAAGGAACGTGCAGGTTGGTGATGCCCTTGTCGGAGTTGACCATGGCAACGGCCGGGCCCTCGGCAAGCTCGGCCTCGAAGGAAGCCTTGATCTCCGCGCCGTTGTCGAGCGCGTCGAGGCCGGCCAGGATGGCACCCAGGCCGTTTTCGCCGTTGAGGCCGGCGGCCAGCAGCTGCTCGCCGTAGGCGGCGAAGGTCTTATCGAAGAAGGCGCGCACGACGTGACCGAAGATGATCGGGTCGGAGACCTTCATCATGGTGGCCTTGAGGTGGGCGGAGAACAACACGCCCTCGGCAGCGGCGCGGGTGACCTGAGCAGCCAGGAACTCATCGAGTGCCTTGGCAGACATGTAGGTGCCGTCGATGACCTCACCCTCGAGAACCTTCAGGCCGTCCTTGAGGATCTCCTCGGTACCGTCGGCCTTGACCAGCTTGAAGGTCAAGGTGTCGGCGGCCGGCATGATGACGGACTTCTCGTTGTGACGGAAGTCGCCAGCGGTCATGGTGGCGACGTTGGTCTTGGAGTCGGCAGACCAGGCGCCCATGCGGTGCGGGTTCTTCTTGGCGAAGTTCTTCACGGCGATCGGTGCGCGGCGGTCAGAGTTGCCCTCGCGCAGAACCGGGTTGACGGCAGAGCCCTTGACTGCGTCGTAGCGGGCGCGAACGTCCTTTTCCTCATCGGTGGCCGGTGCATCCGGGTAATCCGGGAGCTTGTAGCCCTGGGACTGCAGCTCGGCGATGGCGGCCTTCAGCTGTGGGACGGATGCCGAGATGTTAGGCAGCTTGATGATGTTGGCCTCAGGAGTCTTGGCCAGTGCACCGAGCTCTGCAAGAGCGTCGGCGACCTTCTGCTCCTCGGTGAGGTAGTCCGGGAACTGAGACAGGATACGACCGGCGAGGGAAATATCGCGGGTCTCGACCTCGATACCAGCGGTGGAGGCGAATGCCTCGACGACTGGCTTGAGGGAGTAGGTAGCAAGTAGTGGGGCCTCGTCGGTGCGAGTCCAAATGATCTTTGCCATGAGTCTCCTCAACAAATTCGCTTCAAGTACAACTGTCTAGAATACCGCCTATTGAGGGTAAAACCCGCATGGTCATGCGAAAACCCCCTTTATGCAGCCGTTTGGGGGCGCGGGTAATGGGGGTAAAACAGTACGCTTGTCCTATTTTGAGCCGTTTCTGTCCTCTCAGACGGCCGGCCGTGGCGCCTGCATGAAATCCCGGGTGGGTGCCTGTCATACCTCGGTCGGGATCTTTCCTGTCGCTTTCTTGCTTTGCGACGGCCAGAGGTTGCTATGCGTAAAGACGCTACGTCTATTACCGCTGCGATGAAATGACCTTGGTGCGTGCGCGCGGTGGTCGTCGTAAAGCAAAAGCAACCGCCCACACTGCAATCGCAATGCTGCCTAGGGCCGCGCCAGCCAGCGCCGGGGCGGCGTACCCGAAACCGGCCGCGATAACGACACCACCCAAGGCCGCACCGGAGGCGTTGGCGATATTCAGCGCCGAATGATTAAGTGCAGCCGCCAACGTCTGCGCCCGCCCGGCCACATCCATGAGTCGTATCTGTAGGGAAGGCACCAAAGTAGACCCCGAAGCGCCGATGAGCCCGAAATTGATTAACGCTGGAATCGGATGCGAGGAGGTGAAGTAGAAAGAAACCAACGTGATCACGATGGCGCACAAGGCCGCACAGATCCCCAACTCCAGGTTCCAGTCCGACAAACGGCCACCCACCCAGTTTCCAGCCACCATGCCCACTCCGTACGACATCAACACCAGCCACATGTAATCCGCGCTTAAACCGGCACGCTCAGTCATCGTCCACGAAATATAGGTATAGACGGCAAACATGCCTCCAAATCCCACCGCGCCAATCGCCAGCGACAACCACACCTGCACCTTGGTGAGCGCGCCCAGTTCCGTCAGTGGGGAAGTAGGGGCCATCAACGACATATGAGGCATAAGAAAACACAGCGACACCAGCGTGATCAGCCCGATGGCGGCCACCAAAACATACGCCGCGTGCCAGCCCACATGCTGACCCAGCGCCTGAGCCACGGGCACACCGACGACCGTCGCCAGCGGCAAACCCATGCCGACGAAGGCCATCGCCCGGCCACGCTGCCCAGCCGGGGCCATCGAGGCCACCGCGAGCCCCGACACGGAGAAATACGCCCCATGGGGAATACCGGCGATAAAGCGCGCCCCCAGCAAGAGCCCATAAGAATTGGCGAAAACACTCAAGCCATTACCGACGGTAAACGCCGCCATAAGGATCAGCAAAAGCCGACGGCGCGGTATGCGCCCGGTCAGTGCCGCAATCAGCGGTGCGCCAATGACAACCCCCAAGGCATAGGAGGTAATGACATGTCCTGCGACATCCTCGGTGATGGCGAAGTCTTTGGCGATGAGCGACAACAATCCCATTGAGACGAATTCCGTTATCCCGATGCCGAACCCGCCCAAGGCAAGAGCGATCATCGTGATCACCCGCCGGGAATTGGAAATTTCCGTCTGGCGCGGAATCGGGCGCCTTTTGGCGGCAAAACCTGTCGGCGCCGAAACCGAGTTTGAACCGGGGCGGGTTAAGTTCGCACCTTCGTTGGGGGCTGAATGTGAGTCGTTTTCAAAACTAGGGGTCATTTTTGGCACGAGTGCCCACCCTAGTCGCAGGGTGCTAGGCCTGTAAAAATCCGTCTCACCGCTTAAGCATTCAGTGTTAGCGTTCGGTCTTAGCATTCAGACCCCGAAAGTCGTGCAAACAACATCGTGCAAACGCAGAGACCTCGAAATGATCGGTCGCTTTAGGAATGAAAAGGACGCGAAAAGGACACGGGGTTTCTATTGGTAATGACGATGCCTCTACTATGAACCCATGCAAATTACGACCGTGAACGTCAATGGAATCCGCGCTGCTGTCAAGCAACGCAGCGAGCACAACGTAGGTTTCTTGCCGTGGCTGCAGGCCTCCGGATCGGACATCGTCTTGCTGCAAGAAGTCCGCGCCAGCGAGAAGGACTCGCTAGCAGCGCTCGCGCCAGCACTCGATGCCGGCTGGCACTATGTCGGCGCCCCCGCTGCGGCCAAGGGGCGCGCCGGGGTCGGAATCTTGTCGCGCACCCCGCTTACCGGCGTCACGATCGGCATTGATGGTTTCGAAGACTCGGGGCGCTTCATCGCAGGTACCTACGATGACCACGGCCAACCGGTCGTGGTGGCTTCGCTGTACCTGCCGTCGGGAAGCGCGGGCACGGACAAGCAGGATGAAAAGTACGCCTTCTTGGATTCTTTCGAGAATTATCTAGAAGTCGAAGGATCCAAGCAACAACAAATGGTCATCGGCGGGGACTGGAATATTTGCCACCGGGAGCAGGACCTGAAGAATTATAAGACCAACCGCACCAAGTCCGGATTCTTACCCGATGAGCGGGAGTTCATGGATGCCGTCTTCGGATCCTTTCCCGATGAGAAAGCTCAGCCCAAAGACGGTGGGGCCTGGGCCGGGGCCGTAGCCTACTCAAGCGACAAGCGCCGTGTGCAAGCCGCCGACCCGAAGTGGTTCGATGCGGTGCGCCGGCTGGAACCGGAATCAGAGATCTACACATGGTGGACCTATCGCGGTCAAGCCTTTGCCAACAATGCCGGGTGGCGCATCGACTACCAGGCGGTCACCGCCCAACTTCTGGCTCGTGCGCAACAGACGTGGGTGGACAAGGTCTCAGGCCACGACATGCGCTGGAGTGATCACGCCCCGGTCACCGTCGTCTACAACTAACGCCACCGGAGACTGTGTGGATACAGCGCGGACACAGCGCGGTGGCACTGCCGCTTGCCTTGAGAGCCCCTCAATGGGCGGGAGACCCCCACAATGTCCACTTTTGTTTAAATTTCCGAGAAAAATCGGGTATATTGAGGCCGGTTCATCAATTGCCGACGAAAGTCTGCGGAGTCGGCACGGTAGGTGTAAGTGGCCTGCCCCATCTTTCTTAGGAGCAATGCATGCGTGTTAAGGGAATGATCCTCCTCATTTTGGGTGTCGTACTGGTTGCAGTTTCTTTCCTGCTGCTGGGTGATCACGACGTCAAGGCAATCATCGGCGCACTGGTCATGGCCTTGGGCGGCGCCTCGCTGCTGGGAGCTTTGGTAGAGCTGTTCGGCGAGAAGCCACGCATGCAGTAGTTGTGACCGATAGGCCAGAGTCCGAAAGGGCTCTGGCCTTTTTTCATATCCTTATCGCCTTTCGTTGCATTGGTGCTTTCCGACGTTCGCAGCCTGGCATAGCGCGGGCGTGGATAACGCCCTATCACGGGCAGTCGTCGGTGTGCGGCCCGCGGTGAACGTCGGCAAGCATAACGATGTTGCCATCAAGGGCGCGCCCTCGTGCATACGTCAAATCATCGGGGCGGCTGCGTTTGCACTATCGGTACTGACGGCACTGCTAGGCGGTACCGCTAGATCCAACGGCTAGACTAAGCAACTATGACTGACACGACGGAAAAGAAGCAACGCGTCCTCTCTGGCATCCAACCCACCGCGGACTCCTACCACCTTGGCAATTACCTTGGAGCCCTGAAGCAGTGGATTGATCTGCAAGATACCTTTGATGCTTTCTACTTCATCCCGGACCTGCATGCCATCACCGTCGACCAAGACCCGAAGGAGCTGCGCGCCCGTACCATCGGCGGCGCCGCCCAGCTGCTAGCGCTGGGTATCGACCCGGAGCGATCCACCTTGTTCGTTCAGTCGCACGTGCCCGAACACGCCGAGCTGGGATGGGTACTGACGTGTCTGACCGGTTTCGGTGAGGCCAGCCGCATGACCCAGTTCAAGGACAAGTCGGCCAAGCGGGGTGCCGACCGCACCTCCGCGGGCCTGTTTGCCTACCCCATGCTGATGGCCGCTGATATCTTGCTCTACCGTCCGCAGCTGGTGCCGGTGGGGGAGGATCAGCGTCAGCACCTTGAGCTTACCCGCACCCTCGCCGAGCGCTTCAATTCCCGCTACAAGAAGACCTTCGTCGTCCCGGAAGGCTTTATCCCGCAGGGCGCTGCCAAGATCTACGACCTGCAAGAGCCGACCTCAAAGATGAGCAAGTCCACCGATAATCCCAAAGGACTGATCAGCTTGCTCGATGATCCCAAGGTCTCGGCCAAGCGCATCAAATCCGCCGTGACCGACAATGACGGCGAGATCCGTTATGACAAGGAAAACAAGCCGGGCGTGTCCAACCTTCTGGTCATCCAGTCCGCGCTGACCGGCAAGAGCATTGATTCGCTTGTCGACGGCTACGCCGGCGTCGGTTACGGTGCGCTTAAGACAGACACCGCCGACGCGCTCGAGGCTTTTGTCACCCCGTTGAAGCAAAAGTACGACATGTACATGTCCGACCGTGCCGAGCTTGAAAACGTGCTCGCCAAGGGTGCCGAGCGCGCCCGCGAGGTCGCCTCTCGTACGCTTGCCGACGTTTACGAGCGCGTTGGTTTCTTGCCCCCGAAGCGCTAAAGGGCTTTCCTTCCCGCCGGTGTTTTCTCTGCGTTGCTTCATTACGTATAGAAGACGCCGGCGGTTTTTCGCGCCTTCGTGCGCCCAATGCTTCACCAGTTGGTCCGGATCGCAGCGCGTGGCCAGTAAACGTGCAAAGGCTTACGCCACCCCTCCAATGCTTACCCCCTTCGATTACCCCCAATGCCTACCCCTGTGAAGATGCAGGGGTGCTTGAGCCTTTTAGTCTTGGTAATCCTCAAAAGTTTGGGCCTCCATAAAAGGATATGCCTGATAAAGCAGGTGGTCAGTCGGGGGATTCTTACGCGAACCGGCGTTGGGTTGAGCTAGCAGTAATTGCCGTTCACTCAAGGGCATGGGTTTGGGGTGTAAAGCTGTGAGGTCAGCTAAATAAGAGTGGAATAAGAAATAGATTCGGCTCTTCAGCCAATTTTGCCTACGCTGGAATAGAGCAACTTGGAACGAATCGTGGTCTTGTTTTGCTTCGATCTGTGGGGACGCTACTTGTCTTTCGGCGTTGCACCCTGGTGCATAAATCGTACCCCACAGTCGAAAAGGCAAAGAGGCGTGGCGCGCAATCAGGTTGGTAACTTTCGTTCTCATGTCGTGTTCGACGCATCAGTGAAGCATACCCAGCGCTGAAATTGCCAGGAACCATTCTCGGCTAGAGCGATTCGATGAATACGGCGCAATGAAGAAATCCCGGCATCTTTCACCTTTGAGCGAGGACGAAATGGGTGAAGACACCCAAGGTTTGGTTGCCTTTCCTGTTTTTGCGGGTTCGATGCAGTCCAGTCTTGCTCCACCAACCAGACAAGGAGATCTTACGTGGCTACCACAACGTCCCCTCAGCCTTGGCGAATGGACGAGTTCGGCATCGAAAGGGCTACATCCGATTCCCCCACCAAGATGGAGCTATTTCGGATGAAACATCCTTGGTTCGATCATGTGATGCGTGCCTGGGATCGCTATAAGCAACGAGGCGGCGACCAATACGCCGCCGGCATCACCTATTTTTCTGTGTTGTCGCTGTTTCCCCTTCTCATGCTGGTGTTCGCGGTGGCTGCGATGGTCTTGGCTTCGCGCCCGGAGTTGTTGGAATACATTCAGTCCCAAATCTCCTCCAGCGTCGATGATGCCTTGGCCGAGACCATCAACACGGTCATCGACACGGCGATTGATCAGGCCGGCACCGTTGCAGGAATCGGTGGACTCACTGCCTTATGGTCGGGACTGGGGTGGATCAACAACTTGCGCTACGGCGTATCGAAGATGTGGATGTACCCCGCCATTGGCAATAATCTTTTCCTGACCAAGCTCAAGGATTTGGGCGTGCTGATTGGTTTGTTTGTCGTGCTCGTAGTGGCATTTGCCGTGACCGCCGTGGGCAGTTCGGGGTTGACGTGGCGATTGATCGAGCTGGTCAATCTTGATCATGTTCCCGGGATTTCGGTCATGACTTTTGTCGTGGCGGTCGTTGTGGGCTTGCTGGCCAATTTCGTGATGTTTTGGTGGATGCTCTCATCCCTTCCGCGCGGGCAGGTGCCACTTCGCTCGGGTCTACAGGCTGCGGTGATCGGTGCTTTTGCCTTTGAGATTCTCAAGCAAATTGGTTCGATGTTTTTTTCCTCGGCGTTGCAAAACCCGGCCGGTGTCACATTCGGCCCGATCATCGGCATCATGGTGCTGTTCTACATCGTGTGGCGGATTACGTTGATGTGCTCTGCCTGGGCGGCAACCACTGAGGAATCCTTGGCGATCGCAACTCAGCCCGCGCCACCTCCGGCGGTGATCAATGTGCGCGGTCAGCAGCCGCCGCGTCGTCGGGAAAAGTCAGGTTTGTTGCCGGTGGTGGGAGTGGGAGCCTTGGTGGGCGCGGTCGTCTCGCTGTGGCGGCGCTAGCCAGCGGAGCGATTGATCACGGCAGGTTTATCTTTTTGCTTTCCGACGGTCTGCATGGTGGTCGCCTTTCGCTGGCACCTTTTTCAGAGCTATTCGTAGCTTCACGACGCAATACTGCCGGTGGGAATCGCCTAGGACTTTTGGTGTTTGCCGTGGTGTTTACGGGACTGTCGAGCCCCACCGGCCAAAAGAACAACCCCGACAATCCCAACGATGGCGGCGAGAAGGAAAACCCCTGCGCTTAGATTTTTCCCACCGCCATCCTCCGCACGTTCATCAGCCACATTCATTGCGGTGGGTAGTTCGGTGGCGTCATTACCACTAGTGGCTTCGCCGGGGTGCGCGCTGACATCACGTCCTCTGAGGTTGCCAATAGCTCCTTGAGAGGCGTAGGCGGCCTCGATAAGTGCTTGAGCCTGTTTCCAGGCGCGCCCATCATCGATGGTGGTGTCGAGGATGACTGCGGCTAATCTTCGGCCACCGATATCCTTTGCACCGACGAAGGTATGGTGGGCGTCATCGGTGTAGCCGGTCTTGCCACCAATGCCGTCGGGATCGTTCATAAACAACCCATTGTCGTTCCATACTTCATAGGTTTCTTCTTGGCTTGGTCCGGGGAAGGTGACCTTTTCGGTGGCAAGCATGCGGGCAAAGGTTTCGTTTTCCCACGCGGCGGAGTAAAACACCGCTAGGTCACGGGCGGATGTCATCATTCCTGGAGCGTCGAGGCCGCTGTAGGAGGCGACGAACGTGTCGACTGCTCCAAGCGAGTGGGCTAGGGCTCGAACCTTTTCCAGCGCAACCTCGTCGCCTCCAAGCTCCGTGGCCAAGGCATGAGCTGCATCATTTCCGGAGTTGAGCAGCAAACCATATAGCAACTGTTCATTGGTATAGGTCAATCCTTCGCGAATACCCACGGCTGAGCCTTCTTGGTTTTGATCTTCGGCCGTCGCCACGTAGGTGTCGGACAAAGTGAGCTCGTTAAGGGCGACCATGGCAAGGAGCACCTTGATGACACTTGCTGGCCGATAGCGACCGTGTGGGTCCTTCGTTGAGATGACGTCGCCGGTGTCTATGTCGAAGACCATCCATGCCGCAGCGGTGTTTGCAGGAACCACGTAGTCGGCGGGTGCCGTGATGTCACAGCTTCCGTACTCGTTGACTACCGTTGGTGGGGGAGTAGGGGCTACTTGTCCTGGGGTAAGCGCCTCCGAGGTTGTCTCAGCTTCCGGTGGGTAGGTGGCCTGCGGACACTGTGAGGTATCGGGTGCTGTGGTTCGGGGTGCCGGATCGGCATGAGCGACGGCATAAATTGGGGCGGTGGATGATAGTGGCGCGTTCGTTACGCCTACTGTTACCGCAGGCAAGGCCGCAGCGGTTGCTGCAAGTGAGGCGATGGTCCGCCTGAGAGCCGGTGCCACGAAAACTCTCTCCTTCCCCTAAGACCACTTGTGTTGAGCGCTCGAATTCTCAAGCCTGAAAGCACCTTACACCCTGATTTCCGGGTGGCTGTCACCACACTGCCTTCCTGATAGCGCTCCTATACGTAATGACGGCACGGGTCCAGCGCATCCTAAAGCGATGCTCGCTTTAGGATGGGGGCATGAACGATACTCCCGACTCTCGTCCAGATTTCCGCCCGGAATTTAAGACGCTCGATGCGAGCGTGGTGACAGCACTGCCGAAGGTTGTGCTGTTTTCCCGGCAACCGATCGCCTCGCTTGCCGACGACAATGTGGTCTATGCGGAAGTGATCGTCGAACCTTCGGCGCTCGAGGGTGTGATGGATCAAGCTGTGGCAGCACCTTCTACCGTTGCAATTGTATTACGCTGCCATGAGACTGCCGATGTCGAGATCGTGGCCAACGATGCAACGGGTCTGCTGGTGGGAGCGATTACCGATTCCGCTGACGTCGCCGCCTTCGCGCGCGAGCGTTTCGTCGCCTGTGTCTTGGAATCCTCGCTTGAGGAACAACTAGCGGTAGCGTCACCGCGTATAGTGCGCCCGCTTTCGCTTTTCGACGACATCCGCATCGATTCCGAAGGCGAAATTGAGCTGGGGGCCCGAGCAGCGTGGGTGCGAGACCGCCAACTCCAAGTGGTCTGTGATCCGATTGCGGCTGTGGCCAATGGACACATCGATGAACTGGCGGACTACCCACTTGAACTCTTGCGCTCCCTCGGCTTCAAAGCCGTATGTGCAGGATTAGACACGTCATTACTGCTCGAGCTTTCTACCCACCTTGAGTTCGGCATTGAAGAGATCTATGAGCTGACCTTCGATGCGTTAGAAGGCTCGTTCCTTCCGGATCCTTTGCGCCGTAGGCTTGTCAGTGAACAACTCCTACCCGCCTTCGAAGCCTTTAGCGGTAATGACGATGCTCCCACAACTGCCCCCGAGCCGGAGCCGGAATCGCTTTCCGACGAGGACTTGGCAGGCATCGACCCCCTGCTACTCGAACAACTCGGTATCGATCCGCGCGATCTCCAACCGCGCGCATCCTCGCCCGCCGACGAGGACAAGCCCCACAGGTAATGCCTTAAAACCTGGGAACAACACCACGGGGACAACACGAAAGGGAAAACTTCAAAGCCCAAGCTTTCTCGACAAATGGAAAGCTTGGGCTTTGTTAACCGCTGTGCAAGTTCTCAGGTCCTAGTCGTGCGCTAGCACATGACGTAGCTTCACTACCAATAGGAACACGAGCCTTACCCCAACAGCTGCGAGCAAAGAGAACTGGGAAAAGGAACCTAGAACCGGCTAAAGCGCTTGGTTAGCATCTCCTCGAGGTCGTGCCAGGAATCGGCGTGCTCAGTAAAAGGCGGGGTTGGGGTGTAGCCGGCGGTGTTTGTCGAGCCAATCATGTAGGAGATGTAGTCCTGCATGCGCGGGTGCTCGAGGAAGTAAGAATTCAACGAATCATCCTGCGCCCAGTCGGCGGCATCGGCAAGTAGCTCGTAGGCGCGAGCCATCTGTGCGGTGTCGACGGCCTCGGTGCCTTTGTTGATGTCGCGGACAAGGCCATTGAAGGAGTAGACGTTGTCGGGGTGGACCGTGATCTCAAGATCACCGGCGTTGGCGGCGTCCATGACCTCCGACCATGTGGATACCTTGGCGAGGTCGTGGTCTTCGTGCTCAATGAGCCAGCGAACCAACGCCTTGGAGGAAGAGAACGTGTAGATTTCACCGTACTTGCCCAAAAAGACCGGCTGGGCCTTGAGATAGGTGCGCAAGGTGTAGAGGGTGCGGCCGTCGATGGAGATCTTGATAGGGTCGATGCCTGCGTGGGCCCATACGGTGGTGTCGTAGGGGTCGACCTTGGCTGCGGCTTCTTCCTTGCGGGTTTTTTCCTCCTCGGCGGCCTTCTTGGCTTCCTGTTCCGCATTGGAAATGCGCGTCTGGGCGTCAGTGGTGTTGCCTTCGACCTCCTTGACGGTTACGCAGGAATCCAACGCTTCGACCGTCTTATCCCAGTTACTAACGACGACCCGTCCGATGGCGGTCCACTCGGACAATCCATTGGGGCCGGAAAAGTGTTCGAAGCCGCGCGCGGGGTTTGACAAGATGGAGTGGGAAGAGAACAAGACCTGAATATCGGTGTTTCCGCAGACCTCGCCGATGGCGCGGGCAAGCTGGAAGTTCCCGGCGACCTCCTTGACATTGCGGCGGTCGGGCTTTTGTGCCAGCAGCGCCGGGGTGCCGACGAAGTCGTAGTAGTGGAACTCGTCGGGAACAACACGGGTTGCAGGCTGTGCCTCGAAGTTGGCCCACTTGGGGTGGGACTGCAGATCGTGCTTGTCGCCGGATTCGAGGAACAGCAGTAGCTCAGCTGGGGTCTGAAACACGTAAAGGTCGTCCCCAAAGCCCAAAAACGCCTGCCACTCGGCGCCGTGTTCGCGCCACTTGGGTGCGAAGAGGGTGTAGAAATCGCCTTCTGTGAGCGATAGCTTGACGGGGACGATACCTTTATCTGCCATGAGGATTTATGATAGTCGTTTCATCTATTCCTCGTCACGTTCAGGTTTATTCACGCCTGACTCGGGCAGTGATGGTGCGCTAGGCGCAGTTTAGCCCGTCGGCCGGAAATAACCCTTGAACGCCATGCCCATGTTGGTCTCGCGCAGCGGGTGCACCCCGACCGGATCGCCGGCTTCGATAATCTGGCCGTCCCCTGCATACATGGCTACATGGCCGTCCCAGACGAGCAGGTCGCCTGGGATGAGCTCGCTGCGGCTGACGGCGCGCCCAATATTTTGTTCTTGCGCCAGCCTAGGTAGTTCCACGCCCGCCTGCCGCCATGCCCATTGCGTTAATCCAGAGCAGTCGAAACCTGCTGGGCTGGTGCCGCCCCACGCATAGGGGGTGCCGATCACGGAGCGTGCGGCGGCGACGGCGGCCTCACCCTGGGCAGTGGCGGGGCGTGCACCGAGTGCTGGCGGAGCAGGCATGCTTGCCGACGCATACTGCACCTCCTTTCCTGCGTCGCTCTGCCCGCCGTGCGGTTGTTCGTGGTAGGTGGTGGGATTATCCTCCCCGCCTGCCAACCCGAGCAGCGCTGCCACCGCTGGCTGTAGCCGGGCCTCTGCTTCCTCGAGCCGAATCATGGCCTGGAGCATGAATTTGCTGGGCAGGGCACGAAGATCGTTGACTGCCGCCAGAGCCGCGAGTGGTTCGGGCGTGAAGAGGCGCGGGAGGATCGCCATCGCCTCGCCGAGCAGGGAGTGGGCAATGTGTGTCAATTCGCCAGCCAGGCTGGAGAACTCATCGCCCACCAAGGACATGATGTGCCCGAGCTTTGTGCCATCAATATTGAGGTTGAGGGCATCGTCGATAAGAGCTGCCTGCGCGCCGAACTGGGCGGCAAGTGGCGCCGCCGCTTGGTAAAGCGGATACCCGCCGGTGTCGGGTAGTTGCGGCGGAAGGAGCATGGACAACGTCTTGATGCTCGTCGCGACATCGTCGAAGAATGTCATTTGAGCAACTCCTCAAATAGGCGGGCGGAGTCTTTCTCGAGGCCTTCTATATCGTCCAGGGTGGCCCTGACCTGCCGAGCATGTTCTTGAGCCCTTTCTGACTGGTGGGTTGCCCGCCGGTAAAAGGACTCGAGGCAGGAGTTGATCGCGGCGATGGCTGCGCCGATGCCGGGTGATTCCGCACCCTCCACCAACGTCGGCGGGCTGAGGGTGTGGGCCTCGTTGACGAGTTCGGCGGCGAGGCGTTGGGCCAGTTCGGGATCTACGTTCATCTGTTGGTTCATGCCAGCATTAGACTGTCCCGAGCCCGCGGTGGTTCCCCGCGTGGATCAATAAATGCCGGTCTGATGTGACGCCGAGGGTGGTAGTGTAGCGCATCGGTTTGCTGCGGTGGACGTCGGAAAGCAAGGATGCAGCAGGGGGTTATCAGGGAGGTTACGATGGAAGGCATGCAGACTAGAGTCATTGACCATCCCCTGGCGGCCGCCCGCCTGAGCATCATGCGTGATGAGCGCACCGATAACGCCGGCTTCCGCGCCGCCCTTGCCGACCTTGGCACCATGCTCATCTACGAAGCGTCCCGCGATCTCGCGGTGGAGACCTTCCCGCTTTCTACCCCGGTAGCCGAGACCGAAGGAAAGCGGCTGCAGGATCCGCCGATCATCGTGCCGGTGATTCGCGCTGGCCTGGGCATGGTGGATCCGGCCTTGTCGATGATCCCCGACGCACAGGTGGGCTTCATTGGTTTGGCCCGCGATGAACGCACCCATGAGCCGGTGCCATATCTGGAGGCGTTGCCGCAAGACCTCACGGGGCGGACGGTTTTTGTCATCGACCCGATGCTGGCAACCGGCGGTTCGCTCCTGCACGCCATTCGCCTTCTGGCCGATCGCGGGGCCACCGACATTACCGCCGTGTGCATGGTCAGCGCGCAGCCGGGCGTGGACGCACTGGCCAATTCTGGTCTACCGGTGCGCCTAGTCACGGCTACCATTGACCCAGCGCTCAACGAGGATGCCTACATCGTTCCCGGTCTGGGCGATGCCGGCGATCGCCTTTATGGACCGCGCAATATTGATCTCTAGCTCGGCCTTGCGCGCCGCGTGAATGCCCGCGGTTGATATTTCGTTGCGCATTCTTGCTTTCCGACGTCTACGGTACCCCTGTGTGGAATTGCCGTGGGCGTCGAGCCATGTAGAAAGTGAGAGATGGTTGCAGATATGCCTACCGGTTAAGGATATCTGACTTGTCATTTTTGGCACGATGTGCTCAAAAAGTTGTATATTCGCGCAAACTTTTCCCTTCCGGATGAGACCGGCGTCACTTTCGGCTATCGTCGAGGGCATGGCGAGAGTAAATGATATTCATTCTGTCCAGTGGGGAAGTTACAGTTTCAATCTCGGGTACCGCCTGCGCACGATCAGGGGGATCCGGGGCATTAGTCAGTACCGCCTGACTGAACTTTCGGGGATCTCACGTACCACCATTTCGAATTTGGAAAGAAACGAATCCCCTGAAGATGGCTTCCCTAGTCCCTCATTGTTGACCGTCTACGAGCTTGCGCGCGGTTTGCACGTGCCACCGTGTGCACTCATGCCCGGGGTGGGAAGCTACGTCACGCCCCGTTTTGAAGGTCCGCACAAAACATTGGAAGTGGAGTACCAATGGCCCAACCTGCCCAATGACAACCAGCGCTTCGACAAGCGATACCGAAGCGGCGGCGCCTTCAATCCGAATCCCACATTTGAGGAATAACGGGGACGGCCTAGGTTCAGGCTAGAGCTGTGCGATGAGGTCTTTCACAGCACGCGAGACCTCATCGAGCAGCCTGACCGCTCGGCCGCGCCCGGCGATGGTTCCTGGCGGCTGGGTGATCTCTATATAGACCTTCGCCTTGGACTCGGTGCCCGACGGTCGGGCCACGATGCGCACCCGCCCATCGGCATGCTGGCCAATGAAATGCATGCCATGCATCGCCGGCAGCCCGGTGATCTCGGCAAGGGAGGTGACCTGGCCATCAAAGCCTAAAAGCTCCTCCCAGTTGATCCGAGACAAGGACTCGATCAGCGCTGGGGGATTGATGGTACGCGTGGAAATCTGGGTTCCCACGTGCACGCCATAGGCGCGGTGTAGGTCGTCGAGCTCGTCTATGAGGGTCAGGCCGCGGCCTTTGAGTTCCGCGGCCCAGGCGCAGGTCAAAAGTGCGGTGGCAATGCCGTCCTTGTCGTCGACAAGCTGTGGCGCAGGCGCTATTCCCACGGCTTCCTCGCAGCCGAAGGTGATCGAATGCGGATCGGCGGCGGCCATGAGGTTTTTGAATCCCGTCAGCGTCAACCTGAGGTCCCAACCGCGATCGGCCGCTATGGCGGGAAGCAACTGGGAGGAGACGATGGTCGTTGCCACGATCGGCCTGGTGGCGTCGGCAAGCAAATGCGTAGCCAAAAGCGGGCCGGTCTCGTCGCCGCGCAACATGCGCAAGGAACCGTCCTTGCCACGTACGCCCACCGCGCAGCGATCGGCATCCGGATCGAGTGCGATGAGGATATCGGCATGCACCTCCTCGCCGTGGGCAAGCAGTCGTGCCACCGCATCGGGTTCTTCCGGGTTTGGAAACTCCACGGTGGGGAAGGTGGGATCGGGGTAGAGCTGTTCTACGACGGGGAAGATATGCACGAACCCGGCTGCCTCGAGCCCCTGCTTGAGCGCGCGGCCGCCGACCCCGTGCATCGCGGTATAGGCGATCTTCAAGCTTGCTCTTTCATTATTCACCCGCAACAAGTCGCCTTGTGTGGGGCGCACGAGCGCGACTAGGTTATCGACGTATCTGCGTAGCTGGTCGGCCGCTGGGCGCACGAAAACGCGAGGCACGCTCGCTGCCTCCCCGATCTCCTCGATTCGCCTTTCAATCTCTGTGGCAGCCTCTGTGCCGAGCAACCTGCCGCTCGCGGTGTAGACCTTGTATCCGTTATCGGGCGCTGGGTTGTGCGATGCGGTAATCTGCACGCCCCCATCGAGGTGCCATTGTTTAATCAGCCACGGCACGATGGGGGTGGGGGTGGGCGTTGGCATGAGAAACACCTCGAAACCCGCGCCAGCGAAAACCTCTGCGGCGGCGGTGGCAAAGGCATGCGAGCCGTAGCGGGCGTCGAAGCCTACCGCGACGCGCACCGGCGCGTCTTCTTCATGAAAGGCAACGCCAATGCCGGCGCTGGAATCGGGCGGGTACACCGACTCCGGCGAGTGGGGGTGTGCCGCCGCCTGCTCAGCCAACCAGGTGGCAACCCCTGCCGTGACCCGGGTTACCTGCCGAACGTTCATCTGATTGTCGGCAGGGCCTACCGGCGCACGCATTCCCGCTGTTCCAAAGCTCAAGCTCATTGAATCGGCCCTCTTCTCGATACTCGTACTTCGAAGTTACTCGGTTTTGCCGACCAAGGCGTGCTTTTCTTTGCCCCCGGGACGTTCTAACGGGGTGTGGGTAAAGGTAAAGCGAAAGGCTACAACGGTTTTTCCGGGGCGGGATAGGACTGGAATGGGGCGGTTACTAATATCAAGGAGGAAGAAAATTGGAAAGGGGTGGCATGGTGCCACAAAGCGTGTTGGAACATGTCGTGACATGGATCGCCGAACATCACGACGAGGTCATTGGGTGGCGGCGCCACTTTCACGCGCACCCGGAATTATCCCACCAAGAATTTAAGACCACAGACTTTATTGCCCAGACCCTTCGGTCCTATGGGCTTTCCCCCGTGCGCTTCCCACGCACCGGTCTCATGGTCGACATCGGGCCACACACACCAGAACGGCTGGCCTTCCGCGCTGACATCGATGCGCTGCCAATCCACGAACACCCCGATGACTCCACCGCGGACTTCGCGTCGCGCAACGAGGGGGTCATGCATGCCTGCGGGCACGACATCCACATCACGGTGTCGTTGGCTCTTGCCTGCGCGCTCGCCTCAGCCGATCTAGCCATGGGCGTACGGGTGATCTTCCAACCCGCCGAAGAGGTCATGGAAGGTGGTGCGCCTGAGGTCATTGCCGCTGGCGCACTCGAGGGGGTAGCCAACATCTTTGCGGTTCACGCCGAGCCGAAGTTGAAAGTAGGAAGCGTCGGCGTGCGAACCGGCGCCATTACCTCGGCGGGCGATGTGATCGACATTGTTGTAACCGGCCCCGGCGGGCACAGCTCGCGGCCGCACCTGACCGCCGACGTGGTCTATGCCCTCGGCAAGCTCGTCACCGACCTGCCAGCGCTGTTGTCGCGCCGGGTTGATCCACGCACCGCGACGGTCCTGGTTTTCGGCATGATCAACGCGGGATACGCTCCGAATGCGATTCCCGAGCAGGGCAGCGTGTCCGGAACCATCCGTACCGGCGATATTAACGTCTGGCGCCACATCCAACCCCTGCTGGAGGAACTGGTTGGCCAGGTTTTGGCGCCCACCGACTGCAACTTCGACATCCACTACACCAAGGGTGTGCCGCCAGTTATCAATGATGACGTCGCCACGGCCATCCTGGCTGATGCCGCCCAAACCATCGGGCCGCACACGGTGGTTCAGGCACCCCAATCCTCCGGCGGCGAGGATTTTTCGTGGTACCTCGAACATGTGCCGGGCTCGATGGCGCGCCTGGGTTGTTGGGATGGCGTGGGTGAGCCGGGGGATCTGCATCAGGCGAATATGCGTGCCGACGAGCGCAGCATCGAAGTGGGCGTCCGGTTGTTCGCCGCCGTTGCGGATCGCTATGATCGTTCCTTCCGTGGAGAGGCAACCCCGACCTTCTTGAACTAGGCAAGGAGTATCCGTCTAGAACGCAGGCTGCGAAGAGTGGCTAGTTTTGGCCGCGCACGGCAGCCCGTGCTCGGCGATGTTCGCTGGCTGGAACCGGCGCCTGCCACGATGCCAACAGGCGAGGGGGAGTCTGGTGGCCACGGGTGGCTCTAGGCCAGTTCAGTGATTAGAATTTCAGTGTTAAATGGTTATCGTTCAAGCGCAACGCTAAACCTCAACGCTGTTCTTGCCGCCGGGCGCGCATGGCTCATCACGGCTGTGTCGAAGAAGGCGGGCGGTGCGACGCGCCGACATTTAGACCACCCACCATTGGAGGAATCTTGTCCCAACGACCTACTCGAATTGTCATCATCGGCGGCGGCCCCGCAGGCTATGAAGCGGCACTTGCTGGAGCCAAGTACGGTGCCGAGATCACGCTCATCGAGGACAAGGGTCTGGGTGGCTCCGCGGTCATCGATGACTGTGTGCCGTCCAAGTCCTTCATTGCCGGCGCAAACATCAAGACGGACCTCCGCCGTGCCGACGACATGGGGCTGAACAAGGGTATCGGCCAGGCGTTCCTCGATGTCCAAGCCCTCAACCAGCGTGTCAAGGGACTTGCCAGCGAGCAGTCCGGGGACATTCACACCTCCATGGGGCGTGCTGGAATCCGCGTGCTCAAGGGGCATGGTTCCTTCGATGACTACAACCCCAAGCAGACCTTGCACTACATCCGCGTGGCACACCTTGACGGCAGCGTGGAGACGATTGAGTGCGACCTTGTCTTGGTTGCCACCGGTGCGAGCCCGCGTGTCCTGCCCGCAGCTCAGCCAGATGGCGAGCGCATTTTGAATTGGCGTCAAGTCTACGACCTGAAGGAGCTGCCCGAACACCTCATCGTGGTTGGTTCCGGTGTCACCGGTGCGGAATTCGTCTCTGCCTTCGCGGAGCTGGGCGTGAAGGTGACGATGGTGGCCTCCCGCGACCGCATCCTGCCGCACGACGACGCCGATGCGGCAGACACACTGGAAACCGTCCTCGCCGAGCGCGGCGTGTCTCTGGAAAAGCATGCGCGTGTGGATTCGGTGACGCGTACCGAGGATGGCGGGGTGTGCGTGCGCACCTCGGATGGGCGCGAGATCTTTGGCTCGCATGCCTTGATGACCGTTGGTTCGGTTCCCAATACCAACAACCTCGGCTTGGAGAAGCTGGGCATCGAAACCACTCCGTCCGGCCATATCAAGGTTGACCGGGTCTCCCGCACGAACATTCCGGGCGTCTACGCGGCCGGCGACTGCTCCGACTTGTTCCCGCTGGCGTCGGTGGCAGCAATGCAGGGACGCATCGCTATGTACCACGCCCTCGGTGAGGGGGTGTCCCCGATCCGTTTGAAGACCGTGGCGACCGCTGTGTTTACCCGACCAGAGATCGCTGCCGTTGGCGTGACCCAGGCTCAGATCGAATCCGGCGAGGTGACGGCGCGTTCGATCTTGCTGCCGCTTGCCACGAACCCTCGTGCCAAGATGCGTTCGCTGCGCCACGGTTTTGTCAAGCTGTTCTGCCGCAAGCACTCCGGCATCATTATCGGCGGCGTGGTTGTGGCTCCGACGGCCTCCGAGCTGATCCTCCCGATTGCGGTGGCCGTGACCAATCGCCTCACTGTGTCGGACCTGGCGGAGACCTTCGCTGTATATCCTTCGTTGTCCGGCTCCATCACCGAGGCTGCGCGCCAGCTGGTTCAGCACGACGACCTCGGTTAATAGGGGCTGGCAGGCGCGCCGCGCCCAGCGCAGGACGATGGGCGAACACGTCCGGCATGGCTGTCGTGAGCGCGGTAGGCGGCTGGGGAACTGCAGCCTGTGGGTGTCGGCAAGCATGCGTACGTGCGGGCGAACCTATCGGTTAAGTCTTAACAGTCTTAACGTCTAATTTGTGGAAGGTGTCATCACTAGAGGTGGTGGCACCTTTTCGGTTTTCCGGGGGTGATACGGGGTAAATTTGCAAAATTTGCAGCACCATGGTTTGCAAACGTTTACATCCTGTGACCACGGCTTTTATTCGGCGCGGCGGAAAAGGGGAGCCGTAAGCTTTGGTGGTTTGACCACAGGGGTAGATTTCGGGGTACACTTCCACTTATATTAGTTACCTGCATCACAAACCTGAAGATGCTGGAGCTCACAGCCAACGAAAAGAGGTAGGAAGTGCCCACCCCCACTCAATCCTTCACCAAGATTCTAGTGGCCAACCGCGGCGAGATTGCCGTGCGCGCGTTTCGTGCGGCCTTTGAAACCGGCGCGGCCACCGTAGCCGTGTATCCCCGCGAAGACCGCAATTCCTTTCACCGTTCCTTCGCCCCCGAGGCGGTATTGATCGGTGAGGGCGGCTCTGCTGTCAAGGCATACCTAGACATCGATGAGATCATCCGCGCCGCAAAGCAAACGGGGTCCACCGCGGTTTACCCAGGCTATGGATTCTTAAGTGAAAACGCGCAGCTTGCCAGGGAATGCGCCGAGAATGGACTGACTTTTATCGGTCCGACCCCAGAGGTGCTGGAGCTGACCGGCGACAAAGCGGCCGCAGTAGCAGCCGCTAGGGAAGCGGGGTTGCCGACCCTGCAAGAATCGCAGGCCACCGACGACGTCGAAGAACTTTATCAATTCGCCGCCGAGCAGCAATTCCCGCTGTTCGTCAAGGCTGTGGCAGGCGGTGGCGGACGTGGCATGCGCTTCGTGGAAAAGCTCGAGGATATCAAGGCGCTGGCCGCCGAGGCCTCCCGCGAGGCCGCAGCAGCCTTCGGTGACGGCCGCGTCTACGTCGAACGGGCAGTGATCAAGCCGCAGCACATCGAGGTTCAAATCCTCGCCGATGCCGAGGGAAACGTCATCCACCTCTACGAACGTGACTGTTCGCTGCAGCGCCGCCACCAGAAAGTCGTCGAAATCGCGCCGGCGCAACACCTCGACCCACAGCTGCGCGATACCATCTGTGCTGACGCGGTACGTTTCTGCAAGCACATCGGCTACCAAGGTGCCGGTACCGTCGAGTTCCTCGTCGACGAGCAGGGCAATCACGTCTTCATTGAAATGAACCCGCGCATCCAGGTCGAGCACACCGTGACTGAGGAAGTCACACAGGTTGATCTCGTCAAGTCCCAGATCCTCATCGCTGCCGGTGCCACCTTGGACGACCTTGGCCTTTACCAGGAAGACATCACCACCATAGGCGCTGCGCTGCAGTGCCGCATCACCACCGAAGATCCCTCCAATGGCTTCCGTCCTGATACGGGTACCATCACTGCGTATCGCTCCCCAGGTGGTGCTGGCGTGCGCCTCGACGGCGCGGCGATGCTCGGCGGTGAAATCACCCCGAACTTCGACTCGATGCTGGTCAAGATGACCTGTCGCGGCGCCGACTTTGCCACCGCAGTGGCACGAGCCCAGCGCGCCTTGGCTGAATTCCACGTCTCCGGTGTGGCCACGAACATCGGCTTCCTGCGCGCGTTGCTGCGCGAGGAGGATTTCCAACACGAGCGCATCGCCACCGACTTCATCGCCCTACACCCATGGCTGCTGCAGGCCCCGCCGGCCGACGACGAGCAAGGCCGCATCCTCGACTACCTTGCCGACATCACCGTCAACAAACCGCACGGACGCCGCCCGGTGGTTGCAAACCCGAAGGCGAAGCTTGCCATCATCGACCACAACGGCAGCCAGCCCCTCCCGCGTGGCTCCCGTGACGAGTTACTGCAGCTTGGCCCGGCCAAATACGCGCAGCAGTTGCGCAGCCAGGATCGGCTTGCAGTTACGGAGACGACCTTCCGCGATGCGCACCAGTCACTATTAGCAACGAGGGTACGCACCAACACCCTCGTCGAAGCAGCCAAGCACGTAGCCCGGCTGACCCCACAGCTTCTGTCCGTGGAAGCGTGGGGCGGCGCCACCTACGATGTGGCGATGCGTTTCCTCCACGAGGATCCGTGGGAGCGCCTCGACCAGTTGCGCGAGGCCATGCCAAACATCAACATTCAGATGCTGCTGCGTGGGCGCAACACCGTAGGCTACACCCCGTACCCCGATGCCGTCTGCCGCGCCTTCGTGGGCGAGGCCGCCCGATCCGGCGTCGATATCTTCCGCATCTTCGACGCGCTAAACGACGTTTCCCAGATGCGCCCGGCGATTGATGCCGTTCTAGAAACCGGAACGACTGTAGCTGAGGTGGCCATGGCCTACTCCGGCGACCTATCCAATCCGAACGAGAAGCTCTACACCCTCGACTACTACCTCAACCTCGCCGAACAGATCGTAGAGACCGGCGCGCACATTCTTGCCATCAAGGACATGGCAGGATTGCTCAAGCCAGCGGCAGCCACCAAGCTGGTGACCGCGCTGCGCAAGAACTTCGATCTACCGGTTCACGTTCACACCCACGACACCGCAGGCGGGCAGCTAGCAACCTACTGGGCTGCTGCCAATGCCGGTGCCGACGCCGTCGATGGTGCCTCCGCACCATTGTCAGGCACAACCTCCCAGCCATCGTTGTCGGCCATCGTCGCAGCGTTTGCCAACACCTACCGCGATACCGGGTTATCACTCGATGCGGTCGGGTCACTCGAACCCTACTGGGAAGCCGTGCGCGGGCTGTATGCGCCCTTCGAATCCGGTACCCCAGGACCTACCGGACGCATTTACCGGCACGAGATCCCAGGCGGACAGCTTTCCAACCTGCGCGCCCAGGCAACCGCGTTGGGGCTGGCGGACCGCTTCGAACTCATCGAAGACAATTACGCAGCCGTCAACGAAATGCTCGGACGCCCAACCAAAGTCACCCCATCCTCAAAGGTGGTGGGCGACCTAGCACTCTACCTTGTCGGCGCGGGCGTGGACCCGAAGGACTTTGCCGAAGACCCGCAAAAGTATGACATTCCGGACTCCGTCATTGCTTTCCTGCGTGGCGAGCTCGGAACACCTCCGGGTGGATGGCCAGAACCTCTACGCAGCAAAGCACTCGCGGGACGCGCTGAGTCCCGCGATACCTTGGCACCCCTGTCTGAGGAAACCGAAGCTGCATTGCACGACAGCGACGCCAAAGTCGTGCGCCACACCCTTGACACATTGCTCTTCAAGAAGCCCGCCGAGGAATTCGCCGAGCATCGCCGCCGCTTCGGCAACACCTCCGTCCTCGAGGATGCGGAATTCCTCTACGGCCTAGCAGAAGGCAAAGAGACGGTCATCCGCACCTCGGACTCGGCAGTGCCAATGATCGTTCGCCTAGACGCCGTGGGCGAGCCGGACGAAAAGGGCATGCGCAACGTGGTGTGCAACGTCAACGGACAAATCCGCCCCATTCTCGTGCGTGACCGCTCGGTGGAATCGGTGACAGCCTCGGCGGAAAAGGCCGACGCTTCCAACCAAGGGCATGTCGCCGCCCCATTCGCGGGCGTTGTCACCGTTACTGTGAACGCGGGTGATGCAGTCAAGGCGGGTGAACCGGTGGCCATAATCGAAGCGATGAAGATGGAGGCAACCATCACGGCAACCAAGGATGGCCAGATCGAGCGCGTTGTGCTTACCCAGCCCACCAAGGTTGAAGGCGGTGACCTCTTGGTCGTGATTGATTAGCAGTTTTCGCCAAACGCATATACGTAACGCCCCTGTAGCAGCAGGGGCGTTACGTATAGTAACCACCCACCCGGTCAACGCCCGGAAGTGACGTCCCTTGGCCGGAAGAGGAAACCCCTTTTTCGGGAGCTGGGGGAAGTGTGCCGTACCCTAATTTGCGCAGAGGATCAACAAAAAGCGCTTACCCCGCACCATGCCGTCCACAATGAACGACCGGTGCGGGGTAAGCGCTAAACAGGTGTGTTAGAAGCCGGAGATTACTTGATCTCGAGCAGGACTTGTCCCTTGGTCACGCCCTCGCCAGCGGCGACAGCCAAGCCCTCGACCTTGCCGGACTTGTGCGCCTTGACCGGGTTTTCCATCTTCATGGCCTCGAGGACCACGACGACGTCGCCCTCGTTGACCTCAGCGCCGTCCTCGACGTTGACCTTGATAACGGTACCCTGCATCGGAGCGGCGACGGCATCGCCGGAAACGCCAGCCTTAGCACCGCCGGAGCGACGCTTCTTGGCCTTCTTCTTAGCAGGAGCGTTGCCACCACCGAGTGCCAGGTCGCCCGGCAGGGCGATCTCGACGCGACGGCCGTCGATCTCGACGACAACCTTCTGAGCTGGGGTCGGCGCCTCGTCCTCCTCAACCTCTGCTGGGTCGACGTAGGCAGGAATCGGGTTGTCCCACTCTTCCTCAATCCACTTGGTGTAGACGTCGAACTTCTCGCCGTTGCCGATGAAGGCTGGGTTATCGACGACGTGGCGGTGGAATGGGATGACCGTCGGCATGCCCTCGACAACGTACTCGGACAGTGCACGACGTGCGCGCTGCAGGGCCTCGTCGCGGGTTTCACCGAAGACGATCAGCTTTGCCAACATGGAGTCGAACTGGCCGCCGATGACGGAGCCCTCGACGATGCCGGAATCCATGCGCACACCAGGGCCCGCTGGCTCGATGTACTTGGTGACCTTGCCCGGAGCAGGCATGAAGTTGGAGCCTGCGTCCTCGCCATTGATGCGGAACTCGAAGGCGTGGCCGCGCGGGCTCGGATCCTCCTTGATGTGGAGTTCCTTGCCCTCAGCGATGCGGAACTGCTCGCGAACCAGATCCAAGCCGGTGGTCATCTCGGTGACCGGGTGTTCGACCTGCAGACGAGTGTTGACCTCGAGGAAGGAGATCAGGCCGTCGGAACCGACCAAGTACTCCACAGTGCCAGCGCCGTAGTAGTTGGCCTCGCGGCAGATGGCCTTGGCGGACTCGTGCAGGCGGGTGCGCTGCTCGTCGGTAAGGAATGGGGCCGGCGCCTCTTCGACCAGCTTCTGGAAACGACGCTGCAGGGAGCAGTCACGGGTACCAGCAACGACAACGTTGCCGTGCTGGTCGGCGACGACCTGGCACTCGACGTGGCGAGCCTTGTCGAGGTAGCGCTCGACGAAGCACTCGCCGCGGCCGAAGGCAGCTACTGCCTCACGGGTAGCGGATTCGTACAGCTCAGCGACCTCTTCCATCTTGTACGCGACCTTCATGCCGCGTCCGCCGCCACCGAAGGCTGCCTTGATTGCGATCGGCAGGCCGTGCTCCTGAGCGAATGCGACGACCTCGTCAGCATCCTTGACGGGCTCCTTGGTGCCCGGAGCCATTGGTGCATTGGCGCGCAAAGCGATGTGGCGAGCGGTGACCTTGTCACCGAGGTCGCGGATGGACTGTGGAGACGGGCCGATCCAGATCAGGCCAGCATCGATGACGGCCTGTGCAAAATCGGCGTTCTCGGACAGGAAGCCGTAGCCTGGGTGAATGGCATCGGCGCCGGACTTTGCAGCGGCATCGAGGATTTTGTCGATGACGAGGTAAGACTCGGCAGAATTCTGGCCGCCGAGGGCGAAGGCCTCATCGGCCATGGAGACGAAAGGTGCATCCGCATCCGGCTCTGCGTAAACCGCGACGCTGGCGATACCTGCATCGCGAGCGGCACGAATGACGCGAATGGCGATCTCGCCACGGTTGGCGACGAGGACCTTTGTGATCTTCCTGTTTTCCACAGACACTTGTTGCTCTCCTGATTCTAGTTCATTTCATGCACAATCCAGCGCTTAGCAGAAAGCTCTTTGCAATCTTGGCTTCTTCTTTCGCTGGGGTGTGTGAGCCATGACAATAACTGAGGTACTTAGCGATTACGCACACTCCGCTATAGGCATGAAACATTGTTACACACATTTGCTCGTGTCAAAGCAAAAAGAGGGGAGGTTTTTCTCCCCAGCTTTTTGTTAATGAAACTAACCAGACTAGTTTAGCGGTTCGCCCGGATCTTCGCCGCGCGCGATTGGCATTCGTACCATGTTGCCCCATTCTGCCCAAGATCCGTCGTAATTACGAACATTTGAGTGGCCTAGCAGGTACTTTAAAACGAACCAAGTGTGGGTGCCGCGCTCACCAATCTGGCAGTAGGTGATGATTTCATCCTTTTCGAGCAACTCGCCATATGTTTTCTTGAGATCCTCGATGGAGCGGAAACGACTGTTCGGGTGTACCGACTCGTCCCAAGGAATGTTCACTGCCCCAGGGATATGCCCCTTCCTGAGTACCCCCGTCATGGGGGAGTCGACGTCTTCGGTGCCCGCATACTCGTTGGAGGTGCGTACGTCAAGGAGTCCGGTATGTGCTGTGGAGGCCTTGACTTCGTCAACGAATACACGCAATGTGGCGTCATCGCGCTCGACGATCGGGTATCCGGTGGCGGGGTATTCGGGAACTGCGTAGGAGGTGTCGCGCTCCTCGGCCATCCAGGCGTCGCGACCGCCGTTGAGTAGGCGAACGTCTTCGTGTCCAAAGAGCTTAAAAACCCAGAAGGTGAATGCGGCCCACCAATTGGACTTATCGCCGTATATGATCACGGTGTCCTCGCGGGCAATGCCTTTGGAATCCATGAGTTCAGCGAAGGCCTCCGGAGAGATGAAATCGCGCATGATGGGGTCGTTGAGATCCTTGTGCCAGTCGATGCGCACCGCACCGGGAATATGTCCGATGTCGTAGAGGAGTGAGTCTTCGTCGGACTCGACAACGCGCAGCCCCTTGGTTCCTAGTCGGGCACTAAGCCACTGGGCGGACACGAGGCTTGCTGGGTCGGCGTAGTCCTGGAGGAGCGGGTGCGGGTCAAGTGGCGCAGCCATTGGGAGCCTTTCTGCATTTTCGGCGTTAATGGGATTCTCTGTGTTCTCGAAATCAAATAATGGGCATTGGGGTAATCACACTTCATCCAAGAAAGTGACTTTGGCAGTTTAACTATCCGGGTGAGAAAGTGGTTCCCCTGGCCAGACCTTTGGATGAATGTCCTCACTCACAGTGTCACCTCTGCTGTCCGACTGGCAACATTTCGTGAGCAGTCAAACACATATAATCGGGCCAATTTTCACTTAAATCGAATGAATGTGTGCGTTTCCTCAAACTAAAGCCGTATCTTTGCCTATTCAGTCTTGGAATCTTCCTGTCTTCCTGCTCGGGATGGGTGGCGAGTTTTCGGGGAAACCCGTGCTGCTGCTTAACGAAAGTATCACAACACGAAAGTAGATCCTCCCCGTTTATATGTTGATTACCAATAGGTGGGCAGAGATATGTGTATTTGCAATATAAAAAATGCCGAGAAATATCGGTCTGTGAATGAGGAAATGATTCATTCCAATCAACAACCGGTAGGCAATGGGTTGGACTGGGGGGAGCATGCGGTACCGACAGTGTGAACCCCGCGTGGCGCCGGTATGTATCTTCAAGATGCATATGTCGAATATTAAAGGTTGTTTTCTGTATGTAATTGCCACATAAACCTTCTGCTGGTGTGCCAAGCTCAATTGCCGGAGTCAAAGTGGTTCGGCACTGGGGTGAATCAGTTTCCTTCCGGCGTGTTGAATGCTGCTAAAGCAGTCTTTGCTTAACGACGCCCTCAAACCACACCGTGATAGCTTTCCTTGCCCCTTGAGGTTTGGAGGGGGTTCTATGCGTAATGAAGCGACTGCAACTAGCTGCCCTCGACCTCGACAGGGGTGGGGTAGGAGGATCGGCGTCTTTTGGCGCTGCTTCATCACTATCGTGATTCCCTCCTGATGGCGGGGGTGGGGTGGGTTTATCCAAAGGGTGGAGGAGGCAACCGAGAAGGTGGGACTACGAGCGGGGCGAAAAGTTGCATCCTTGCGGTGCGGGCAAGGAATGAGTTGTGGCTATGACCTTGATGTTTGCGACCTTAACTTCGTGGGGCGGGTCACCTTGGCGTCGGAAAGCAAGAAATAAACCAGTAGGAATGCATGCCTAGCAGGTGTGCGGTTGCTTACTAAGCGCGTCGGCGGCGCGAAACCTAACTGGGACTTAAATATCATTAAAAACAGGCGTGAAAATGACGGTCGGCGCTGAGGCTGACCGCGATGAAGCGCACGGTGAAAAACGGCAGCGCCCGCAGCAAGACGGGTGTTTTCGTAGGTTTCCGGGCGCTTTCGGCACCGGCCACACCCACGAACTTACCGTCTTCTTAAAAACGGGGCGAAAGGGCGATTATGGGACCGGGCGCGGTAAAGAAAGCAGAAAAGTTCATCTTCCAACAAAGCAGGTTGCGCAATGCGACCACCACGCTTCGTCATGAAAGGTTAAATGCGTGCATAAGGCAATTGTCGTTTTCGAGGTCGAGGGCGGTTCTGACAAGAAGTTCGATGGTCACCGCAAGGACACCATGCCGATCGTCAACGCCATCAAGGAAGCTGGCTACCACTCCGAGGTCGTCTACTATCGTCCCGAATGGTCCGACGAGCTCTTCGACTACATCACCGCCAACTTCGACGCCTACATCTCCCGCGTAAACCCCGGCAACATCCCCGGCGGCGAGAAGGGCTACTTCGATCTTTTGACCCGCCTGTCCGAGGCAGGGCTTGTGGGTATGTCCACCCCATACGAAATGATGGCATACGGCGCCAAGGACGCCCTGGTCAAGCTTAACGACACCGACCTGGTTCCTTCCGACACCGCCGCCTACTACGACGTGGAAACCTTCCACAACACCTTCCCCACCTCCATCTCCTACGGCGAGCGCGTCCTGAAACAAAACCGCGGCTCCACCGGTGAGGGCATCTGGCGTGTCCAGCTCGAGGACAAGGAGCTGGCCGCCTCCGTCGAGCCGGGCACCGCCCTGCCGCCGGACACCAAGCTGCGCTGCACCGAGGCAGTGGACAACCACACCGAGATCCGCGAGCTCGGTGAGTTCATGGACTTCTGCGATCAGTACATCATCGGTGACAACGGCATGCTGGTCGACATGCGCTTCATGCCGCGCATCGTCGAGGGTGAGATCCGCATCCTTCTGGTTGGCCCGACGCCGGTGTTCGTCGTCCACAAGAAGCCTGCCGCCGGTGGCGACAACTTCTCCGCCACCTTGTTCTCCGGCGCGAAGTACACCTACGACAAGCCAGAGGCATGGCAGGACCTCGTCGACATGTTCGCCGAGGTGCGCCCGGTTATTGCCGAGAAGCTTGGCGGCGACAACATTCCGTTGATCTGGACCGCCGATTTCATGCTTGCCGACGGCCCTAACGGCGAGGACACCTACGTCCTTGGCGAGATCAACTGCTCGTGCGTGGGCTTTACCTCCGAGCTCAACATGGGCATCCAGGAACTCGTGGCCAAGGAGGCCATCTCGCGCGTGGAGAAGAAGTTCGCCTAGATCCTTATCGTGCTGTGTTCCAGCAGATGGGACCAAAATAGGCCCAAAAGCCTAAATAGGCCCAGATAGACACAGCAGGCAAAAGACCCCAGCAGCGTCGTGGAAAACTACCACGCTGCTGGGGTCTTGCATTGAGAGATCCGAGAGATCCGAGAAAACGCCAGAATCCGAAAGAATCCACCACCGACCGTCTAGTGGTAAGGATGTCGCCTAGGAAACAGTCGGCCCCCACAGCTCGTGCACGTTGTAGCCGAGCACGTAGAGGGCTCTTCTTACTAGTGGTAATGACAGCCCCACTACAGAAGAGGGGTCGCCCTCTATACGGTCGATGAACCAACCACCAATGGCCTCCAGCGTGAACGCACCTGCGCATTCCAGCGGCTCACCCGTGCGGGCGTAGGCCTCCACGTCCGCATCGCTTGCGTCGGCAAACCAGACGGACGTGCGCGCGGTGCCGATGAAACGACCCTGAGGCGTGATCACGCAGTGGCCGGTGATCAGTTCGCCGCGGCGGCCGCGCTGCGCCTTCCACCTGTCGATGGTGGCCTCGATGGTATGGGGCTTGCCCATGAGCGTGCCGTCGATAAACAGCATGGAGTCGCACCCGATCACAACATCATTGGGGTATTTGTCAGCGACCGCTGCGGCCTTGGCGCCCGCCAGCTTTTCGACAATCGCTGACTCTTTTTGCCCAGTCATCGCATCGAAGATCGCATCCTCGTCGATGTTGGCAGGATCCACGAGTGGTTCGACGCCGGCGTTGGTGAGGATGGCCTTGCGCGACGGTGAAGCAGACGCGAGCACGATGCGCATCAGCGCGCCCCCAACAGCTTCTCAACGCAGCCAGCGTCCGAATCTTCGAGGAGCTTCTTGCACCGTTCGAATTCCTCGTTGTCACCTATGAGTTCGCTGGCGAGCGCGAGCGAGGCAATCGCGCGCAGAACACCTTGGTTTGGCTCGTGAGCAAAGGGAATTGGTCCATGGCCGCGCCACCCATTGGCGCGCAGGCGATCCAAGCTGCGGTGGTAGCCGGTGCGAGCGAAGGCGTAGGCGATGGCCTTTTCTTCATCGCTGGACGCCTCCTCCAGCCGTCCCAGCGCTAGGGTCGCCCAGCAGCTGGGGGAGGCGGGGTTGGCCAGAACGGCTTCGATCGGGGAGGCGGCGTCAACAAGCTCCTCGGCGGGCAGCTCGATGGGTGGGGGAGCAAGGAGGTCTTTGTGCATGACTTACACCATAGCCGAACAGCACACCAGTCCAACATGGCCCATCGCGATCGACGATGACCGACCACAGTTCGGTACAGCCGGGCGTCTAAAACCTCTGTTATATCGGCCTGATGTAAAAGCACGTATCACGGGCCTGTGGGGTGCCGGTGAGGCAATAAAGAAAACCACGGCCGCGCATACACGCGTTGAAGACAGTTGATCTCAACGGTGTGCGGGGCCGTGATGGAGAGATGAATTACCCAGACAATTATTGGGCTAGCACCGGTGTGTGCCACACTCCTTTTACATCACCTGCTGGGTTGGGTAAATGCGTCCGGATACGGAGCGGTAGACGTACGCTAGGGCGAGGTAGCTTGCGGGCGCGGCAATGAGGCCAGCGAGGCCACAGGTAATCAAGGTAACGAAGAAGACCGCGAGGCCGAGGACGATGCTAAATCCTAGTAGCTGCCAGTAGCGGCGCTTGCCGTCGGCAAACGCAGCCTTGAAGGCATCGCCAAAGGACATTCCATCTGCGGCATAGAACGGGGCGAGCATGATAAACGGTCCAACGAGCACGGCGCCAAAGATGGAGAGGAAGATGAAGAAAACCATCGTGAGAATAGCGCCGGCTGAGACATCTTCGACCATGTAGTCACCCATGCTGGCGAATGCCACCACAAGCAGGCCGATCAATCCAGGCAGTACCGCAGCGAACGAGATGATGTTGGAGACGATGACAACACCCAAGGTCGTACCATAGTGCAATTCCTCGCGGAAGTTCTCGAGTTCGAGGCGATAGCCATTGAGCGAACGAAGCGCGAAGTGATACACCACGGGCATGACAAGGAGCGACAGGATCGCCGTGAGGAAGTTGAGCAGAGATGCGATGGCGCTGAGAGTCTCATTGCTTCCGGCATACGAGGTGCCGATGCTGAGCACGCCGAGCACAAAGGTACCAAGGATCCAGATCAGCGGATCAAAAAACACTGACTTCACGCCGAAGGTGAAGGCCTCACCAAAATTGAAAGTGTCGTTGCCTTGACGGTAGGGCCATTGTAGACGCGGATGCACCTGACCGGGAACCGCCTGTGATCCGGCCTGGTAGCCGTTGCCGTTGTGGTCAAACCCGCCCGAGCCGTAGCCTTGGCCGTAACCTTGATTAAAGCCCTGACCATAGTTCGGGTTGAAGCCTTGGCCGTATTGCTGGCCATACTGTTCGCCGCCGGGTTGCCCGAATTGCCCGGTGCCACTGGCGGCACCGTACTGACTCGGCCCTTGGCCGTACTGGCCGTTGTGGTTTGTGCTTGCCGACGAATCGCCTACGCCCGTGCCATAGGGGTTATATTGCTGCGACTGGCCTATGCCCGGATAGGGGGGAAGGTTGCCCGTGGAGGACGTACCTGGGGAGTCAAAGCCGGGATTGTCTTCGGGATGATTGACGCTTGGGTAGGACTGGAAGGAGTCAGACGTGCCAGGGGTGCCCGCATTGCCTTTCGAAAAGGAGGCGTAGGGATTAGCGCCGTCTTTGTTTCCTGCCTGCCCGTCGGACCCGTGAGCACCGGACGGATTGCCCGCGAGAGAGCCTGCATCAAAGGCAGTCGTTTCCTCCGCCGGTGTTGATGGCGTGGCAGGCTTCGCCGGGTTCGAGGCAGGCCCTTGAGGGGCCTGGCCGTGGTCGGCGTGCTTGCCGGCCGGATCCTGTGGGTCATTTCCTTGATGTTGCGGGTCTAGCGAATAGGGATCGTTATTCTGGTCGCTCATTATCACTCATTTCATGACGTGGGCGGACAATGGTACACAAGCGCACTTCACAAACATGATGACAGCGACGCTCACTGTGCATGCAGGTTGGTGAAGCTACGAACTCAGTACAAAGGGCACAAGGGATTCATAATAACCAAGTTCCACATTGTGAATACTCTTTATGGAACCTCCCCTCCTTTGTACCGGCCAGACGCGCAGCGTGGGGGAAAAGTTTTCAAATTGAAATGAAAAATAATCGGCATGCCCATGCTTGGGGGTGCATGGGCATGCCGATTATTTGGCGCGCCTTCGCAAGGCGGTGTGAGGACTTAGTAGAAGCTCACGTTCTGGAAGGCAGTGGGGTTGTAGGTGGTCGGGCGCGACAGGCGCTCGTTCACATTGCCCCACATGTTGCGCTCGCGCTCTGGCTCAGCAGCGTTGGCTGCGTTGTTGGCCATCGTGGCGAACAGGGCGGTGAGGGTGGCCACCTGGACATCATCCGGGTTGCCCTTGACAACGGTCAAAAGGGGCTTCTTTTCCGCTGGTGCCTCAGTGCCCTCTGCTGCGTTTTCTGGCGCATCAGACATGGTGCGTACCTACTTTGCTTTTCGGAAGTGTGGAGATAAGGGTTAGGCGCTTAAGTATATGCTTTTGAGCGCCAAACCTAAAGACGCAAGTCGCGGTAGAGTTCCGGCTTACAGCGGGATGTTGCCGTGCTTCTTGGCAGGAACGTTGACGACCTTGCGGTCGAGCAGGCGCAGGCCTTCGATGATCTGGCCACGGGTCTCGCTCGGCGGGATAACGGCGTCAACATAGCCACGCTCGGCGGCCATGTACGGGTTGACCAGGGTCTCCTCGTACTCGCGCTCGTATTCCTTGGCAACGGCCACGACGTCCTTGCCCTCGGCAGCAGCCTGCTTGAGCTCCTTGCGGTAGATGAATCCGACGGCACCTGCGGCACCCATGACGGCGATCTGAGCGGTCGGCCATGCAAAGACGAGGTCGGCACCCATGTCCTTGGAGCCCATGACGCAGTACGCGCCGCCGTAGGACTTACGGGTGATCACGGTGATCTTGCCCACGGTTGCCTCGGAGTAGGCGTACAGCAGTTTGGCGCCGCGGCGGATGATGCCGTCGTACTCCTGGTTGGTGCCCGGGAGGAAGCCTGGGACATCCACGAACTCGATGATCGGGATGTTGAAGGCATCGCAGGTGCGAACGAAGCGGGCGGCCTTCTCGGAAGCCTTGATGTCGAGGCAGCCTGCGAACTCGGTCGGCTGGTTGGCAACGATGCCCACGGAGCGACCCTCAACGCGACCGAAGCCGACGATGATGTTGCCTGCGTAGCCTTCCTGGATCTCGAAGAAGTCGCCGTCGTCGAGGACGCGGGTGATGACATCCTTCATGTCGTACGGCTGGTTCGGGGAGTCCGGGATCAGGGTGTCGAGCTCGAGGTCGGTCTCGGTGAGGTTGTCCTGGATGGCGCCGACCATGATCTCGGCCTGCTCGCGCGGTGCCTCAGCGCGGTTGTTGGAGGGCAGGTAGCCAACCAGGTCACGAACCCAGTCGAGAGCATCGGCGTCATCGGCTGCGGTGTAGTGGGAGGTACCGGAGGTAGCCATGTGGGTGGAAGCGCCACCGAGTTCTTCCTGGGTGACCTCTTCGCCAGTGACGGTCTTGATGACGTCCGGGCCGGTGATGAACATCTTCGAGGTCTTGTCGACCATGATGATGAAGTCGGTCAAAGCAGGGGAGTAGACGTGGCCACCCGCGCAGGCACCCATGATCAGCGAGATCTGAGGGATCACGCCGGAGGCCAAGGTGTTGCGGTAGAAGATCTTGGAGTACAGGCCCAGGGAGACAACGCCCTCCTGAATACGGGCGCCGGCGCCCTCGTTGATGCCGATCAGTGGAACGCCGGTCTTGATGGCCAGATCCATGATCTTGACGATCTTCTCGCCGTAGACCTCGCCGAGCGCGCCACCGAAGACGGCGCCGTCCTGAGAGAACACGCAGACCTTACGGCCTTCGATGGTGCCGTAGCCGGTGACAACACCGTCGGTGACCGGGCGCTTTGCGTCCAGGCCGAAGTTCTTAGAGCGGTGACGGGCAAGGGCATCAACCTCGACGAAGGAACCCTCGTCCAACAGGTATTCGATGCGCTCGCGCGCGGTCTTCTTATTAGCAGCATGAACCCTTTCCACGGCGGCCGGGCCCATAGGAGCCTTAGTCTCGGCCAGGCGTGCACGAAGGTCAGCGAGCTTTCCAGCAGTGGTGGTGAGATCAGGTGCCTGCGCACCTGCGTCAGTGATCGTTGCGGCAGTCATGACTCATAAGTGTAGGGGCTAACTCACAATCTTGTGAACTGTTTGACAATTTAGAGATATTTGTAGCGAAAATCTTTGACTACGGGGGTAGGTGAGATTTCTCCACACCCTTTTTACCAGTGTGTATAGAATTGCCGGGGGTGGTCTGCAAGCAAAAAACGCGGTACTTGAATAAGGGAAGAGAGGGGGTAACCGGTGATCGCCCATCGTGGCAGTATGTGCTTGCCGACGGCCACCTGGTCGGCGCTGCGGTGGCGTGCAGCCCAGCGGTGGACAAGGAGCTTGCCTCCAGCTTTTGCAAAGTGTGGCTGCGTGCTGGCCGATCCTTCGGTGGTGTCCTCCGTATTTTCAAATATAAGGGTAGAAAGAATCTGGCGCGCGCATCGGTGAAGCCATTGGTGGCCGGGCAAAGAATTCGGCCGGCAGCATCGTTGTGCGGTCAATAGCTTGCCCGAGCGCTGGTGTAAAAGGGTCAATCGGGGGGGATGACAAAAGCTCGCACCCAGTTCACCAGGTACGAGCCGTGTCGTGCGTTGTCTTTAGAGTGGGATGTTTCCGTGTTTGCGGGCAGGCCGGTTGACGTGCTTGTTGCGGAGCAGGCGCAGGTTGCGTGAGATCTGACCACGGGTCTCGGAGGGCAGGATGACAGCGTCGATGAGTCCACGCTCAGCGGCGAGGTACGGGTTGAGCATATGGTCTTCGTACTCACGCTCGAAGCTTCTGGCCAACTCGACAAGGTCATCGTGGCTCATGCCGCGCTCGCGGGCTGCGCGAAGATCCTTGCGGTGCAAGAATCCCACGGCGCCGGCTGCTCCCATGACCGCGATCTGGGCGGTCGGCCACGCCAGATTGACATCGGCGCCAAGCCCTTTGGAACCCATGACGCAGTAGGCGCCACCGTAGGCCTTGCGCATTGTCACCGTGATCTTGGGAACAGTGGCTTCGCCGTAGGCGTAGAGCAGCTTCGCGCCGCGGCGCAGGATACCGCCATATTCCTGACCGGCGCCGGGAAGGAACCCGGGGACGTCGACAAGCAAGACGATGGGGATGTTGAAGGCATCGCAGGTGCGAATGAAGCGGGCGGCCTTTTCGGAGGCGTCGATGTCGAGGCAACCGGCGAGCTGGGTGGGCTGGTTGGCTACGAAGCCGATGGACTGTCCCTCGATGCGACCGAAGGCGATGACCACGTTTTCGGCGCGTTCGGCCTGAATTTCTAGGAACTCGCCGTCGTCGGTAAGCGACTCAATGACCTCGCGAACATCGTAGGGGACTGTGGGGGAGTCCGGGATAAGGGAGTCGAGCTTGAGGTCGTCGGCGGTGAGGTTGGCCTCGATGCCGCCCTCCTCCACGTCGAAATCTGTTGCCGGTGCGTAGCTGCGGTTGTTGGAGGGCAGGAAACTCACGAGGTCGGCAACGAAGTCGAGGGCGTCCTCGTCCGAGGAGGCGGTGTAGTGGGAGTTGCCGGCGGTTGCCATATGAACCCCCGCGCCGCCGAGTTCTTCCTGGGTGATGTCCTCGCCGGTGACGGTCTTGATCACATCCGGGCCGGTGACGAACATCTTGGAGGTCTTGTCCACCATGACGACGAAGTCGGTCAGCGCCGGGGAGTAGGCGTTGCCGCCCGCGCAGGCGCCCATGATCACCGAGATCTGCGGGACCACCCCGGAGGCGTTGATGTTGTGGTAGAAGGTCTGGGCGATGAGGTCAAGGGAGACGGCTCCGTCTTGGATGCGCGCGCCCGCGCCCTCATACAGTCCGATCAGTGGGCGGCCGGTGGTGACGGCCAGCTCCATGATCTTGCACATCTTCTCGCCGTAGACTTCGCCGAGGGCGCCGCCGAAGACCGTGCCGTCCTGGGAGAAGATACAGACCTCGCGGCCGTCGATGGTGCCCCAGCCGGTGATGATGCCGTCGGTGGCGGGGCGCTTGGCCTGCATGCCGAAGGCGTGGGTGCGGTGGCGGGCGAACTGGTCGGTTTCGATGAACGATCCTTCGTCGAGAAGGTAGTCCAATCGGTCGCGAGCGGTGAGCCGTCCTGCCTCGTGAACCTTCTTCAACGGCGTGCGGCCGAGTGGGTAGGTGGCCTCGGCGCGGCGCGCCTTCAAGTCGGCGATCTTGCCGGCGGTGGTGTTGACGTCCGGCAGGGAGGCGACATCGATCAAAGGTGAGGAAATGGTCATGTTTTGGAATCCTAGACTGGCCCATGTTGCTTTCGCTACCATCCGGGCATGAGGCAAGTCGTGCAATGTCAGCAAAATGCCAGCGCAGGGCGTTAATTAGGGGCAAAAAATAATTTAGGTCACAGTGTGATTGTGTGGGTTCTTCATAGGTTTTCCTCGCAACCCACAGGGCCGTCATGGGGAACCATGTGAGTTCCTGATCGAAGTCGCATTGAGTCTTGTGGTCCGATTGTTCGGCCCCGGGTGCGCAAACCGTAGGCGTCGTCACGCATGCCCCCGCACGCACGACTAGCATGAGCGACTATGATCAGCCACAACGAAGATGAGCAAAAGGATGTCCGAAACGGCGCGGGCGCGGACGTGCCCCCTGTAGGTATGGATCCCCGCACCCCGCTTGACGTGGCCTTTCTGCGCCGCGCGCTCGTGGAGCATGGCCCCTATAGCCAGCTTGAGCACACCTTCGAAACCGGCTCGACCAACACCGACTTGGTGGCCGCCGGGCACAAGGGGGCGCCCGCCTGGACGGTGTACCTTACCGAACACCAGGTATCCGGGCGCGGACGCATGGGGCGTAAATTCGAGGCCCCGCCCAGCTCCCAACTCACGCTCAGCGTGCTTATTCGCCCGCCAGCGGAGTCCGTTGCGCGCCTCGGGACGATGTCGCTTGCCACCGGCTTGGCGCTGGTGGACGCCATCGGAAGCGAAACCGGAGTGGGCATGAAATGGCCCAACGACCTCGTCTATGACGGACGCAAGCTGTGCGGCATCCTCGCCGAGGCTGTGGATCTCGGCGATAATCCCGCAGTGGTAATCGGCCTCGGGCTCAACACCTCGCTGCGCACCGACGAGCTGCCCGTCGCGCACGCATCCTCGCTCGAATTAGAGGGAATTGCCTATGAGCGCAACGAGCTGGCAGTGCGCGTCTTAACCTGCCTGTACCACAGGCTTTTCCAATGGGAGCGCAATGATGCCCACCTCATGGACGATTACCGTGCCGTGTGCGTGACCCTAGGACAGGACGTGCGAGCGATCCTGCCCGGCGATAAAGAGCTGCTGGGGCGCGCCACGGCCGTCAACGAAGAAGGCCACCTCATCATCACCGACGAGGCGGGCACGGACCACGAGATGGCGGTGGGCGATATTATCCACCTTCGGCAAAAGGATCAGTGGAAGTACTAGCCTGATTCGGTCGCGTCGATGTCAGTCGCATCGTCAGTGCCGTCGCCAGTCGCATCGTGGGCGCCGAAACCCGTTGCATTGTGGGCGCCAGCGCGCACAGAAAGAGCGCTGAGGTGTCACCCCGTTTGCTTTGCTTGCCGACGCCTACGGTGGCGTGACGCCATCTTGAATCGAAAAATGCAGGATAAAGGTGCTGGCAGAAGGTGCGGCATGGGAAAGCGTGCGCGGTGGGGCTATTGTTTAGGAAGCGATGAATGTGAACTTAGGCCCTGATGAGTATGTGCTGGTCGATGTGACCAGCTCCTTGGCATCTTTGACCTACCCTGTGGTTCAACTAACCCTGATCACAGGGGTGGCCTGGATGGGAATTGGTTTCATCGACCAACCGCAACCCGAGGTCATCGTCGACACCGGGATGCGTAACATCTTCGTCGGCGTGTGGGCGCTGCTGGTGCTGTGGCGATTTGTCTTGCCCGTCATCAAGGCTCGGCGTCAAAGGCTCATCTTGACCAACAAACGCCTCATCCTGCGTGCCCCTGGCCTGCGCGGATATTCGGACTCCATACCGCTGCACGCGATACGCCAGGTCATGCGCCGAGGCAAGAGCTTACATCTTGCTATTCGTGGCTATGACCGACCCATCACCATCAACGACGTGCCCCGCGCCCGCAAGGTTGCCGAGATTATCGATTCCAGTATCGTTCGCGCCATATGGTAGGTGTGAACGGCGCCGGAAGACTTTAAGTTTTCCCACAGCGCTCGTGCGCGGCAGTGTGCGCTGAGTGCACAGTGCGCAATGCGTGTGCTGAGTGCGCTGTGTGTGCTGTGTGCCCGGTACTTCGCGTTATAGTGATAGCCGTGAACAACCTGGAGCAGCACGATACCTCAACGAACAACCACGCCAACGACCCGCATGCGGCCTTCCACAAGGCAGCCCACGCGCCGGGCATGCCCGTCATTGCAGTCATCGGCGATGGCCAACTGGCCCGCATGATGCACACCGAAGCCATTGAGCTTGGATTGTCCCTGCGGGTGCTCGCCGGAAGCCAGGATGCCTCCGCCGCCCAGGTGACCAAGGACGTTCTCATTGGTGACTACACCAGTCTCGATGACCTCCACCGTGCTGTGGAAGGGGCAGCCGTGACGACCTTCGATCATGAGCACGTGCCCACGGAGCATCTGCGCACACTTATCGCAGAGGGTGTTAATGTGCAGCCGGGGCCTGACGCCCTGGTTAACGCCCAAGACAAGCTCGTCATGCGCAAGCGCCTGCGCGAGCTCGGCGCGCCGGTGCCGCCGTTTGCGGCAATCGAGACAGTCGCTGATGCCGAAGGTTTCTGGGACGCCGTCGACGGTGCCGTGTGCCTGAAGGCGCGCCGCGGTGGCTACGACGGACACGGCGTGTGGTTCCCAGGAAGCCGCGAAGAGCTTGCAGAGGTGGTAGCCACGCTGCTTCAGGCAGGCACCCCGCTCATGGCCGAGAAGAAGGTGGCGTTGGTACGCGAATTGTCGGCGATGGTGGCACGCACCCCCAGCGGCGAGACCAAAGCATGGCCGGTCGTCGAGTCCGTGCAGACCGACGGCATCTGCACCGAGGCGGTAGCGCCGGCGCCGGGGCTGTCGGAGGACTTGCAGACCCAGGTGCGCGAGCTGGCACGAAATATCGCCACCGAGCTTGGGGTCACCGGAGCCCTAGCCGTCGAACTCTTTGAGACCGTGGACGTGGCCGGACAGCCGGAAATCTACGTCAACGAGCTGGCCATGCGCCCGCACAATACCGGCCACTGGACCCAAGATGGCTGCGTGACCAGCCAATTCGAGCAGCACCTGCGCGCGGTGATGGACTATCCGCTCGGCTCCACCGAGCTCACCGCACCGGTGACGGTCATGGCCAATACCCTCGGTGCCGATGAGGACCCGGAGATGCCCATGCCGCAGCGCATGCAGGAGGTGTGGAGGCGCTACCCGCAGGCCAAAATCCACCTCTACGGCAAAGGCCATCGCCCGGGCCGCAAGCTCGGCCACGTCAACCTCACCGGCACCGATGTGGAGCGCACCCGCGAGGCCGCTCGCGCCGCCGCCTACTTCATCGTCCACGCGGCCTGGCCGAACGACTAGCCAAGGGGTCTAGCAATGGCCTTGCCATGGACATAACAGGCCTAGCCATGGACGGACCTGGCCACAGATTTGCCACAAACGGGCCACCGACTGGCCATGGACTAGTCATTGCACGGTGGGCGGGGCCACATAGCTTGAGATCACTCGTCGAAGACTTTTCTTCTTAGCCACAGGAAGCGGTGACGGGGTTACGCGTGCTAGGACGTGGCAAGCGGTGGACGTCGTCAAGCAATAAAACACCGTAACGACTGCGCTACGCTGAAGGCGGGCGTTGTTACTAGTGGTAATGACGCGACCGATAGCCCAACGAGAACGTAAGGAATGCAATGAATCCATTGGTAGGACTGATCATGGGATCGGATTCGGACTGGCCCACCGTCGAGCCCGCGGCCCAGGTACTCGCCGAGTTCGGCATCCCGTTCGAGGTGGGCGTGGTGTCTGCCCACCGCACCCCGGAGAAGATGCTCTCCTACGCCAAGAATGCCCACACCCGCGGCATTAAGGCGATTATCGCCTGCGCCGGGGGTGCGGCCCACCTGCCGGGCATGGTGGCCGCGGCCACGCCGCTGCCGGTTATTGGCGTCCCGCGCGCGCTGAAGGATCTCGACGGGATGGACTCGCTGCTGTCGATCGTGCAGATGCCGGCCGGTGTCCCCGTGGCAACGGTGTCCATCGGCGGTGCGAAAAACGCGGGCCTGCTCGCAGCGCGCATCCTGTCGGCAGGCGATCCCGCTCTGGTGGAGAAAATGGTGGCCTATCAGGACACGATGCGCGCCGAGGTTGAGGAAAAAGATGAGCGCCTGCGTCAGCGGCTCATGGGTTCGTAGAACACTCACGTCCACTGTGGGCCTAGGGCAGGTGGTGCCGCAGGCCCTTCACATCACCACAAGGGCGTGGGAGCGGGTCATGGGCGTGTCGCAGCGGCGCGTGGACACGCTTGCCACCCCAAACGCGGATGCGGCAATCCTCGTCCTCGGCTCCCGGGTGAAGCCGCGCCACGCGGTCACTGAGCACGACCTTTTCGAGACCGAACCCGACAGCGGGCAGGTGTTGGATCCACATCGGCGTGAGCTGATGAAAAACTACCGCGGCTTGTGGCCGGGTGCGGTGCTGGTTTCGCGCTTGGCGCGGGCGGCGCAGCTAGCCCAGGGCAACGATCTCATGATCGTGGTCTCTGGCAAGGGCGAGGCCCGGGCGATGGCATGGTGGCTTGCCATGCACGGAGTCGATCCCGGGCGAATTGTGCTTGAATATCAGGCCACCTCTACCAATGAGAACCTCGAAAACGCCCACGCGCTCATGCCGCACGTGCGCACGTGGCTTGTGGTCACCAGTGACTTTCATGCCCCACGCACGCTCGCGTGGGCGCGCCACCTTGGTATCCCCATTCGCTTGTATCACGCATCAACCCCCTCGCCGCATCGGCAGGTGGCCTTTGCCAGGGAGGTTTTTGCCCTGCCGCATTCGCTATCCCGCATCGCGTGGCGGCGATATCGTGTCCGGTTCAAGGGAGGGGCGCTAAAAGAAGGCTCTTTCCATAAGGGGTGAGATTGTCTTTATCCCTATAGGCCTTCGGAGTCCTCGCGGTCGTGTGCGCGGCTCCAACGCCACAGGCACACGGCGGCGATGACGTTGATCAGTGCCAGCAGAGCGGGCCAGACCTTCGGATTGGGCAAAAACAGGTTCACGATGGCCTGCAAGACAAAGAACGCGGCGAGCGTAGCCATAAAACCCACGAGGGCATCGCGTTGAAGTTTCTGGCGCTTGCGCTGCGAAGGGGAGTTCTGTGGGCCGGTCATGGGGGAAAGACTACCCCACGTTGGCTCCCGGCTGCAGGAGCAAACGTGGGGTAGGTGAGAGGATAGGTGACCGAGAACGTGACGGGCAGGTGGGGTTTCCTCCGCCTGCCTGCGGTAGCGCGGCTGCTTAACTCAAAGAGAGGAAGAGCTTTTCCATCTTCTTGATATCGAGGCTGCCGGGGCCTTCCTCCATCAAGCACTGGCGCATGCCAGTGGCGATGATGGAATAGCCCGCCTTGTCGATCGCCTTGGAAACGGCGGCGAGCTGGGTGACCGTGGCCTCGCAGTCTTGGCCTTCCTCAAGCATCCGGATGACGGCGGCAAGTTGGCCGTGGGCGCGTTTGAGCCTTGTGACGGACTGCTTGACGGAAACCGGCTCCAGTTGCATGATGTTTTCCTTACTCGACATGGGCGTATGCACGGGCGGATTGACCGTGGGTGTAGGTCAAATACCCACCATCGAGATTAGCAACATCGATACCGTAACCGGAAAGTATCCTGGCCGCCACGTGGCCGCGCAGGCCCACCTGACAGCTGACGATGACCGGGCGGGTGGTGTCCAGCTTGTCGATATTCTCACGCAGTTCGTCTACAGGGATGTTGACCGCGCCAGGGATGTGACCGCGTTCGTACTCGCCTGCGGTGCGCACGTCGATAAGCTGCGCATCGTCTTCTAACTCATGCCATTGCACGGACTTCTCCCCCTGAGCGAGGTTGTCATCGACCATGCCTGCGAGGTTGATCGGGTCCTTGGCCGATCCATATTGCGGGGAGTAGGCCAGTTCAAGATCGGCCAGATCCGTGGCCTTGAGCCCCGCGCGCATGGCGGTGGCGATGACGTCGATGCGCTTGTCGGCGCCTTCCTTACCAATAGCCTGGGCGCCGAGAATCGCGTCGGTATCCGCGTCAACAACCAGCTTGAGGTGCAGCGTGGATGCGCCGGGGTAATAACCGGCGTGGTTGGCCGGGTGGATGTGGATCACGCGGACATTGCGTCCGGCACGGCGGGCGGTGCGCTCGTTCCAACCGGTGGCAGATGCCGCTAGTCCAAACAGCCCGACGATCGCCGTGCCGAGGACAGGCAGCGAGTGGGTGTCGCGGCCGGTGATGATGTCGGCAACAAGGCGCCCGTGGCGATTGGCGGTCTGTGCCAGCGGTACCAGCGCTGCGGCGCCGGAATTGGCGTCGGTCTTTTCGGCTGCGTCGCCGAGTGCGAAAATATTAGGCACGCTCGTGCGCTGCTGATCGTCGACCTTGATGCCGCCGCGTTCACCGATGGCAAGGCCGGCTGCCTCGGCGAGGCGGGTATCCGGGCGCACGCCGATGGCGGCGATGACGACGTCGGCTTCGATGACCTCGCCGGTAGACAGCGTCAACGTCTTTTCCCCAATGCTGTGGGTGTCGGCGTTCGTGCGCAGTTCCACCCCGTTGGCCACCAGATGGTCGGCCACGATCGCTGCCATCTCCTCGTCGAAGGGGGCAAGGATCTGCGGGCCACGTTCGATGACGGTGACCTTGAGACCGCGGTGTACGAGGTTCTCGGCCAGCTCGAGTCCGATGAAGCCGCCACCGATGAGGGCTGCGGAACTGACGGTGTCTCCGAGTGCGGCGACGATCGCATCCACGTCTTCCACGGTGCGCAGGGTAAAGGCGCGTTCGATGCCGGGAATGGGCGGCACAAACGGGCGGGCGCCGGGGGAGAGCACGAGCTCGTCATAGCTTTGGGTGAAGGTCTCGCCGGTGTCGAGGTTGTCCACGGTGACCTCGTTGGCCGCCGGATTGATGCCGGTGACCATGTGCCGGGTGCGTACATCGATGCGGAAACGAGCATCCAACGACTCTGGGGTCTGCAGCAGCAGCGAGGAGCGCTCTGGGATGACCCCGCCAACATGGTACGGCAGGCCGCAGTTGGCGAAGGAGACGTTGCCGGAGGCTTCGAAGACGATGATGTCGCGGTTTTCGTCGTTGCGGCGCAGGCGCGCTGCGGTGGACATGCCGCCGGCGACGCCGCCCACGATTACGGTTGTTGCCATAAAAGTTCTCCTAGTTTTTCTTTGCTTGCCGACGGCTACGCTTGGCCGATTCTCAGCGAGTGGTTAGCGCCCGAAGAGGGAACCAAAAACGGACTGCTTCTTGGGCTTTTCGCAGGTGCACCATTGGCCTGCCGGGACTGTTGCCTTGACCTGTTCGATGTGCTGGCCGCAACCGGCCCAGGTGGTCTTGCCGCAGGTGGTGCATGTCACTGGACGACACATAAGTGGAGCTCCTCAAGATGATAGGTGTGGGATTGCATGGGTCGTTCGGTGAAGGACCGCGACCCACAACGGAATATACCCCCTAGGGTATAGTCTCGTCAACATACCCTAGGGGGTATAACGTTTTGTGGGAGAAAGGCCGCTCGGTGTCATCCCCGGCGTAAGGCACGTAGGGAGAGATTCTTACGCCTCCTGTGCACTCATGTGAAGCCTTTTCACAGGATGCGTCCCTTAAATGGAACGTGTGTTTCCAAGCAACGTTTCTCGTTGCAAAGCTCAACAAGCCCCCTTGCGGGCATTGTGGTGGTCGGCACACCGTACGACGTGCGTCGCCGGCACGCAGTGGCAAACTTTCGCCACACCGCGCCGGTGCTCGTCGGAAAGCTGCCCTGTCTCACTCGTGCCACAGTGCCTAGATCAAGGGGGCTTGTCTTTGTTATCGGGGTAGCAGAATCGGTAGCGCCTATTTCAGCGAGCCGGACGTCAGGCCGGAGACGATGCGCCGCTGGAAGACCAGCACCATGATGATCAGCGGGATGGTCACCAGCGCGCCCGCTGCCATGATCGAGGTGTAGGGAAACTCGAACGCCGATGGTCCGGAAAAGCGGGCGATCGCCACGGTCACCGGCTCGGTCGCGGTGGTGGAAAGCTGGCGCGCCAGCATGAACTCGTTCCACGTGGTGATAAACGCCAAGATGGCGGTGGTAAACAATGCCGGTGCAGCCAACGGCAGCAAGACCAATCGGAAGGCCTGTCCCGGGGTGGCGCCATCGACGCGCGCGGCCTCCTCCAGCTCCCACGGAAGATCCCTAAAGAAGCTGACCAGGGTGTAGATCGTTAGCGGCAGCGCAAAGGAGATATTGGGGATGATCAGTGCGCGGTAGGTGCCGAACCAACCAAGGTCGCCGAAAAGCTGGAACAACGGCGTGACCAGCGCGATGCCGGGGAACATCGAGGCCGCCAAGATGATGCCGGTGACAAATCCCTTACCCCGGAAGTCGAGCCGGGCCAGCGCGTAGGCGGTAAAAACGCCCACAACCACGGCGATGGCGGTGGTGGCGGCGCCGATGATAAGCGAGTTGTAAATGGCGTGGAGAAAGTCATTGCCCTTGTCCGTCGCCAGCGCGTCGCGGAAATTCTCTAAGGTCACGTGGGTCGGCCACGGGGTGGTGTCGAAGGTGTAGGCCTTATCGCGCAGGGCGGTGACCACCATCCAGTAGAAGGGGGCAAGACCCCATACGAGGATGAAGATCACTCCGATGTAATTGCCGATGGCGCTGCGCAGCTTGTGGTTCATGAGTTTATGCCTCCCTGCTTGCCGACGCCCACGCCAGCCAGCGCGGCAGCGTCGTCTTTATCCTTGAGCTGTTGCTTGGCGGCGCGCTTGGTGGCCTTTGTGGCGGCGCGCCTTTCGGCGGCGCCCGAGACATCGGCGCCGAGGAAGCGGATCATGATAAACGCCACGGCGAAGATCATGAGGAAGATGAGCGTCGAGAGCGCAGACGCGGAATTGAAATTGTTCTGGCGCAGATCCTCGACCACGAGCTGGGATACGGTGGCCGTCGGTGAGTTTGCCGACGAAGAGATCATGATCACCGGTAGGTCGTACATCCGCAGCGCGTCGAGCGTCCTAAAGAGAACCGCCACCATGAGCGCGGGCTTGACCAGTGGGAGCGTGATCCACTTGAACTGCTGCCACGTGCTGGCGCCGTCGGTGCGGGCGGCCTCATAGACATCCTTCGGGATCATCTGCAGCCCGGCCAAAATGAGAAGCGCCATGAAAGGGGTGGTCTTCCACACGTCGGCGATGATAACGGCAGCGCGTGCCGCAGTGGGGTCGGTGGTCCAATGAACCGGGGTGGGCAGCAGTGAGTTGATGATTCCCTTGTCGGCGAAGATGAACTGCCATAGCTTCGCGGTCACCGCCGTGGGAATGGCCCACGGGACGAGCACCGCGGCGCGCAGGATCGAGCGGCCGACGAATTCGCGATTCATCACCAGCGCCATCGCCATGCCCAGGATGATCTCAAGGGCGACGGTGATAACCGTAAAAAAGAAGGTATTGCCCACGGCGGGCCAGAAGTCGGTGGCGATGACCCCGGGCGGGCAAGTGCTCACCGTGCCGGAAGCCGATATGCACCGCTGGGTGAGCCAATAGACATAGTGGTCGAATCCGGCGAAGCCACCTTCTACGAACAACCCCGTGGTGGGATCGAGGTGCTTGTCGGATTGGAAGGACAAATAGATTGCCCGGACGATGGGGTAACCGATCACTATCGTCAGTACCAATAGGGCAGGCGTGATTAACGCAATGGCCTTCCATGGGATATCCCGGTGTTGCCTCGGTGGGTGCGAACTTGGGCTTAGGGTGGTGCTCACGACATTCCAGCTTTCAATCGGTGCGGGAAAAGGCGATGGACCTGCCCAGTGCGGACAGGTCCCTTGCAAGTGTGTAGGTGCGCGGTGTCGATAACTGTTGCAACAGGTCAATCACCTGCACGAGGTGGCCTACTTTGCGGCGTTTTCGATGGCGGCCTTCATGTCCGCTGTGGCATCGTCGACGCTCTTGTCGGCGGTTAGTGCCGCATACGCGTTGTCCTGGATAGCCTTGGTGATTGCGGGGTAGAAGGGGCTCACCGGGCGCGGTGCGGCATTTTCCAGCGACTGCTTCAGCGCCGGGAGGTAGGGGTACTTCTCAACGAGCGCGGCATCATCGTAGATGGAGGCCAGCACCGGCGGGAAGGAGTTGTCGGCGAAGAAGGTCTGATTTTCCTCGTTGACAATGAACTTCATGAAGTCCAGCGCGGTCGCCTTGTACTTGGAGTTGACATTGATGCCGTTGTTGTAACCGCCCAGGGTAGAAACGCCCACGCCGTCCTTGCCCACCAGCGGCGAAACCTCGAACTTGTCCTTGACCGCGGAGGTATCCTCGCCGGCGTTGGTGTACATGTACGGCCAGTTGATGGCGTAGGCTACCTCGCCGCCGACGAAGGCTAGGTTGGTTTCCTCTTCGGTTGCCGAGGTGGCGGTGGCGGCGATGGTGCCGTCCTTGTAGGCGTCGACGAGTGCCTGGAGGCCTTCCTTGGCCTCAGCGGAGTCAACGGTGGGGGCGCCCTCGGAATCGAGCACGTGCCCGCCCCAGCCCTCGATGAAGCCGGTGGAGTTGACGGTGAGTCCCTCGTACTGCTTGAGCTGCAGCAACAGGCAGTCCTTGCCGGCGTTCTTGACGGTGGCGCAGGAGTCCACAAGCTCGGACCAGGTGCCCGGAGCGGTCGGCGCAAGCTCGGTGTTGCGGAACAGCAGCTGGCCGTTGGTGTTTTGCGGCAGGGCGTAGAGGGTGCCCATGTAGGTGGCAGATTCTACGGTCGCCGGCAGCAGGCCGGAGGTGTCTACGGCTAGGTCTCCGGTAAGCGGAGCCAGCCACTGGTTCGCGGCGAACTGAGCGGTCCAGACCACGTCGAGTGCCATGACGTCATAGTCGGAGTTGCCCGCCTGCAGCGACTGCACGAGGGTATCGCGCTGGTCATCGGCCTCACCGGCCAGCTCCTTGAGGGTCACCTTCTCATCGGGATGCTCGGCATTCCACTTTTCGATGATGGGGGTGATCTTGTCGGTATCGTTCTTGCCCATCGCAAACGTGATCGGTCCGCGCTCGGCGCCGGAGGCGGGCGCCTCGGAGCTGGTGGACTCGCCGGAGTCGGAGGAGCAGCCGGCCAAGGCAACGGCGCCAGCCATGAAGGTGGCGGCCAGCACAACGGCGGGCTTGCGTGCGGGCAGTGTGAAACGGGTCATCGAGATAACCTTCCGTACTTTCCTTAGGGGATTTCCACCGAATTTAGTGACGCAGTCGATATCGTGTGGTGGAATTGCGGAAAGTCACTACACCCGCCGGGGGTAGGAGGGCGTCCTACGTGTGCAAACGGTTGCACATGTCTTGCTTGCCGACGCCCACTGGACGTGACAGTGCGGTCACATCCTTGTCGTCGCGGTCGCTGCCCGGTGGCGGCTACAGCCGCGCGGTCGCCTTTTCAACGGAGGCGATCTTTTCCAGGCGATCAGGTCCTGCAAGCCCTTTGACCACCACCGCGGATCCCCCGGTGGCGATGGGGCTAAGCACCTTCGCACACAGTTGCTCGAAACTTGTCCACCCGGAAGACAGCACCCGGGCACCAGCGGTGACTGCAGTGGGAGACGCCGCATCCGCGCGCGAGAGCACGTCGGAAAGCGTGGGGCCTGATTCGAAGAACTGATCGCCGTAAAAGCGGACGGTAGGGGCGAAGTCGATGATGCCGTCGGCAAGCGAGTGACCGGTTTCGGCGACGCCACGCCCCATCGGGTCGGCGGTCACGGCAACGATATCTCCGCGCGCGCCGAGGCTTCGCGCATACGCGCCGAGGTCGGCAGCGCCTGCTGCATCGAAGGCGATAAAGGTCACCTCGGCCGCCGGATCAGATGGATCAAAGGTGACGTTGACGCCCGCTGCCATCGCGCCCAGCACGATGACCACCGCTTGCCAGGAAACAGGAAGCACGCAAGCGATGGTGGATCCTTCCTCCATATCGAGCTCCTCGCGGAGCATGTTGGCGACCTTCGCTGCCCAGTTATCGAGCGTGATGCCAGAAAAATCCAGCCGGGCGCCGGTCGTTTCGTCATAGAGGGTCAGGCGTGGGGTGGCCGGATCGGCCTGCAACACGGTCGAAAGGAGGTTCATAACTTCGATGGTAGGGCAAAATAAGCCCGCACCGTCGGTGGCTGCCAGTTGAGGCAGATCACTTCACGGTGCGGGCTGGAATTACGAGCCAAAGATGCGGTGGTGGCGAGTGAAAACTGCTGCTAGTTCACGCAGCGCGGTCCGTCGCCGCCGGCGTCGATCTTGGGGGAGGCGATAGTCTCGCCGGCATCCGGACCTGGCTGACCAACCACCGTGGCGGTCTCCGATGCGATGTCGCTACTGTCGGCAGCAGGGCCTGTGTAGTCAGCGGCTGTGACCACGATGACGGTGTTGTCGTCGAGGGAATCATTGGTGGTAATCGGCAGTCCACCGAGGATGTCGGCGATTGCCTTTGCTTGCTCGGAATCCTGGCTCGAAGCCACGACCTGAGAGGTGTAATACATGCCTTCGGTGGCATTGGCGCTCTCGGTGATCTCAAAGCCCTGCTCGCTGAGGAAACCTGCAACTGAACTCGCCAGGCCGGTGGTCTGGGAAGCGTTGAGCACGTGCAGCTCGAGGCCTGGGAACTGGGATGCGATGTCGCTTGAGGGGGCAGTGGTAGGAGTTTCCTCAGTGGTGGTCTTGTTATTGAGCAGTTCGTCGAAGAAGGAGTGAACGTCATCGACGTTGACGGTGACCACTGATTCTCCATAATCACCAACGCCGTCGATGGAAGTTACCGGGATGGTATTAAAGGAGACGTTGCCGCCGGCGAGGTTTTGTAGCTGGGTGACAAAGCTCATCACATCCCAATCATCGTCGATGATCACCGAACGAGTCACCGCAGCGCCTAGCTCTGACAAAGTCACGGGGTTGGTCAGCGTGCCGGAGGACAACACCTTCGACACCAGCGAGGCCATATAGGCCTGCTGGCGCACGATGCGGTCGAGGTCGCCGCGTGGCAGGCCGTGTCGCTGACGGACGAAGGCAAGGCCTTGGGCGCCGTTGAGGGTCTGCTCGCCGGCCGGGAAATCAGCGCCGGAATATTCGTCGTAGACGGCATCGTTCAAGCAGACGTCCACGCCGCCGACGGCGTCGGTAAGCAAGACAAAGCCGAGCAGGCCGACCTCGGCATAGTGGTCGACGGTGATGCCGGTGAGATCGGAGACTGCACTGATCAGACCTTTGCGGCCCGCGTCCTTGGCACGTTCCTGCAAGGAGGCATTGTCTGTCATACCTTGTTCCATGAGATCAGTGGCCTCGGCGTCCTTATACGCGCCGTACACGCCGTTGATCTTCATGTTTCCGTACTCATCGTCGTGAATGTAGGTATCGCGTGGGATGGAGATAGCCGTTGCCGATGAGCCGTCGTTGGGCACGCGGATGACCATGATGGTGTCCGTATTTTCCGCCTGCTCATCGCCGGAATGGAGCATATCGATCTCCTCCTGGGTGAGCGGGTTGCCTTGGGCATCGGTGCGCGAGTCCGAACCCACCAACAAGATGTCGGTGGCTCCATCGGGGGCGTTGCTCTTGACACCGCCGCCGCCAAGCTCGAGGTTGCCGGATGCCACGGAGTTGCCTATCCGTCCAATGGTGAAATAGCCCATGCCGGAGACGATGAGCACCAGCGCTGAGATGAGCGCCACGATGGCACGCAGTGGACGTGATCCCATCTGTGCAAGATCGGGGCGACGCGTCGGGGGCGCTTGAATGTCTCGGGTTTGGCGAAACTTGTCGGTCATAGGTGTGTTGAGATTTCGGCTTTCGGGCAGCTTCTTCAAGCGGCGGACAATGGGATGCTTCCTCCTATTTTAGGGGCCGTTCATCCTGCGCCCGGATTGATACCAGCGTGGCAAGACGGTGCTATGAGGAAGAAGCCTTCGCAAGAAGCATACCGGGTTGGGGAAAAGGGGCTGTCGTCAAGCAACGACGGCGCGCATGAACAACCGAAGAGTGCGTCCTGGAACTCAAAACCCACAAAATGCCTTCGGAAAACAATACCTTGTAAGGAGATGATAAGAACCAAAAAAAGAAAATGCATGGCAACAAAAAGTCAATGTTGCATGTGAACTTGGGGTCAATGTGGTGACAAAGCCCTGTGTTGGCTTTAGAACTTAGTGCTACCCCCGCTAAAGTAGTCGAAATGAACAAGCCCATCGCAGTGATCACGGTGACCTATTCACCGGGCGAATTTCTTAGTAGCTTCCTCGATTCCGTCGAGGGCGCCACTGAAGCGCCAACGCTGACGATTCTCGCGGACAATGGCTCCACCGACGGTGTACCGGAAAAAGCCGCTGCCGAGCGCGCCAATGTGGAATTGTGGCCTACCGGCGGAAATGTCGGCTACGGTTCAGCCATCAACTTTGCCGTGCGGAAGCTGGCGAAGATGCGTCTGGCCGGAACCATCAACCCGGACTTCTTTGTCTTCGCCAACCCGGACGTCGTCTTCGACGCAGGCTCCATTGATGACATGGTCGAATGTGCACAGCGCTGGAAAGCGCGGGGGCACAAGGTCGCCTGCGTTGGACCCTATATCCGTCAATCGGATGGTTCCGCCTATCCATCAGCACGCGCAGTTCCCAACCTCAGCAACGGCATTGGCCATGCCCTACTCGGTGGGATTTGGAAGAATAACCCCTGGTCGGCTGCCTATCGGGACAATGCTGACATGGCCCGCGAACGTACCGCTGGCTGGTTGTCCGGCTCGTGCCTGCTCGTGGACTGGGATGCTTTCGAATCCATTGGTGGCTTCGATGAGCGCTATTTCATGTATATGGAAGATGTTGATTTAGGTGATCGATTCGATCGGGCAGGAATGGTCAACGTCTTTTGCCCAGGCGCGCAGATCACCCATGCGGTCGGACATGCCGCCGGCAAACATCCGGAAAAGATGCTGCCCGCACACCACGACTCGGCCTATCGTTTTCAGGCCGACCGGCATCCCTCCTTATGGGAGGCGCCGCTGCGCCTGGCGCTGTGGTTGGGGCTGAAAGTCCGGGCGGCGCTGGTCGTTGCTAGGGCGAAGCTGCGCAACTAGGGTGCACCTGTTTGCACTGCCCCTTGTCCGTGCCGGTTGCACAGGTTTTGCTTGCCGACGATTTCTAGTCCTTGCCTCTTAGCCCAAGGCGATGATTCCCTTCTCTTTGTGCGGCGGGCGAGAATCGAGGTTCCCGATAGGGGTTGGCGCATAGTGTGATGATTTCCATCAAACTTTTCAGCGCGTACGAAGCTAATGGGCAGGCAAGTACGCTAGCTTGATGAGTACGTTTGCGTGCGGTCGCCTACGATGGGAAGGATTGATCGCCACCTCGTTCATAGGTGGCGTTTGGGTAGGTTGGCGAAACGCTGAAGTCTCAAGCCTCTAAGAATCATTTTTTAAGGACTTTTGTATGTCATTGCCTGTGGCAAACACTTTCACCGAGGACAAAGCGGCCGTCGGTGCGAACACCGATGCGGTCATCCTTGTCGGCGGAAAAGGCACCCGCCTGCGCCCGCTGACCGTCAATACCCCCAAGCCGATGCTGCCGACTGCGGGCGTGCCATTCCTTTCGCACCTGCTCGCCCGCATCAAGGCTGCCGGAATCACCCACGTCGTGCTGGGTACCTCATTCAAGGCGGAGGTGTTCGAGGAATACTTCGGCAATGGCGAGGCCCTTGGCCTTGAGATCGAGTACGTGGTTGAAGAAAAGCCACTGGGTACCGGTGGCGGCATCCGCAACGTGTACGACAAGCTGCGCGCTGACACCGTCATGGTGTTCAACGGCGACGTGCTCGGTGGCACGGATCTCAAGGGCATCCTCGATGCGCACCACGCCAAGGATGCCGATCTGACCTTGCATCTCGTCCGGGTGCCGGATCCGCGTGCATTTGGTTGCGTGCCCACCGACGCCGATGGTCGCGTCAGCGCCTTCCTAGAAAAGACCGAGGATCCGCCAACGGATCAGATCAACGCCGGATGCTACGTCTTCCGCCGCGAGCTCATCGCTGAAATCCCTGCCGATCGCGTTGTTTCCGTCGAGCGCGAAACCTTCCCGAAGTTCCTCGAAGAAGGCCGCAAGGTCTACGGATTTGTGGATCAGGCTTATTGGCGCGATATGGGAACCCCACGCGATTTCGTCCGCGGCTCCTCGGACCTGGTGCGCGGCATCGCGCCGTCCCCCTTGTTGACTGGGCGCACGGGCGAGTCGCTGGTGGATGAGACCGCGGGAGTCAAAGACGGGGCTCTGCTGCTAGGCGGTACCGTCATCGGTCGTGGAACCGAGGTTGGTGCCGGGTGTCGTCTCGATGACACAGTTGTTTTTGATGGGGTGACCATAGAGCCGGGCGCTAGGATTGAGGACTCCATCATCGCCTCTGGTGCCCACATTGGCGCCAATGCCCGAATCAAGGGCTGCGTGATCGGCGAAGGCGCCCACATTGGCGCCCGCTGTGAACTGCTGGATGGTATGCGTGTGTGGCCGGGCGTGGAGATCCCAGACAACGGCGTGCGCTTTAGCTCTGACGCCTAGAGCGGCGGTCGGTTTCATTTTCATCCCTTTTCCGTAAAGAGACGTGATTCGTACCCATAGTGTCCTGTTCGGTTCAAGATCGACAGCCCACCTATGGGTACTTTTTCCTGTTTTGCAACAGGTGTAGCCGCAGGGGTGGAGTTCCCTACACTTGTTGGTGATGAAGCGGGGTTTAGACACGCCACGGAGGGGTGTTTTTGGGACTGACAAAAATTCCCGCCACAAGATGTGCTACCCCTGCTGATTACCCCTGAAAGGCCAGCTATGTTACTGGTGTGACTATTGGGGTTTTCTAGCTGGGTTTTTATGGTGGAGCTAGGTGTGGATACAAATTCGGGTTGACGATATCTAGTGGTAGCGTGTTGAATCTCAGGTATGTAATTCACACAGGGCGGTAGTGACTGTTGGGGGCGAAGGTCCGCGATGGAAATTGGCGTCACTCAACGTGTGGTTCCGCTAACAACCCATCCCATGGCAAGCGGTGCGAAATCGCTACGATGGGGGCGGTGGACGGTGGAGGCGGTGGGATCGCCCATCGGATCTTGCACTTGAACTGTGTATATAAGGAAAACTTTACGGCCGCGGCGTCAGGCGCCGGCGGTCGCCAACGAGGAGAGGAGTGTGGCGTGGAAGATATGGCGAGTAACGCCGCGCCTCGCACTCGAACAACTCTGGAACTGACCCTTGATGAACTCTTCGGGGCGGTTGAACAGGAGTGGCAAGAGCAGGCGCTATGTGCACAAACCGATCCAGAGGCATTCTTCCCGGAAAAGGGTGGTTCGACTCGTGAGGCCAAGCGCATTTGTCAGGCCTGCGCGGTGCGCGATGAATGTCTTGAGTTTGCGTTGGAACACGATGAGCGTTTCGGAATTTGGGGCGGGTTGTCGGAGCGCGAGCGCCGCCGTCTCAAGCGGGACATCATCTAGTAAACAAAGAGAAGAAATAAAGAAAGAGGCTTCCTTGAGACAAGCCGGCCTTGCCCTCACAATGGCCGACATGACTCGATGATTCTAAAGCTCTTAACTTCATACCTTTGCTAAAAGGCACTCGGGGACTCCTGTCATAGCGGCTCGGAGGCCCCGAGTGCTTTTTGTGCGTAGTTTCTACTTGTCGAAGTCTGGGTCGATGTCTTCCGGTGCAATATTGAGATAGGTGGCGACCAGACTGGTAAGCACCTGGCTGAGCAAATCCTGGCGTTCCTGAACGCTGACGCAGCGCTGTTCGATGGGCATGCGGAATAAGACGATGCGAGCCCGGGTGGGGTTGCCCATGGGATCCACGGCCGCGGGCAGTACGCGTCCCAGCGGCACTGGACCGTCCGCAGTAACTTCGTCGGGAAGCAAAGCGCTATCGCCGGTCAGTCGCATGCGGGGAATGGTATCCACCGCGATATCAAGGTGCTCGAGCTGTGCTGCGAAGCGCTGCTGGATCGGGGCGTAGGCCTCGAGGACGGCGGCGTCAAAAAGCTGACGCCGGGAGCGAAAGCGCGGCGTTGATGCGGGCAACAGCGGGCCGCGGATTCCACGTCCGTGGCGGTCGCGGAAGGAACGGGTATGCATAAGCTCAAAGCCTAGGTCCAAATGGGCTCTCTCGATGGGAGGGCGCGCCGAGCGGGCAACTACTACCTAAACCTAAAGTAAGGGTCTAGACTTTTAAGGCGTGAATCAATTTCGCCGTTGCTCCCGACCCGGTTGCGGCAAGCCAGCCGTTGCCACGCTGACCTATGCCTACGCGCAGTCGACTGCCGTCGTTGGGCCGCTGTTGCCTAACAACGATCCTCATAGCTGGGACCTGTGCGAGTACCATGCCTCCCGGATCACAGCACCGCTGGGCTGGGAGCTGGTGCACGTAGACAACCTCGACGAAGACGATGAAGACCTCACCGCGCTGGCCGAGGCCGTGCGTGAGGCCGGCAGCAACACCTCCGGGCTCATGGACGCCACCCAGGAGTTCGGGGCTAACCACCCGGTTTTCAGGTCGAAGAAGCACACCACCCGCCGTGGTCATCTCTCGGTGGTGCCGGAGCCGGAAGAAGGCGAGGAAAGCTAGCTTCGCTTATAAGAAAAACATGTCCTGACAAGGCGCATGTGAGGGGTGGTAGGTTCCACCCCGATTTTTGTCTGCTGTAGCCACAAGGTGCCTGCTGGCACTTTGCAACGCAGTTTCACAGGCTTTAACCACGAGCTTGTCAGTAAAGCTCAAGATGCGTGCGGGTAGGATTATTATTTGGTTTTTGTTTTGCCCGATTCTGAATATTTGCTTGGTTTGGCACAGACATGGCGCAAGGCAAAAAGAACAAACAAATGTCGCAACTAACAACCTAAACGACAGCTTTTCATCGATGCCGAGAATGGGGCAAGGAATCGCCTCGACGGTTTCGACGTGCTGTTGCTATTTAATCTCTGAAAGGTAGGAGGCGCCTTCATGCGTACCCGGGAATCAGTCACCAAGGTGATCAAGGCTTATGACGTCCGTGGTGTCGTTGGCGAGGACATTGACGCCGACTTCATCCGGGAGGTCGGCGCGGCCTTCGGCGCGCTGATGCGCGAGGAAAATGCCGCCAGCATCGCGGTCGGCCACGACATGCGCCCTTCTTCACCCGAGCTGTCCCGCGCGTTCGCGGAAGGCGCCACCAGTCAGGGTGTTGACGTGGTGCTGCTGGGATTGACCTCCACCGACCAGCTTTACTACGCATCCGGTGTGCTTGATAGCCCGGGTGCTATGTTCACCGCCTCCCACAACCCAGCTAAGTACAACGGCATCAAGATGTGCCGCGCTGGGGCACGCCCAGTGGGGCAGGAGACAGGGCTCGGCACCATCATCGACATGCTGGTTGAAGGCATCCCCGCCTTTGAAGGCCAGCCAGGAAGTATCTCGGAAAAGGACACTCTGGCCGGGTACGGCGAATACCTGCGTGGGTTGGTGGATCTGTCCGGAATTCGTCCGCTCAAGGTCGCAGTCGACGCCGCCAACGGCATGGCTGGGCACACGGTGCCTTCGGTATTTGCTGGACTGCCGCTCGAGGTTTCGCCGCTGTACTTCGAGTTGGATGGCACCTTCCCCAACCACGAGGCCAACCCCCTGGATCCCAAAAACCTCGTCGATCTGCAGGCATTTACCCCGAAGGTAGGCGCGGACATCGGACTGGCTTTCGATGGCGACGCGGATCGCTGCTTCGTCGTGGATGAAAAGGGTAACCCGGTCTCTCCCTCGGCGATCTGCGCCATCGTGGCCGAACGCTACCTCGCCGAGCATCCGGGCGCACCGATTATCCACAATCTGATCACCTCGAAGACGGTTCCGGAGATCATCACCGAAAACGGCGGTGTTCCGGTGCGCACCCGCGTGGGGCACTCCTTTATCAAGGCGCAGATGGCTGAGCATGGTGCAGTCTTCGGTGGCGAGCACTCCGCACACTACTATTTCTCCGAATTCTTCAACGCTGACTCCGGCATCTTGGCGGCCATGCATGTGCTGGCAGCGTTGGGCTCTCAGGACCTGCCACTTTCGGACATGATGGCCAAGTACAACCGCTATGCAGCCTCTGGCGAGATCAACTCCCGCCTTGCCTCCGCCGAGCAGCAAGCCGAGCGCACCCAAGCGGTGCTCGATGCCTTCGCGGATCGCATCGAGTCCGTCGATCGCCTCGACGGTGTCACCGTGGAACTCAAGGACACCAAGGCGTGGTTCAACGTGCGCGCTTCCAACACCGAGCCGCTGCTACGACTCAACGTCGAAGCCCCTACCTCCTCCGAGGTCGATGCATTGGTGGAAGAGATCCTTTCGATTATCCGCCACAGCTAGGTGGTGCCCAGCGCATCGCCGGTTCGGGCATCCCATCTGGGCTGTTCTAAGAAGCGCAAAAATAAATAGGGGGCGGAAACAAAAATGCCCCCTTTCATCGTTGAGGAAGTAGCTGCCAACGTTCCCAGTGGGGATGTGGCTGCAAGAGCTAGCTAAGCGCGTTCATCGGGGAGCCTTGGGCTAAGCGGCGTACGCGGTAGAACACAAGATGCGAAAGGCGCCAGCATGGCTGAACCGAATGAACTACCCAACGGCATGGCCTATGCCTTCTACGACATCGCCCACGAGGGTGCGCAGGTGCGCGCGGTCGCTGGTGTCGTCGGCGACAAGCTACTGGAAGGGCTCAAAGGCATGTTGCCGCGAAGCGTTGTCGTCTATGCCCAGGATGGCATCTCGCGGGCGGCGACCAACCTGGCGGTTGCCATGCGCTCACCGCTGGAATACCCGGTGGTAACAGTCAATCGCCTGCCGCGTTACGTCGGTCCCCTGGATGTGATTGTCGTGCTCACCGAGCGTGCCGACGATCCCCAGCTTGCTGCCGACATCCAGGTTGCCTTGCAACGCGGTTGCACCGTGATCTTCGCTGGGCTTTCGGAAGGTCCCCTTGTGGAAGACGTCGCCGGACGTGGCGTGGTGATTCCTCACTTGCCCACGGCGGAGGGCACCTCGCCGCTGCGTGCGCTTGCCACAGTGCGAGCAGTCTTAGATAGCCTGCATGGCGAGCCGCTGATCATCGCTCAAACCTTTGTAGATTGGGCTTCCGAGGTAGACCTTGAACTCGAAGCCTGCTCGCCCGAACGCGAGGAGGTGGTCAATCCGGCCCGTGAATTGGCTTACATTTCAGGACGGATCATTCACCTTGGATCTGACCCTATTGGCGATGCCATAGCTCACCTCGCCTGCCGCCTGTGGTCGGCAAATGGCAAGGTGAGCGTTGCTTTCGATCGGGAGGATTGGGCGCTTTCCGCGCGGAAATTCCCCGTTTCCGATAGCTCGATCTTCGATGATCCAATCGATGGCGGCGGTAATGAGCTGCTACCGTTGAAGCTCATTGTGTGGAATCCCGGCGTGGATTCCGACGCCGATTACGGCGGGGGCGCCATAACCCAATCGGTGCCCGTTGCGGACTACTCGAACGGCTCGGCCTTGCCGCTGCGCTTGGTGGCTAGGGCATGGGCCGCCACTGCCTTCTAGGGATCGAGTTTCCCAATCCAGCCAGGCGGCACCGACCCCGGTGTCGCTTCGCCTGCGCGCACACGGCCTACCCAGGTTGGTGGCAGCTCAGGTGAAGTTGTAAGACATAGGAAGAAAACCATATGCAGTTGCTCCAACCGACCATTCAGAACTATGCATGGGGTTCGCGAGAGCTCATCGCCGCGCTGCGCGGCGACGAGCCTACCGAGCACCCCGAGGCTGAACTGTGGTACGGGGCGCATCCAGGCGGGCCCACTGGTCTTGCTGCAACCCCAGGGAAAACACTGGCAGAGCTCATCGCGGAAGATCCCGAAGCTGAGCTGGGCAGTCGCAGTCGCGCGCAATTTGGGGATCGTTTGCCATTCTTGCTCAAGATCTTGGCAGCGGGCGCGCCACTGTCGCTGCAGGCCCATCCCTCCAAGCGTCAGGCAGAGGAGGGCTTCGCCCGCGAGGATGCTGCAGGTATTGAACTAGGCGCCCGAAACCGCAACTACAAGGACCCGAATCACAAGCCTGAGCTCTTGGTGGCCCTGACCGAGTTCCATGCGATGGCTGGTTTCCGCCCGCTTGAGCGGACAGTGGAATTGCTTAATGCTATTCAGTGCCCCGAGCTCGAACACTATGTGAGCATGCTGGATGCCGGCGGCGCGGAGGAGGACAACCTGCGCGCGTTGTTTACCACCTGGATTACCATTCCCTCGGGCGCGCGCCATGCGCTGATCGATGCCGTGGATGCCGCAATCAGGGCGCAGCTTCCGCACCTTACAGATACCTGGATGCAGCTTCCCTTGGAAAACGTGCTCGACCTCAACGATCGCTACCCCGGCGATATCGGGGTGCTCGGCGCGTTGCTGTTGAATTACGAGGTACTTCAACCTGGAGAGGCAATCTATCTCGACGCGGGCAACCTGCACGCCTACGTCAAAGGCCTGGGCGTGGAAATCATGGCTAACTCCGACAACGTGTTACGTGGTGGGCTGACCTCCAAGTACGTTGACGTCGCTGAATTGGTCAAGGTTCTCAAGTTCCAATCGCTGGCATCCCCGAAAGTGGAATGCGTGGATGGGCATTATCAGGTGCCGATCGACGAGTTTGACTTGCGGTGCATTCCGGTGGATGGGAAGACCACTATCGATCATGACTGTGCCGCGATAGTCTTGGCCATCGCGGGCGAGGTGCAGGTAAGCGTTGCAGCCTCGAGCAGTGGGGCCGATGGACAAGCCAATTCCAAGGGGGAGGAAGACTCCCAATCCTTGCGCCCCACGGACGCAGTGTTTGTGTCCGCGTGCGAGCCGTCGATCACCTTAAACGGTAACGGCACCGTTTTTATTGCTACGGTGTAGGGCGCGAAGCTTTCCTACGTATAGCACCCGATCGGCCTGCAGGACTGCCCGCGAGGTTTGAATAGAGCCTAGCGGGCAGTCTGCCTTGTCAAGCCCAAGAAGTATTCTTGGCCCAGCGTTAGTGTGTCGCTTCCTCCTCCTTGGCAACTTCCGGGGTATCTGCCGTGCCTGAGGTGACGATGCTGTTACCTGCGGGCGCAGGGGCGACACCGTTGTCGGGGGAGTCTGGGGTTGCTACCAAAGGCGCCGTTGGTTCGGTGACGGGGCCGTTGATCACGCCCACGGGCGTGGCGGTATCGGATGCTGCGGTGGCAGGTGCCGCGATGGGTTCGCTGGGGGTGGTGTCATCGCTGGGGAGCACGCTGCCACCAGCGGCGCCGGCGTTCATCGGCGGTCGGTCGGTGGGGACCGGCTCGCCCGAAGTCGCATCGGTACCACCCACACCTGGTGGGGCATGAGTGGTGGCCGGCGCGGTGGTGCTGTCTGTGGTATCCGAAGGCTGTGACGCGGTTGGCAAGCCTGGGGTGGGTATTGGCTGGGGTTCGCGGTCGCGGACGTTCTCGTCACTGCTGGAGTCGGAATCGCTGGCGACGACGCCCATGCCCCGCTCTTCTTCCTGCACCGCCGAGGCAGTCGGGGATGCTACCAGTGGGAGGCCCGGGCCACCCGCCAGCGGCAGATGGCCGTCTTCCATCAACTGTTGTGGCGCGCCTAAAGCGGACCGGGTGGACAGGTTGGGGCCGCCGGGGGAGAAGGAGGCGGTGCGAATGGCCGTTACGGGCAATCCGGTGGTGGGCGTTGCTGCCTCGGGATCCTGTGCGGAATCGGTGGGTTCGTCGTGCTCAGCGATGTGCGTCGCAATGGTAGCGCTTGTGACTGGCGGACCGGCATCGGCGGTAGGTGTCGGAGTGATCGGGACTTCCCATTTCCACACTACGATGCCGGTGATGATGGCAAGAAGACAGCCAGAAAGCATGACCACCACAAAGCGCTTGCGTGTTGTGTCAGCAAACATTTCAGCGCGTCCTCCTTTCGAGAAGGTGTTGTGCGCGGTGTGCCCACGTCCGCAAAGGCATCCATCAGTGAGCGATGGCCACATGCACCGGTGCGCCGTCGTTTGCTACGGCATGACCGGTTGTTGCCGGGCCGGTTGAGACGTAACCAACCTTGCTGCGTGATCTTTCATGGGACGGCCTGACGGGTGGGACACGTTACTGGCAGGTGTATCCTCAGTCACCTTTTTCATCACAAATTGGTAACAAGAACGCTAGCATACGGGGGCAGTCGGTGTGAACCCCCGGAAATGCGCAATCGTTTTACCTGCATAAATCGTGGCGCGACCATAACGAAGGAGTAACCCCATTGGGGTGCAGTCCTGCCTGGTGCGGCGCGCGGGGTTGTGGTTGCTGGTGACCGAGCAATGGGTGGGGAAAGAGGTCTGGTGTGCATCCGCGACAAACGTGGCTTGCACAGGGTATAAGAAAGATGAGGAGGAACTCTCGGCGGCGCAGTCGTGTGATGAAACGCCGGGAACCGGTCGCCGGAAACGAGCCAGCGCAGTCATGCCGCAGCACACTGTTACAACGTCGACATTCACAATTTCACAGTCACACTTGGGCGGCTCACGGTTGATCCGGGGCCGAGCTGGTCCCGACTTTGGTTGACCCGCAGCGATTTCCTACTGAAGAAATCCGGCCAGCACACCGTGGATTCATCAAGCAAACACACAAAAAGGAGGGGCGCCATGAGCGCTTGGGAGCACAAGATCTTCGCGGAAGATGCAAACATTGATTTCCTCGACGAACTAGCAGAACTTGAAAATGAGGACATAATCGAGGCCATCCGCGATGCCTGCGTCCTTGCCACCAGCGGTGGAAGGTTGTCCGAGGATGAGATCAACAATGGCTATGCTGCGGCGACCATTGCGGCAATCTGGTGTGGGGCGCCGTATTCCGCGGGCGACGTGGTCGAAAGCTATCCGTTTATCCGCACGCTCATAGGCCACGCCGATGAGGCCCTGGCTGAGGCTGCCAGCGAGGTGCTCGAAGGTGCCGAGACCGAAGAAGACCTCGAGGCACTGATCGAGGCGCTGAGCTAGTCCGACTTCGTTTGGCCTTTGCGGTCACAGCCGTCACTCAGTGGTGCTGAACTCCAAGGGGCGTGGGGCGGCGGTTCGTGGCAGTGTATTCGCGATTTACTTGCCGACGTCGCCACGAGCGGGCACCGTCGGCAAGCAGTGCCGTTTCCGGCCGGCATGTATGGTTAGAAGCGATACTTTTATTCCTCTTCCCATGCCTTAAGGAGCCCCCGTCTAATGAGCGACGAATTCGCTTTTGACTTCAAGGTTGCAGACCTTTCCCTCGCGCAGGCCGGTCGCCACCAGATCCGCCTGGCCGAGTACGAGATGCCAGGTCTGATGCAGCTGCGCCAGGAGTACAAGGAGGAACAGCCACTCAAGGGTGCGCGCATCGCAGGTTCGATACACATGACCGTGCAGACGGCGGTGCTGATCGAGACCCTCGTCGCCTTAGGCGCTGAGGTCCGCTGGGCCTCCTGCAACATCTTCTCCACCCAGGACGAGGCCGCCGCAGCGGTCGTCGTGGGCAAGGAAGGCACCCCGGACAATCCGCAGGGCGTGCCGGTATTCGCGTGGAAGGGTGAGACCCTCGACGAATACTGGTGGTGCATCAACCAGATTTTCAGCTGGGGCGAGGGCGTGCTGCCCAATATGATCCTTGATGACGGCGGCGACGCCACCATGGCCGTGATCCGCGGCAAGGAATTCGAGGCCGCCGGATTGGTGCCGCCGATCCAGGGGGGAGACTCCGACGAGTACCAGGCCTTCCTCAACATGCTGCGCGGGGTTCTGGCCGAGGAGGGTCCGAAGTGGACTGCGATCTCCGAGTCCGTCAAAGGTGTCACCGAGGAGACCACCACGGGCGTGCACCGTCTCTACCACTTCGCTGAGGAGGGTGTCTTGCCCTTCCCAGCGATGAACGTCAACGATGCCGTGACCAAGTCCAAGTTCGACAATAAGTACGGTACTCGCCACTCGCTCATCGACGGCATCAACCGCGCCACCGACATGCTCATGGGTGGCAAGAACGTCCTCATCTGCGGTTATGGCGACGTGGGCAAGGGCTGTGCGGAGGCGATGGCCGGTCAGGGAGCGCGCGTGAAGGTCACCGAGGCCGATCCGATTAACGCCCTGCAGGCCCTCATGGATGGCTTCCCCGTCGTGCACACCGATGACGCCATCGCTGACGCCGACATCGTGATCACCGCTACCGGCAACATGGGCATCATCTCCTTCGAACAGATGCTGAAGATGAAGGATCACGCCGTGCTGGGCAACATCGGCCACTTCGACAATGAAATCGACATGGCCTCGCTGCTACACCGCGACGATGTCACCCGCGTCAACATCAAGCCGCAGGTCGACGAGTTCACCCTCCCTAATGGCACCTCCATCGTGGTGCTGTCCGAGGGCCGTCTGCTCAACCTCGGCAACGCTACCGGCCACCCCAGCTTCGTGATGTCTACCTCCTTCGCGGATCAGACCATCGCGCAGATCGAGCTTTTCCGCAACGACGGCCGCTACGGCAATGAGGTCTACCGCCTGCCGAAGATCCTGGACGAGAAGGTGGCTCGCATCCACGTCGAGGCCCTGGGTGGAACGATCACCGAGCTGACCAAGGAACAGGCTGAGTACATCGGCGTAGATGTGGCAGGTCCCTACAAGCCCGAGCACTACCGTTACTAGTCATGATCATTGCGATCGAAGGCATCGACGGCGCGGGAAAGAATACCCTTGTCACGGCCCTTATGCAGCGATTCGGGGCCCATCGACTGGAGGTGATTGCCTTCCCACGCTACGAGCAGTCCATCCACGCCCAGCTCGCCCAGAAGGCACTGTATGGGGACATGGGTGATCTCGTGGATTCCGCTTATGGCATGGCGACGATGTTCGCTCTGGATCGCCTGGGTGCGAAAGAAGCGATCGAGCGCGCCGATCAGGCGGGCAAGCTGGTTCTATTGGATCGATACGTTGCCTCTAATGCCGCCTATACGGCGGCGCGGTTGGAGGATCCCGCGGCGATCGAGTGGATCGAGCAGCTCGAGTTCGGCACGCTTGGCCTTCCGCGCCCGGATCATCAAATCCTGCTGGCTACCGCACCCGCTTTGGCGATGGAGCGTGCCCGCAGCCGAGAGGAGCAGGATTCGGCTCGAACGCGAGATAGGTACGAGTCCGATGGCGGTTTGCAGCAGCGCACCGCCGATGCTTACCGACGATTGGCTCAGGCCTCGTGGGTGTCTCCGTGGTTGGTGCTCGAGCCTGACTATGACCTCGATGACGTCTGCGCCATCGTCGAGAAAATGGTTGCCCACTAGGCTGCTGGGTTGATGTGCGCGTTAACCAATGTGTTTAGAATGGCACAAGGTTATTAACCCGCACTCATCCCTTTTCCCATAACTGATTCCCAAGGAAGGGCGTTGTACTTCATGGCCCAGAAGATCCTCGTAGTCGACGATGACCCCGCAATCTCGGAGATGCTCAGCATCGTGCTGGAGGCTGAAGGGTTTGACACCGTAGCAGTCACCGATGGTACCGTTGCGGTCGACACCTTCCGAGCGGAACAGCCCGACCTGGTGCTCTTGGACCTTATGCTGCCCGGTATGAACGGCATCGACATCTGTCGCATCATCCGCCAGGAGTCCTCGGTGCCCATCGTTATGCTCACCGCAAAGACCGACACGGTCGACGTGGTGCTGGGGCTTGAGTCCGGGGCCGATGATTATGTCAACAAGCCCTTTAAACCCAAGGAGCTCGTTGCCCGCATCCGCGCGCGCCTGCGCCGCACGGACACCGAGGAGTCCGATATCCTCACCATCGGCGGGCTTTCCATTGACGTGCCGGGACACACCGTTCGTCGCGGACATGAGGAAATCAGCCTCACCCCACTCGAGTTTGACCTCCTTCTCGAGCTGGCATCGAAACCGGGGCAGGTGTTTACCCGCGAGGAATTGCTGCACAAGGTGTGGGGTTATCGCAATGCTTCCGATACCCGCTTGGTAAACGTCCATGTGCAGCGCCTGCGCGCCAAGATCGAGCAGGATCCGGAAAACCCACAGATCGTGCTCACTGTTCGAGGCGTGGGGTATAAGACCGGCCAGGAATAGAAAAGCGTGGCGGCAATCATTCTTCAGCGTATGAGACGGGCCCAGCGGCGCTTTGCGCATCGCTGGCGCACTTCCTTGCAGATTAGGGTGCTCGGCTCCATCTTTATCGCCTCCGCGGTGGTGATGATCTTGCTCGCGATCGTGCTCGTGAGCTTCGTGACCCAAAACCTCGTGGACTCGAAGTTAGACATCGCCAACTCTGAGATTGACCGCGCACGGGTCGCGGTGGAAAACCAGATCGAAGCAACGGGCACGTCCTCCACCTTGCAGACGCGTCTGAACGCTGCGCGCGCTGCTCTTGCCAACCGTGGTACGGATGCTGGACAGGCGGTGTATGAGCCGGTCATAGTAGTTAATAATCCGGATGGTTCGGTCATAGCCGCGCCCCAGGGATACCGGATCCCGGAGCGGCTGCGAAGCTTTGTTGCCCAGGGTCAAATCTCCTATCAATACGCCACGATCGATCGCAGCGACGGCTCTACATACAAGGCCATTATCATCGGCACCCCGACCGAGTCGGACATCCCGAATCTCCAGGTGTATCTGGTGATGAGCATGGAAAGCGAAGAGGCCACCCTCGCACTGCTGCGTGGCCTGTTTTCGGGAGCAGCCATTGTGTTGGTGGTGCTGCTGGTGGGCATCGCCTGGCTTTTGACGCAGCAGGTGATCACACCGGTGCGCTCCGCCTCCCGTATTGCCGAGCGCTTCGCTAACGGACACCTGCGTGAGCGCATGGTCGTCGACGGCGAAGATGAGATGGCGCGTCTGGCCATGAGTTTTAACACGATGGCCGAGTCGCTATCTAAGCAGATCAACCAGTTGGAGGAATACGGCAACCTCCAGCGGCAATTCACCTCCGATGTCTCCCACGAGCTGCGTACGCCGCTGACCACGGTGCGCATGGCCGCGGACATGATCGCCGACGACGCAGAGAATCTCTCCGCACCGACCAGGCGCGCCACCGAGCTGATGGTTCGCGAACTCGATCGCTTCGAAGCTTTGCTCGCAGACTTGTTGGAAATCTCCCGCCATGACGCAGGTGTGGCGGATCTCGCGGAATCCAATCTGGACCTGCGTACCTGTATTTCCGCAGCCTGGCAGCAGACCGAATACCTCGCCGACTCGCTCGGGGTTCAGGTGCGCTTCATCAAGCCGGAGGAACCGGTGATGGTGGTAGGCGACTCGCGTCGCATCGAGCGCATCCTGCGCAACCTGTTGGCCAATGCCATCGACCACTCGGAAGGCAAGCCAGTGGTGGTTCAGCTGGCCGAAACCACCCAGGCGGCGGCGATTACAGTCGTTGATCATGGCGTGGGTCTCAAGCCCGGCCAGGAGGAGTTGGTCTTTAACCGCTTCTGGCGGGCAGATCCGTCTCGCGTGCGCCATTCCGGTGGCACGGGCCTAGGCCTTGCGATTAGCCATGAAGATGCTCGCCTGCACGGCGGCACCTTGGACGCCCTCGGCGAGGAGGGTGTGGGCACCATGTTCCGCTTGGTGCTGCCCAAGAAGCCGCATGAGCGCTATTCGGTTGATCCTTTGCCTCTGGAAGTTCCCACGCCTGTGGATGAAGCCGGTATTTCCGCGCCCACTGGGGACATGGTGGTCGCGCTGGACGATGCCGCACGAAAGGCATTGGTCGGGGGAGTTGCGGCCGTGGATAGCGCGCCGTTGGAACAAGAAACATTCACTGATGCGGCGCTGGGGGCGTCGGCAAGCAATGCAGCGACCGATTTCGAGGAGATTGCCAGCGGCGTGGGCAGCCTCGACGGTGCCAATAACGCCACGGGTGCCAAAATTTCCGACAGACTCGACAGCACAAGCGGTTCCGATGACGCTATTGAGATGGACAATGTCGATGACGTGGAATGGGCCGGTTTCGATGACCCGGCGCACCCCCACTCAGGTAGGGTGACCAGCTACGACGACCTCGTTGACCTCGAGGAATTAGAGAATTTCTATGACCCCGACTTCGAAGACACTGCGCATCCTCCGGCGCGGAAAGCAGGTAACAGTAATGGCGCAGCTGCTGACTCCGGGGATAAGGCAAAGGGTGAATACTCGGGTTCGCATCGGGCGGAGGAGGAAGAGCAGTGATCAAACACGCAAAGGTGATGCTTGGTGTGCTCATGGGCGCGAGCTTAGTTGCGGGCTGTTCGACGTTGCCTTCGCAGTCGGATCCGCAGGCGTTGCGTCCTTTCGAGGGAGCACAGGCCAGCCAGGCGCAGGGCCCCGAACCCGATCGGGCGCCAGACTTGCTCATCCGTGACTTCTACGCGGCCCTGGCACAGCCCAACCAGCAGTACCAGCTGGCGCGTACGTATCTGACACCGGATGCCTCAGCAGCCTGGAATCCGGACCTGACCATCAACGTGGTCGATCGCCTCGACGTCAACGTCGCGCAGCCCGGCGACCTTTCTTCGCCGACGGGCAGCGAAGAAATGAGCCCAGACATCAACGGCGACAATACGGCCACGCTCGCCGCCGCAGCCGCAGAATCCACGGCGGATGTGGCGCAATCGGAAAGTCAACTGGCACAGGCCACCTACCGGGTATCCGGGCTCATCGTCGGCCAGGTGGAAGTCGGTGGCGGGTACGTGCCCAACACCCAGTCGTTGAATGAAACCATCGAACTGCAAAAGGTTGACGGGCAATGGCGGATCAGTTCCTTGCCGAACTCCATCGTCGTCGAGAAGACCGAGCTGCGCAACCGCTATTCCTCGCACAGTGTGTATTTCTTTGAACCGGGCGGCGGGACGCTCGTTAGCGACCGACGTTGGTTGTATTCTGGATCCAGCTCGTTGGATACGGCGTTGATTTCACTTATCGTGGAAGGACCTTCTCATACCCTCGCCCCCGGCGTGCTCAACGAGCTGCCTGCGGAGGCGGCGTTTGCGGGGATCACTAACGGCGTCTATCAGCTCACTGGCGTTGCCAAGCTTAACGACGATGCCCAGCGTCGCCTTGCCGCCCAGCTTGTCTGGACCCTTGCGCTTGCGGACATCCCGGGCCCCTATCACCTCGCCTTCGACGGTGCCAACGTGGTCTCCAAGGGCACGGGCTCCACTGACCTTACCGTGGACGATTTCGCCGAATTCAACCCCCAAGCGGCTACAAGCAGCATTGGTTCGCTTTTCGCCATCCGTGGAGGGCAGTTGGTGCAGGTCACCGGCAATCAAGCGACCCCAGTCGCCGGCGCGCTTGGCCAAATGACCTCCATCGAATCTGCAGACATTGCCTCTTCGACTGCTACTGTGGCGCTAGTGTCGGCAACCGGTGAGGATGAATCTAAGGACTCGCGCTTACTGCTGGCCGGTCAAGACGGTGCGACCACTGAGATCCTCAAAGCCCGCACCTTGTCGCGCCCGACTTTCGAATACGGAGCCACCAGCGTGTGGACCGTCCTTGATGGGGAAACGGTGGTGCGTATTTCTCGCTCGGCGGGCAGCGGCGACATCGCCCAGACCACGGTGGACACCACAGCATTGGGAGAGGATCCAAGCCCGATTGAATCGCTGCGCCTGTCGTACACGGGAGTGCGCGCGGCCTTCATCATCGCCGGACGGGTCTTCGTGGCCACGGTGTCCCGGCCAAATGCCGGCGAGCGCAAGCTCACGAACGTCCAGCAATATGCCGCCGACGCCGACCTCGAAGCCCGCACGCTTGACTGGCAACCCGATGGATCGCTGGTGGTGGGCACCTCCAATCCTGAGAGGCCAGTGTGGCGCATCGAGCAGGACGGATCCAACTCCCAGACGATGCCCGCGGCAAATATCCAAGCACCTGTCGATGCCGTCGCTGCTACCTCGTCGAATGTCTACGTCACAGATTCCCGTGCTGCACTCGAACTTTCCACCACCGGCACGAGCTCGACCTTCTGGCGTGAGGTTCAGGGGTTAGAAGGCGGGCGTAATATCCCTATCGTCTCGCGTTAGCTGGGGAACCGACAGCTGCACCTGATTCGTCCAACGAGTTCATGTTGGAAATCTTGCTGCCTCAATCGTGCATGGGGTGTGGGACGGCGGGGACCCGCTGCTGTACAAAGTGTCTGCGCAGTCTGCGCACGCCTCCGCAAAGAATCACCACGAGGGTGGATCCGCACATGCCCGTCTGGGGCCTAGGTCCCTACGGTGGCCCCCGGCGAAGGATGATTATCGGGATCAAAGAGCGTGGTAGAAGAGATGCCGTCGGTCCACTTGCTGTCATGACCACGGCGGCTATCGAATACCTCATTGCCCGCGGTGAGCTTGATTGGGACATCGTCATCGTGCCGGCACCTACCTTGCGCGCCTCAGCACGCAGGCGCGGCGGGGATCCAGTAACGCGTGTTGCCCGTGCCACCGGTTTCGATGTCGCGCCGCTGCTCGAGCACAGTCGCAGCGTCAAAGATCAGGTAGGGCTGGACGTGTCGGCTAGACGGTCTAACCTTTCCCAGGGCGTCACTATGGTCAAAAATTGGCAGCGCATCGCGGCAGACCGAGGCCTATTCCCGGAGCCAGGTAGGGGCGGGGCTTACGGTGCGGTAGGCGTCGGAAAGCACAGAGGAAATGTGACCTGTGCTATAACAGGCGGAATGTTGGTTGCGGAATCGATTGCAGCCTCGCGACCTGCGCGGGCGGTCATACTCCTCGATGACGTGATTACGACGGGGGCAACGATGGCGGCGTCTTCCGCCGTACTGACCAGCGCCGGACTAAAAATCAGGGGTGGATTGGGGTGGAGTAGCGCCTAAGCGATAAAACAATGTGGCGCAAAGGTTATGACCAGAGGTATCCTTTGTGTGGAAGTTGATCCCGCCACTGAGGGACGTAGAGAGTAATCCCACTCACAACATCCGTGGCGGCCGAACAGGAAGGTACGTGATTATGACCACGCCTGCTGCTAGCAACGATTCCCTGAGCCCCGATGTCAAGGTGGCCATCACCGGACGCAACGTTGAGGTTCCTGAGCACTTCGCCGAGCGCGTCAACGCGAAGCTCGCCAAGATCGCTCGCCTCGATCCCACGCTGACTTTCTTCCACGTTGAGCTCCAGCACGAGCCGAACCCGCGCCGCGCCGATGAGTCCGACCGCATCCAGATCACCGCCACCGGCAAGGGGCACATCGCCCGCGCAGAAGCAAAGGAAGACAGCTTCTACGCGGCGCTGGAAACTGCGCTGGCTCGCATGGAGCGTTCCCTGCGTAAGGTCAAGGCTCGCCGTTCCATCTCGCTGTCCGGACACCGCGCCCCGCTGGGCACCGGCGAGGCCGCTGCCACCTTGGCCAAGGAAGCCGAGGATGCACGTGCGGAAAACAACTACGACGAGGATCCTTACGCAGACAAGGTGGAGGACGTCGTACCAGGGCAGATTGTTCGTACCAAGGAACACTCCTCTGTACCGATCACCGTTGACGAGGCACTCGGTGAAATGGAACTCGTCGGCCATGACTTCTTCCTCTTTGTAAATAAGGAAAATGGTCGCCCTTCGGTTGTTTACCGTCGCCACGCCTTCGACTACGGCCTGATCACTCTGGCTGAAGAGTCAGCCGACCAGGAGTAGGAATTCCCATTCGCGCTCTCTAGGAGTTGACATTAAGACTGGGCCCCAGAAATCCTCGATGAACCAGAGAATCTGAGGGGCACCTGAAACCCGGTAGTTGCATTCAGCAGTTACCGGGTTCAGCCATGTGTGATAGTTGTGCGTACAATGGCGAGTTAGTAGTTTTGCCGTCGTATTTTCAAGGAAAAGGATTAGCGCAGGTGTTTGGACTTTCCAAGATGCTCCGCATAGGCGAGGGCCGCGCAGTGAAGCGATTGAAGCACATCGCCGACCAAGTCATTGATTTGGAACCGCAGTACTCTGACCTAACGGATGAGGAGCTCAAGGCAAAGACCGCCGAATTCAAAGAGCGCATCGCGGGGGGTGAGACCGTCGATGACCTCGTCCTTGAGGCCTTCGCGGTTGCCCGGGAGGCATCCTGGCGCGTGCTGGGGCAAAAGCACTACCCAGTGCAGGTGATGGGCGGCGCTGCGCTTCACTTCGGCAACGTCGCCGAGATGCGCACCGGTGAAGGCAAGACCCTGACCTGTGTGCTGCCGGCATACCTGAATGCGCTCGAGGGCAAGGGCGTGCACGTGGTGACGGTCAACGACTACTTGGCAAAGCGTGACGCCGAGTGGATGGGCCGTGTTCACCGCTTCCTCGGTCTGAGTGTTGGCGTGATCTTGTCCGACATGACCCCAGAGCAGCGCCGCCGAGCCTACAATGCGGACATCACCTACGGCACGAACAACGAGCTGGGCTTCGATTACTTGCGCGACAATATGGTGCGCAGCATCAATGACCTGGTTCAGCGTGGCCACCACTACGCTATCGTCGACGAGGTTGACTCGATCCTCATCGACGAGGCGCGTACCCCGCTGATTATTTCTGGCCCTGTTGACGGCTCCTCCCAGTGGTACTCCGTGTTTGCCACCCTGGCACCGCGCATGAAGCGCGACACTCACTATGAGGTCGATGAGCGCAAGCGCACCATCGGCATCAAAGAAGCCGGTGTCGAATTCATCGAGGATCAGCTCGGCATCGACAACTTGTACGCGCCGGAAAACTCCCAGCTCGTGAGCTACCTCAACAACGCGATCAAAGCCAAGGAGCTGTTTAACCGCGATAAGGACTACATCGTACGCAACGGCGAGGTCCTCATCGTCGACGACTTCACCGGCCGAGTGCTGGCTGGCCGACGTTACAACGAGGGAATGCATCAGGCGATCGAGGCGAAGGAAAACGTCGAGATCAAGAACGAAAACCAAACCCTGGCTACCATCACCCTGCAGAACTACTTCCGTCTCTATGACAAGCTTTCCGGTATGACTGGTACCGCTGAGACTGAGGCGGCCGAGCTGCACCAGATCTACAAGCTCAACGTTATCTCGATTCCGACCAACGTTCCGCCGAAGCGCGAGGACATGGTTGACCTGGTCTACAAGACTCAGGAAGCCAAGTTTGCGGCTGTGGTTGATGACATTGAGGAGCGCGTGGAGAAGGGCCAGCCGGTTCTGGTTGGTACCACTTCCGTGGAACGATCTGAGTACCTGTCCAAGCTGCTGCAGCGTCGTGGCATCAAGCATAACGTGCTCAACGCCAAGTATCATGAGCAGGAGGCGCAGATCGTGGCCAAGGCGGGTCTGCCAGGGGCGGTGACCGTTGCGACCAACATGGCTGGTCGTGGTACCGATATCGTGCTGGGCGGTAACCCGGACATCATCGCTGACATTAACCTGCGCGAGCGCGGGCTCGATCCGGTGGAAACCCCGGAGGAGTACGAGGCCGCGTGGGACGATGAGATTGCCAAGGTCAAGGCGCAGGGCAAGAAGCTTGCCGAGCAGGTGCGCGAGGCCGGCGGACTGTACGTGCTCGGCACCGAGCGCCACGAGTCGCGCCGCATCGACAACCAGCTGCGTGGTCGTGCCGGCCGTCAGGGCGATCCGGGTACCACCCGTTTCTATCTGTCCATGCGCGATGATCTCATGGTTCGCTTCGTGGGTAACCGCATGGAAAACATGATGAACCGCCTCAACGTCCCGGATGACGTGCCGATCGCTGACAAGATGGTCACCAACTCCATCAAGGGCGCTCAGGCCTCCGTGGAAAACCAGAATTTCGAGATGCGCAAGAACGTGCTCAAGTATGACGAGGTCATGAACGAGCAGCGCAAGGTTATCTACGCCGAGCGCCGCGAAATTCTCGAGGCTGCTGATATCAAGGATGACATCCAGGCGATGATCGATGACACGATCAACGCCTATGTCGATGGCGCCACCTCCGCCGGCTATGTCGAGGACTGGGACACGGAGTCTTTGTGGAACGCCCTTGAGGGACTTTATGGTCCTTCGTTTACCGCCAAGGAGCTTATCGACGGGACCGAGTACGGCGCTGCAGGTGAGCTCACCGCCGATCAGTTGCGCCAGGCCCTGCTTGACGACGCCCACAAGCAGTACGACGAGCTGGAGACCAACGTCACCGCCATCGGCGGCGAGAAGCAGATGCGCAACATTGAGCGGATGGTGATCCTGCCGATCATCGACACCAAGTGGCGCGAGCACCTCTATGAGATGGACTATCTCAAGGAGGGCATCGGCCTGCGTGCTATGGCGCAGCGCGACCCGCTGGTGGAATACCAGAAGGAAGGTGGCGACATGTTCAACGCCATGAAGGATGGCATCAAGGAAGAGACCGTCCGACAGCTCTTCATGTTGCGCAAGCAGTTTGCCAAGCAAGCCGAAGCGGCCTCGGCTAGCGAGGCAGGTACGGTCGAGGCCTAGAGGCCCAAAGGTCACCCATCGACGACACCCTCGGGTGCTCGTCGATGGGTTTTCACTACCCCAACGGTGCTTGGAAGGAACGGCCTGAATGAGGACTAGGCCACCCGCAAGGTTCGTACCCGTGCTGCACCGGTTTCGTCGAAGGTAACCTCGCTGCTAAACGCAAAGTGATGTTCGCGACAGGTTACGGTCCCGATGACATATATGCAGTCGGCTCCCGCCTCAAAGTGCGAGGAGTCGATTCTTATTGGGCCGTGAATTGATGCGTGTTTCGCGCGGTAATTGATTGATCGTGTGGCGTGTTCGGAAAAGAACCGCTGGGTGATGCTGGATAAAGGCTTGACCCGGAATGCGGCGGCCAAGCCAACGTTGATGAGCATGACTGCTTTGCGACGGTGGGCGCGTGGGATCTCATCGCCCGCTTTGACCGCCGGTTGGTCAACAAGCGCAAGTAACATGCTCATTCCGGGGATGGGGCGCAAGCGTTGTTCGGACAACTGGTTATACTCCTTGAGGTGAAATACTCCAAGGCAGGCGTTTGATGTCACGGGGTGAACATGCCCCACCACGCGCGCTTGGGCTGCGCAGGTGGCAACTTGTGGGGCACAATAGAAAAGAATAAACGCTAGGTGTAGGCAGAAAGCATCAAGCATCCGCAGGCGGGTGACTCGATAGCTTCCACTATGCCAGTAAATGACTAATCGTGAGGTGTAAGTAGGCCGTGCGTGGCTTGATCGTTGATTATGTAGGCGTCCTGGACGGGACCGATGAAGACCAGCGTCGCTGGCGGAACCTGTTCGCGGCCGCGCGCGCCAATGGCGTGGGTGTAGCCGTGCTTTCGAATGACCCAGGTGGGGCTGGGGCAGAGCCCATCCGTGTCTTGCAGACCCAGGGCATCGTCGATGCCGTCTTGCTCTCCGGCGAGATTGGTGTGGAGAAGCCGGACGAGGCCGCGTTCCAGGCCGCCGCCGACGCCCTCGATCTGCCCATGCGCGACTGCGTGCTTGTCGACGATTCGATCCTCAACGTTCGCGCTGCCGTCGAGGCAGGGCTTGTGGGCGTGTACTACCAGCAGTTCGATCGCGCAGTCGTGGAGATTACCGGCCTGTTCGGCCTGGATGGTGAATTCTAATGCGCGTCTATCTCCCGGCGACTTTTTCCATTTTGCGTGAGCTCAACGACACGGGCGTGATTAATGCCCGTAACGGCTATGGCTTCGCGGTGACTCCGGCGCTTCGCGAGTGGTACACGGAAGGTGAGGAGGAGGACCTCGCCGAGATCGCCTTTGATGATGCGTCTTTGGCTTCCCTGCGCCTGCTTGGTGTGGGCGATGAGGAGGCCTTTCCGCACCGCCGGGTGGTTGTTTCAGTCGACGTATCCGATGACGTCGTGACCTTGGCTCCGGATCTCGGCGAGGCCGTGGTCAAGCTCAACCCGGCGCAGGTGCCGCTGGATGCCGTCGCGGCGATTCACGTGGATGTGGAGGTCAGCGAGGAAGCTACCGCCAAGGCCATCGAGGCCATCGATGCCGCCGACCTTGGTGATGAGGATGCGGAGCTTATCGTGGGTGACGCCGTCGACAACTTCATGGCGTGGTACGACCCCACCGAACTGCCGGTGCTGGTGCAGCTACTCTAACATCGCTCATTGTCAACCCTGGCCTGACGGTCAGGGTTTTTTATTGCCTGCGGCCGGGCATGCACAGGACAAACGCGGAACCCACGGTTGGTGGTTGTTAGCGAGGCAGTGGTTTTCTTAAGTGAAAATCGGAGGTTGGATCAAAGCAGATCGACGAGGTACCGGGGCTGGAAAACTAGGGTGAGTTTGCTCATCGCGTCCATAGGACCCACGGGGTAAAGGAGAGTGGGGCCGGTGGATGCCTGGGGGCGTCGGAAAGCAGCAATCCGAGGGTGACAACCGCTAAAGGATGGGCATCCACGGGTTGCTAAGAATTGCGCAGGGTCGGTGCGTGGGAAGCTGTATGGCACCCGCGCCCACCCTTCGGTCTGGACAAATAGCCTACGTTAACGTAAGCTACGTACCCGTAACTTTTTGAACCGAAACTTCTTCGAAGGGGGAATGAGTGCCTTCCGACAAGCTGGCAGCCGTTCGCGGCATCCTGAAAAGGTTCACCACACCGCTGCTCCCGGACGACTATTCCGCGCTGATCAACCCGCTGTGGTCCACGCGCGAGCTGCGGGGCAAGATCGTGCGCGTGCAACGCGATTTAGAGGTCGTGCATCTCGACATCATCCCAGGCTGGGGTGTGCCCACCGATTTCCATGCGGGCCAGTACATTGGCATCGGGGTGCTTGTCGATGGCCGCTACACCTGGCGCTCCTACTCGCTGACCAACGCACCCGGTCATGACCATGGAACCTTGAGCATTACGGTGCGCGCTGTGGAAAAGGGCAAGCTGTCGAATCATCTGGTCGACAACGTCGTACCCGGTACCACGATCCGCCTCTTGGCGCCGGCGGGCGAATTTCACCTCACCGATCCGTTGCCGCCGGCGATCGCGTTCGTCACCGCCGGTACGGGGCTGACCCCGGTGATCTCCATGCTGCGCACGATGGATGAGCGCGGCCAGTTCGAGGATACCGACGTTGTGCTCGTGCATTCGGCCCGTACCCAAGACGACGTCTTGTTCGCTAGCGAGCTGCGCAGGCTTGCCGACGCCCACCCCAGGCTGCATGTTCACACCCAAATCACGGGCGAACAAGGCCGCATCAGCCCGGCGCAGCTGCCCGAGCTCATCCCCGGAATCGGCGACCGAGTGGTCTATGCCTGCGGGCCCGCAGGAATGCTTGATGAGCTCGAGGACTGGGCCAAAGAAAACCGCGTTGAGCTGAAAACCGAGCGCTTCACACTAGAGCGCGAATCGGATGCGCAGGGCGGGACGATCACCTTCCCCGGGCGCGCCACCGTCGAGGTCGATGGCGCCACCACCATCCTCGAGGCTGGCGAGAAGGCCGGAGTCAACCTTCCGTTCGGGTGTCGCATGGGCGTGTGCCACACCTGCGTGCGCCCGCTGGTGGAGGGACATGCCCATAACCTGGTCACCGGCGAAGTCCACGAACCCGGTTCCCGGGTGCGCACCTGCGTCAGCGTGGCCGCGGGCGATCTGACCATCGAACCTTAAAGTTTGTGGCCTCACAATGAACCTGCCGGAAGGAAAAACTCATGGCAATCGATAACATCAAAGCCTATTCGCACCTGACCGACGAGGACATCGCCGAGATCGGTGCCCGCCTCGATCAGATCAAGAAAGAAGTTACGGATTCCCTCGGTCCCACAGACGTGGCCTACATCAAAAACCTCATCCGCGTCCAACGCAGCTTCGAGGTTGCCTCGCGCGTGGCGCTGCTATTTTCGGGGAACAAGAAGATGTGGTGGCTCGGTACCGGCCTGTTGTCTACGGCCAAGATTCTGGAGAACCTGGAGATCGGCCACAATGTGCTGCACGGCCAGTGGGACTGGATGAATGATCCGACCATCCACTCCACCACCTGGGAGTGGGACATCGTCTGCCCGTCCTCGCAGTGGATGCACTCGCATAACTACGTCCACCACACCTACACCAACGTCCTCGGCATGGACAACGATGTCGGATACGGCATTCTGCGCGTGACCCGCGACCGCAGGTGGACACCCATGCACGCCTTCCAGCCGGTGATCAACACCGTGCTGGCCACCTTGTTCGAGTGGGCGGTGGGCTACTACGACGTGGAGCTGGGCCGCTACTTCGTCGGCCGCGCCACGTGGGACGAGACCAAGGAAAAATTCTGGGAGACCACCCGCAAGGCGGGAAGGCAGACCGGGCGCGACTACCTTTTCTATCCGGCGCTTTCCGGCAAGAACTTCAGGCACACGCTCACCGCCAACCTCACCGCCAATCTAGTGCGATCCATCTGGGCTTACGCGGTGATCTTCTGCGGGCACTTCCCGGATGAGGCGGAGACCTTTACCAAGGAGCAGTTCAAGAACGAAGACCACAACCAGTGGTACCTGCGTCAGATGCTGGGCTCGGCCAACTTCCGTGGCGGCAAGCTCCTGACGATCATGTCGGGCAACCTCAACTATCAGATCGAGCATCACTTGTTCCCGGACATGCCCTCGAACCGGCTGGCGGAGGTCGGTCGCAAGGTGGAGGCATTGTGTAAGGAATACGATCTGCCCTACAACGTGGATTCCTTCCCGGTCCAGCTGTTCAAGGTGCAAAAGACCCTGCTCAAGCTGGCCCTGCCGAATAAGTACCTGGTTGCCGATCCAGATAACGCGCCGGAGGTGCGTTCCAACCGGGCATTTAGCAAGAACCCGGCCGTGGAGGAGCAGCTGTGGGTGGGTGAGCGCGAGCATTCCCGCAAGGGTCTGCGCACCGGCCTGAAGCTGCTCAAGAAGCTGCGCCCCGGCGTCGGCGATGTGATCAAGCACTACACCGGTCGTCGTTAGTAGGTAGCACGCATCGCTCGCCCTTGTTGCTTTCCGACGTCCAAGCTCGCAAGGCACGCAGTTCAAGGACTGAAGCGAGGGGAAGAAGCCAATAACACCTCACCCGGCATCACGCAGTGTGATCATGCCGGGTGAGGTGTGCTCACTTCAGGCAGATCCCCCTACATCGACAGGACCTACCGCGGGGCAGGGGAGTGCGGTTGGGATGGGTAGATCATGAAGGCTTCCAGCCTGAAGGCCATTGGCTCCCGCATGTTGTCCATGTCTGGGTGCATTGGACTGCGAAGCCGTCGGCGCATGGAAGGAGCGGTCTCAGCGTAACCACCGGCGCGCGGTGGACGTCGGAAAGCACAAAGCGCGCCCTACACTATTGCCCAACCTACGGGATGGGTGTTGGGTGCTTGTGCCGTTTAATTCTCGCGAGTTGGGAATATTGTGCGCCGGGGGTGTTGTTGAACCACTCATGACTTCCTTGTTTGAAAGTGCCCGCGCGGGCGAGATGAATCTGAGCAATCGCGTCACCATGGCGCCGCTGACGCGCAAGCGTGCCGAAGAAGATGGTGTGCCTGGTCAGCTGCATGTCGACTACTACTCGCAGCGTGCAAGCGCGGGCATCGTGGTCACCGAGGGGACCTTCCCCTCCTTCGTCAGCCGCGGCTTCGAAGGCCAGGCGGGCATCGTCAATGCCGACCAGCAGGCGGGCTGGCGCAAGGTGGCCGACGCCGTGCACGCGAAAGGTGGCACTCTAGTGATGCAGATCATGCACGCGGGACGAATGACGCATCCCTCGATGAACCGTGGACAGGAGCCGGAGGCGCCGTCGGCGATCGCGCCGGGGGTCAGCGCCCATACCCCGGCGGGCAAGGTGGAACTACCCACCCCGCGCGCGCTCGAGGCCAACGAGCTTTCCCGGGTGCGCGATGAGTTCGTCAGGGCTGCCCACCGGGCGGTGGACGCCGGCCTTGACGGCGTGGAACTTCACGGCGCCAACGGCTACCTGTTGCATGAGTTCTTGGCGCCGTCGTCGAATACTCGTACCGACGCCCACGGTGGCTCGCCCGCAGGCCGCGCTCGCTTTGTCATCGAGGTGGTCCGCGCGGTGGCCGAGGAGATAGGTCCGGGTCGAGTGGGCCTGCGCATCTCCCCGGAGCACAACATCCAGGGCGTGATCGAAGATAGCCGCGAGGATGTCATCGCCACCTATGATGCACTCATCGACGGCATCAAAGACCTGGGGCTTGCGTACCTTTCCATCCTGCACGCCGACTACAAGGGTGACTTCGTGGCTCACCTCAAGCAGCGCTTCGGCGGATTTGTCATCCTCAACTCCGGCTTCGGGGGCGTAACCGACCTCGAGGAGGCAAGGGAGATCGTCGAAGGTGGATACGCCGAGGCCGTGGCCGTGGGACGCGAGCTGATCGCCAACCCTGATCTCGTGCGTCGCTGGGAGGAGAGCTTGGAGTTAAACGCTATCCATCCTGAGACCTTTTATACGCCAGGGGCTGAGGGATACACGGATTATCCCTTCGCTGAATAAGAATCACGTGCGCAGCACATGTTTGGTACTTAACCAAAGCCACGGTGGTTACTGATGCTTCTTGCCTGCGCGTGAAAGATTCTTCTGACGAGGCCTGAACCCAACCGATACGGTCTTGCCGCCGTACTCCGCAATTGGAGTGCGGCGGTCTATTGCTATGGGTGCGCCGTTGTGCCAAGACTGACAAAATGCTGAACGGGAATCAGGAGAGAACCGAAACTAGCTCTCCCAGTCCACGTTGGTGCGCAGCGCGCCGAGGAGCTTGCGTACTGCCTGCACGCGGCGCCCGGTGGCGGAGTCGGGGTCGAACTCGTCGAGCTTGCACTCGGGGTCGGCGGGAGGACCCATGTGGGTGCAGCCGCGCGGGCAGTCCTCGACGGCTTTGGCTAAATCCTCGAACACGCCGATGACGGTATCGGCGTCAACGTGGGCGAGGCCGAAAGAGCGGATGCCGGGGGTATCGATGATCCAGCCGCCATGCGGCAAGCGCAGCGCAACAGCCTGGGTGGAGGTGTGCCGCCCCTTGCCCACGCCGGAGACCTCACCGGTCTCCCGGAAAGCATCGGGGACGAGGCGATTGACTAGGGTGGATTTGCCCACCCCGGAGTGGCCGATGAGCGCGGTGAGCGTGCCATCGACGATCTCGTTAACTGGATCAAGGGGATCCTCGATGCCACAAACCACCACCGGCACATTCAAGGCGGCGAATTCGGCGGCGAACTCGGTGGGATCGGCGAGGTCTGACTTGGTCAGGCAGATAACAGGCTGCAAATTGCCCACGAACGCGGCGACGAGCGCGCGTTCCACAAAACCCGAGCGCGGCGGCGGGTCGGCCACGGCGCACACGATGAGTAGCTGGGAGGCGTTAGCCACCACGATGCGCTCATAGGGGTCGGTGTCGTCGGCGGTGCGGCGTAACACGGAGGTGCGTTCGGCGAGCTTGACGATGCGCGCCAGCGAGCCGGGACGCCCAGTAGTATCCCCGACAACACCCACGCGGTCGCCGACCTCAACGGGGGTGCGTCCCATCTCCCGCGCGCGCATGCACACCACCGGCTCCTCGCACCCGTCAAGCACGACCCCCCACCGGCCGCGGTCTTTGGTGACCACCATTCCAAACTCGGCGTCATCATGGGTGGGACGATCCTTCGTGCGCGGGCGCGAACCCTTGCCCGGTCGCACCTTCACATCGGATTCGTCGAAGCTGCCGCGCCCGCCGCGGTAGCGGGTGGAACGGGCCATTAGTTCGCGTCCCCGAGATCCCCGGCGGCGCTGCTATCAAGCATGTTCGCCCACATGGTCTCAAAACCAGGCAGAGTCTTGGAGGTGGTCTGGATGTTTTCGACCTCCACGCCTGTGACCCTGAGGCCGATGATGGCGCCAGCGGTGGCCATGCGGTGGTCGGCATAGGAGCGCCAGTGGCCGCCGTGCAGGGTTGCGGGTTCGATGCGCAGTCCGTCGGCAAGCTCCGTGCATGAGCCACCTAGGTTGTTGATCTCGTGACTGAGTGCTGCCAGCCGGTCGGTCTCGTGCCCGCGCAGGTGCGCTATGCCGCTCAGCCGGGAAGGCGTAGTGGCCACTGCCGCCAGCGCGGCCACAGTGGGGGTCAGCTCGCCGATGTCGGACATGTCAAGGTCGAGTCCGCGCAGCGAACCGCCCTCCGGGCCGGTGACGCGAAGATTGTAGGTGCTGCCTGCGGCCATGAGCTCCACATCGCAGCCCATCGTGGCAAGAATCTCCCGGATGGCGTCGCCGGGTTGGGTGGTGCGAATCGGCCAGCCGGGGATGATGACCGTGCCACCGGTGACCGCAGCCGCCGCAAGGAAGGGGGTGGCGTTGGAAAGGTCAGGCTCGATGACCCACGTGCCGCCGCCGATGGGGCCGGGGTGCACGGTCCATTCATTCTCCACGCTGGTGTCGACCGTGACTCCGGCGCGGCGCAGCATGTCCACCGTCATTTCGATGTGCGGCAAGCTGGGCAGGCGCCCGCCGCGGTGGCGCACGGTCAGCCCCATTTCGTAGCGGGGTGCCGCCAGCAGCAGACCGGAGACGAATTGGGAGGATCCGGAGGCATCGATTTTTACGATGCCACCTTTCGGGTGCCCGTCGCCGTCGATTTCGAAGGGGAGGCCATCGCCCTTGACTTTCACGCCCGCTTCGCGCAGGCCTTCGAGGATCTGGTGCATGGGGCGTTTGCGGGCCTGTGGGTCACCGTCAAAGAACACGGAGCCCTCGGCCAAAGCCGCCACGGGCGGAACGAAGCGCATGACCGTGCCGGCCAGCCCGCAGTCCACAGCGCCGCCGTGGAGGGGAGCAGGGTGAACCTTGACGGTGATAGAGGCGGTGCCGTGGGTGGTGGAGGATTCCTGGAAGCCCACGCCCATCGCCGCCAGTGCGGCCATCATGAGGTCGGTATCACGTGAGCGCAGCGCGCCTTCGATGGTGGAGGAAGAAGATGCGATGGCGGCAAGAATGAAGGCTCGGTTGGTAATCGACTTGGATCCGGGGATGTTGACCGTTGCCTCGACCGGCGTGCCCGCGTACGGCGCCTGCCACAAGTTCGCACTTCGCTTTTCCATATCCACCATAATAAAGGCATGTGCGGAAGATTCGTATTGTTCAGCTCCGAGGAGTCCCTGTTGCGGGTACCCGGCTTTCAGGAGGTGCACGCCCCGGCGGGGCTGCCACCGGCGCGCTATAACGTCGCACCCACCCAGATCATTCCGATCCTGCGCCCGGGCACGACTCCCACCGAGGCCCTGGTCGAACCCGCGCGCTGGGGGTTGCTTCCGCATTGGAAGAAGGATGAGTCCGGGCCGCCGTTGTTTAACGCCCGCGCAGAAACCGTGACTGCCAAGCCAAGCTTCCGCGACGCGTTCAAACACAGTCGGTGCCTCATCCCGATGGATGGCTACTACGAATGGCACACCGACCCCGAGACGCGGGAGAAAACGCCGTATTGGATCTCGACCGGACAGCTCGTGTGGGTGGCCGGCCTGTGGGCTACCGGCCTCGACCGCCTTTCGGCGACCATGATTACCACCGCCTCACGCCCGCCGCTGGATTGGGTACACGATCGGATGCCGCGTTTTTTGCTTCCCGACGAATACGCGACCTGGCTTTTCGGCACCCCCAACGAGGCAGCCACCCTGTTGCATCCGGTAGGCGAAGACCTGCTCAACAGCTTCAGCGTGAGGACCGCCGACAAGGCGGTAGGCAACGTGCGCAACGACTACCCCGAGCTCATCGCGGTCCAGGGCGAACCCGACGACGGTCAGGTTTAACAACCGGTGGAAGTCCTTGGTAGTTGGCTATTCGGCCTCCACATCGACGAACGTCGCCCCCACCACCTGAGCTAGGTCGTCGGGGCTTAGCTCTACGTCGAGCCCACGACGCCCGCCGGAGACGAAGATGGTGTCCCAGAGCTGCGCGGTCTCGTCGATGACGGTGGGCAGTGGGTTCTTCTGACCGATGGGGGAGATCCCGCCGGGGATGTAGCCGGAGGACTTGGCCGCGTCATTTTGGTCAGCCATTGTGGCCTTGGAGGCACCAAAGGCCGCGGCCGCCTTCTTGAGGCTGAGCTTGGAGGTGACCGGCAGACAGCACACGGCGAGCTCGCGCTTGGGGCCTTTTCCTGCGGTCAGGTCGATGACCAGGGTCTTGAATATACGCTCGGGATCGACGTCGAGGGCTGCCGCCGCCTGATCGCCGAAGTGGTCGGTGCCGCCTTCAAAGGTGCTCACCGAATGCGCAATGCCTTCCTCCTCCAGGATCTTGAGGGCGGGGGTCGCCGCGTGTGGCTGCTTCTTCTTGCTCATGAATATATGGGTACACGCTTTCTTGCCCGAGTGGACAATCCACGCTTCCGTTTCCTGTGGGTTATGTCCTGTTTCGTGGTCTGTCTCGGTTGAGGTGCTGACTGTCGGGCCGCGAACGTCCGATAGTCGAACGTGCAATAGTCTCGGTACCTGACAGTCCGACACCACGCGCCGGGCGGGTGAGGGCCGGATGTGGCCTAAGATGGAGGGAAGCTGAATCTTTCGGCCCCATGGCCGGGAAGGGGTTTCTCTTTTGGGAGAGGTCCTCACAGGGAAGTCATTTTCGAGAAAAGAGTGCGAAACAAGTGGTAGCAAAGACCCCGCCCGCGCCAGGTTCTGCCTTGGCCAAGCGGTTTGAGCAGGAAGCCCTGCCGCTTCTGGACCAGCTCTACGGTGGCGCCTTGCGCATGACCCGTAACCCGGCTGACGCCGAGGACCTCGTACAGGAAACGTACGTGAAGGCTTTCCAGGCCTTCGACTCCTTCAAGGAAGGTACCAACCTAAAGGCGTGGCTGTACCGAATCATGACCAACGCCTATATCAATACCTATCGCAAGAAGCAGCGTCAGCCCTACCAATCCTCCACCGAGGACGTGACGGACTATCAGCTGTTGGAGACGTCCTCGCACGAGTCGACCGGGCTGGAGTCAGCGGAGGTTGAAGCCCTAAAGAACCTCCCTGACCAGCAAATCGCCAACGCGATGAACGCCCTGTCGGACGAGTACCGCATGGTGGTCTACTACGCCGACGTGGAAGGTCTGCCCTACAAAGAGATCGCCGAAATCATGGGCACACCCCTGGGCACAGTCATGTCCCGCCTGCACCGCGGAAGAAAACAGCTGCGTGACGCGTTGAAAGGCGTAGCCCACGAACACGGGATCGGGTTAGGTACGAAGGCGTCCCCACGAGCGGAGAAAGCGAAGACTCATGACTAATGACGGTGCACAAAACTGCGGCTGTAACTGCGAGGAGCTGCACCTGCACATGTATGCCCTGCTCGACCGCGAGCTGACCGCAGATGAGTGCTCGCGCCTGGAGCGCCACCTCGCCTCCTGCCCCGAGTGTCGTGCTCGCTTCGAGGCCGAGGCAGACTTGCGCAAGCTGCTCAAGAAGTGCTGTTGCGGCCCCGCCCCGACCACGCTGCGTGAGAAGATCACCTATTCCATCCGGCTGGAGGGTTTCATCGTCAGCGAGTGACGGTTCCTGTGGCTTCGTAGTCTCAGTCTTGCTTGCTTTTTAGGACCCGCCGATGCGAATGAGGCTGGCCAAGTCCCATTTCAGGGCCTTGACCAGCCTCTTCTTTGGCGTGAGCTAACGTGCGCCGGGGTAGAAACCGTCGCTGCCTAGCCGTGAGGCGTCGGAAAGCAACATGGCAATCTCTGCTTCCTGGGTATCTACCTCAGGCAGTCGGCGATGCTCGGGAGCTTCGAACAAGGCTGCACGGCCGAGCATGCCCTTTTCCACGCGGGCGCGACCCTCATTGAGCCGACGGGTGGCTGCCGTGCGCCAGGTCTCACCCGCCACCGCGGCGAAGACGCCTGGGTGGGCGAGCACCACCACCGCGGAGACGTGTCCAAACCCCAGCGAGGTGAGCACACCAGCCTTGACCTCCCCAATCTTCAAGGGGGACTTGAGCCACACCATCGGTCCGGCCTTAGCCTCAAGCTCTTTGTCGACGTTGTCCAGGCTGATGTTGCCTGGAAGCCGGCCGTGGGCGAAGATGTCCACGAGTCCGCCAATCTGGAACAGGGCCGCACCGCCTTTGGCGTGGCCAGTCAAAGACTTTTGAGAGACCACGAACAGTGGGTTATCGGCGTCGCGCCCCAGGTGCTCCCACAGCCGCGTGTGCAGTAGCGATTCATTGGGGTCGTTGGCGCTGGTGGAGGTGTCGTGCTTACTGACGACGCTGACGTCGTCGGGGGATAGTCCCAGAGCGCGCAGCGAACGGGCCAGCTGCGAATTCTCCCCGCCGCGGGCAGCCCCCAGCGCCCCCAAACCCGGTGCTGGAATCGAGCTGTGGGCACCGTCGCCATAAGACTGCGCATGCGCGACCACGGCCAGGACTGGAAGGCCGAGCTCCGCGGCCACGCTTCCGCGGGCGAGGATCACCGTGCCACCGCCCTCGGCCTCGAGGAAGCCACCGCGCCGGGAGTCATTGGCACGGGAGATGAACCGAGCATCGATGCCTCTGTCTAGCATGGCCTGGGTATCGGCGGTGGCGTTCATGGCACCGAAGCCCTCCAGTGACTCAACCTGAACATCGTCGATGCCTCCTGCCACAACCACGTCGGACTTTCCCAGTCGGATCTTGTCCACAGCCTCCTCAACGGAGACCGCCGCCGTCGCACAGGCTGCCACTGGGTGAATCATCTGACCGTAGCCACCGATATAGGACTGCATGACGTGCGCGGCAACCACGTTAGGCAAGGCCTCCTGCAAGATGTCGGATTGGCGATCCTCTCCGATGAACCGGCTGACGAATACCTTGTGCAGGCTCTCCATGCCGCCGATGCCGGTGCCCTGGGTCGAAGAGATAGCGCCCGGGTGGACTGCCTGCAAGAGTTCAGCAGGGCTAAAACCCGCGCTGAGGAAGGCATCGACGGCAGTGACGAGGTTCCACGCCGCAATTCGATCGATCGATTCCGCCATCGCAGCCGGGATTCCCCAGCGTGTGGGGTCGAAACCGTCTGGCATCTGACCCGCGACGAATCGCGTCAGGGTGGCCTTGCGCGGGATCATCGCGCGGGCACCGGAGGCCTTGCGAACCTCCCACTCGCCGTCGGCAGTAGGCGAGATGGTGGTGCACTGCGGGTCGGCCTCCACATACTCGCGCGCCTGCGCTTCGCTATCGACCAGGAAGGAGATCGCATGGTCCAGGTAGACCGGCGCGACGTCCACGGAGCCGCGCCCGGTGAGGAAGTACTTGTCGGTCAGCTCTCGGATGCCGCAGTGGGCTATGACCTCGTCACGAAAACGATCGTAGATTTCCTCCTCCGGGACATGCTGGTCCTTCGCGTCGTACCAGCCCGGTGTGGGATCCTCCTTCCATTGCACAAGCCGCATCATCCACGCCAACTCCAGCACCCCGGCGGCGCTCAAGTCCACGAAGCCATCGCGCTGAAGACCGTATTCAGCCTCGAAGCGGGTGCGGCCAGATCCCCAGGAGCTGACTTCGCCGAGGCCCACGATGACCACCATGTCCTCGAGGGATTGGGTGACCTCGCCGAGGTCGATCGCGCCGGGCTGTTCGCGCAGAACCGGGGTAGGAAGGGCCGGGATCCGTGTCGGCTCGTTCGCTACCTGCGCCTCGGCGGGCATCCCTGGCTCCGGCACAAAGGCGGCGAGGTCGATGTCGGCGTTGCCGAGCCCGCCGGTGAAGTCGGCTTCCAAGGGGCTCAACTTGGCGTGCGCCCGCGAACTGCGGCTGGCCAGGTCGACCAGCTTCTCGGCGATCTCTCCCGGTGTAAATACCGTGATGCCCGCTTCTTGCGCTTTGGGGACGAGCTGGTCGTTTCCTGCCATCAGGTTGGTGCCCGCGACCCAGCCGATCTGTGCATGTGCCAGGGTGATCTTCTCCGGCCAGCCGCTTTCTACGTGCCACTTGTTGATGAGGGCGTCGAACCCGGCCTTCACCTCTCCGTAGGCGCCGTCGCCTCCGAAAAGGCCTCGGTTGGGCGAACCGGGCAGCACCGCGTGGACGGTGGAGGACCGGTTGTACTGCGCCGCCGCGCTGATGAGGCGCTCGACGCTCCATAGCAGGACGCGGGCTTGGTTTTCCTGGACCGGTCCGGCGTCGGTCATCACGCCATGCACCTTGGGTGCGGCAAACGGGAACACCAGCGTTGGCTCGAGCGCAGGCTTGAGCACAATTGTCGTCCCACCCTGGGTCTGCTTGTCCTCGGTGCCCACCCAGTGCATCAGTGCGTCGATGTCGCGGTAGCTGGATAGGTTGGCGGGCACCAGCCACAGCCTTGCCGACGCCGAGGCATGCCTAGCGTAGAGCAGCCGTGCGAACTCCTTGCGCGATTGGTCGATGTGAGAGGCCGTCATGATGACGGTGGCGCCCTGCGCAAGCAGCTTCTCGACGATAGAGGCCGCAATCGAGTTGGGTGAGGCGCCGGTCACGATGGCCACGTCCTGAAGCATCGGCTCTGTCGCGGAAGCGAGGGCGGCCTGCTCAATTTGCGCGAGTAGGTGTGCGCGCTCCGGTCGGTGCTGTGCCCACCAACGTGCCTGTTTTCCTAGTTTTTCGCCGAAGCCGGTGAAGCGCGAGGGGTCCTCGACGGCCTGCCCGGTGGCAACGCGGGCGAGCAGCTCGCGGGCACTTGCCCAGATGTCGTCGAAGACGATGGCTCTTGCTGGATCGAACGCTGGGGTGACTAAACTGAGCCAGTCCGATCCGAGCTCGGCGTCCATGGCCTCGTAGATCGCGTGATCATCGACGGGAAGCTGCCTGTCTGGCTCCGCGAGCCCGAGCTGGGCCAGGATTCCTCGGGCGGTGGTAGCCAGGATGCCCTCCGGGCCGGTGATGGAGTCCGCAAATGCCGACAGTGCCGCGGAGTCCACCATGGCATCCGCGCTGTTCGACGATGCGGCCTGAGATAGGGACACGCCATGATCCTTAGCAACGGCGGCGACTGCCGCATCCACCAGTGCTTTCGCCTCGGCTACGGTAGTGACCGATCCTCTGAGTGAGCCGAGCTCGCCACCGCGCACGGATTGTCCCTCACGGGTCTCCAGCAGCAGAGTCAGCTCGACATGGGGCATCCAGGATTCCGGGACACCCCAGGTGGCGGCGTGCTCCCTGACGAAAGCGGGCTTGCGCCCGCTGGCGCCGAGCAGCTGCCGCAACCGGGCGGTGATCGCCTCCCCGAGTACTGGGCCGAAGGCCTGATAAGTGGGGGCGGCGGCGACCACCTTGGGGCGCAGGGCGGACATCTCGGCATCGGCAGCACCGTCGATGGCTGCCACGCCCAGCTCTGCGGACAGATCCATGAGCAGCTGGTTGCGGCGCGAGGACACCCCAGAAGTGAGCACCTCGAGGGTGTCGGCGTCAGTAATCTGCTCGACGCGGAGCTTGTTCTCGTAGGCGAACAGTGCTTCCACAGCCGCTGCGGCGTCGAAGCTTAGCTCCGGCAGTGGGCCGTTGGATGCGGCGGGCTGTGCGACCGAGGGCGCTTTGGGCGCGTGCGCCTCGTTAGCTGCGCTCGGCGCCGGAGCGGACGCCGTGGTGGACACACCTGCGGCGTCGTTGGCTGGCACCGGAGTAGCTTCGTCCATTGCGGGGGCCGAGACGGCGTCCTCTAACTGGACCCGTTCCTGGTCGCGTTCGAGGTTGAGCACCTCCAATTCGAGGCCGAGCACCTTGAGGCTTCGCTGGGCCAGATTGGTCAGCGTCGGCGAGGCGGCTAGGCCCACCTCGATAACCTTGTCGACCTTCTCAAACAAGAGCTCCTGGGTTTCGATCCAGCGCACGGGGGAGGCGAATTGCCAGCTCAGAAGCTCGATTAGCAACAGGCGTGCCAGCGCCATTGGTTCGAGGTCGCAGGCGTGAATGCCCTCGAGTCTCGTGGATGGCACCACGGCGCGGATGGAGTCGATGAAGTCATCGTCGAGCGCAAAAGCTCGGGCGACGAGGTTGGGAACGTAGCGGCCGACCAGCGCCTCTAGGTCGATCTTCGTGGGCAGGAGTTCATCGAGCTTCTCGGCGAAGGCGGGCACGCCGGGACGAAGTATCTCGGAGTGGAAGGGAACATCGATGCCGGGAATGAGCACGAAGGCCTTAGGGTGTGCGGCTGCGGCTTGGAGCGCAGCTAGGCCTGCCAGCGTACCCGCGACGGCATATTGCTGGCCTGCGATGTTGTGATTGACAATCTCCAAGAATTCGCCGCTGTCGGCGCGAACCTTGTCGACGAAGCCAGCAACCTCCTGTGCACCGAGTCCCAGGAGGTTGGGACGCAGCGCTGCGAGGCCATAATTGGAGCGTCCCAAATCGTCTCGGGGGACGAGGTTGTGCATGGCCTGCCCGCGGGCGAAGACGATGTCGATGACTGACTCCAGCCCAAAGAGGTTGCCCATGCAGGCTAGCGCGGTGTACTCGCCGAGGGAGTGCCCGGCAAACATCCGCTGGCCACTTATGGCCCCGGCCTGCTCAAGGCGGGCCGACTGCGCGGCAGCCACCACAGCCAAGGCGACCTGCGTGAATTGGGTGAGGTTCAGTATGCCCTGCGGGTGAGCATAGCGGGTAGCACCCACCTGGAGCTCGGTCGGGTTTTCGTCCACCACCTGCTGAATGGAAAAGCCCAGGGACTTTCGAGTGTGGGCGTCGGCACGGGCCCAGACCTGCCGCGCCGCGGCGCTGGCCTGGCGATCGCCCGAGCCCATGCCGCGGGACTGGATGCCCTGGCCGGGGAAGACGTAGGCGATGGTCGGCTCGGCAAGCAGGGCCTGCCCGCGCGAGACCACGGCGCCGCCGATCTTGCAGGTCACCTCCAGTGCGGCCTGCGTTCCGCAGCGACCCACGCGCTCCACGGTGATGTCGACCCGGTCGCAGAGGTTGACCATGCCATACATGGAATAGGTCCATCCTACGACCCGGCCGCTGTGCCCGGCCAGCTGTTGGGCGGTAGCCGACAGCCACATTCCGTGCACCAGCGGTGCCTGGAGTCCGACAAGGGCGGCGGCGTTGGTAGAGGTGTGAATCGGGTTGTAGTCGCCGGTCACGGAGGCAAATGCGGTCATGTCCGTCGGCGCCTGTACTGTGTGGGAGGCGATAAACGCCCGTGGGGTGTCGGTGATCGATGCGGCCTGTTTCCCACCGCCGAAGGCCGGGGCGGGCGTGGGAGTGGACTTGCCTTGGGCGCGCCCGCGGATGGCAAAGCGCTCTCTCAGCGTGGCCACACGGCGTTCGGACGGTGCTCCCGCTCCATGCCCGGTGCTGGGGTGCTGAACCAAGTCGCCGTGCCCCTCGGCAGCGCGCAGCAGGGATAACTCGACGGTCACGATCCTGCCGGACGCGGATTCCTCGATGCTTGCGCAGCGCCCCTCGACGCGGATGGCGTGGCCGTCGGCAAGCGAAGAAAGCGGAACCTCAAGGTCGATGGCGTGATCGAGATGAACGGCGTTGAGCAGCCCCTCAATCACTGGGAAGCCGTCGCCAAGGCGCCCGGTGCCCAGTGCGGTGTAGATGACGGGCCAGCATAGGCCGGCGAGCACGTCCGGGGTTACCTCGTCCGGGTTCCCGGAGGCCACGCCAGCATGCGTGCGCATGAGCTCAGCTGGGAGGGTGATCTCGTCGTGCACAATGCCGTCGATGACGTTCGGTAAAGCGCGGATCTTGGTGCCTGCGGCGTTGGTGGAGCCCACCCCCGCGACGCCGGCCAACAGCGTGAACATGGACTCCTGTAGGCGTTGCTCATCCACAACGGGGCTTGCTCCGGTGTGGGCGTCCTCGGTCAGCTCAAGCGGGATGTCCACGTACTCGACGTAGTAGGGTCGCTCACCTGCGGGAAGCTCATCCCAATAGCTATCGGCGTGAACGCGCAGCGTGAAGTGGGTGGGGTCGACCTCGATGAGTTCGCAGGCCTCTTCTGAAAGCTGCCCGAGAGGGTTGTCGATGAGGTGCCCGTGCCAGAAAATCGTCGGCGCGGCCGCGATCACCTCGCGCGCGGTGGTGGCGTTGCGGGAAAACTGTGGGGTCGGCTGACCGGGGATGGCGTCCACGCAGGCGCGCTCGAAGCGGCCGAGGATGCTGGCTACCGGCTCGTCGATGGTGTCGATGCCGCCCACGGAAATCGGGCCAGGAATCACGCGTACGGCTTGGGCGGGGTAGGAAGGATCCTGGGATTGCCACAGCGAGTCGAGGCCGAACCAGCGCTTGAGGTCTCCGTCGATGATGGGCACCCAGGGCATCGGCTTATGGTGCTTGCGGTTGAGCGCGATAAACCACGCAGCGTCTTGCGGCAGCACCTTCATCACGCCAGCCTGCGGATAGGCTGCTAGGAGCTTGCCGACGGCCACCGGTGCGTCCTCCACATCGGTGATATCGGAAAACAGGGTAGGCACCTCGCCATGGTCGGCCAGATTGAGCCTAGCCTCCACACGGTGCATCAGATCGAGGAAGCGGTCCGACCATGTGGGATCTGTAAAAGGGAATGCTAGTTCGACGAAGCGTCGAACCCATTGCTCGTACGTCATGTCTTCGATCTCGCCGAAGTAGGGCTTGGCCGTCTTATTGATCGCCGTGATGATCTCGTCTTTGTGGGCGGGGTATTCCTCGATGTCGAGGCTGGTGATCAGTCGAGAAGCGCGGGCAAAGTCGTTGTCGATCTCGTACATGTCTGCCAACAAGTGAGACTGACCTGAGGTCATGCCGCCCGCGCTACGCAGCCGTGGAACCCAGCCTTTGTCGATGCCGGGGGTCTTCTTCAGCAGCTGCTTGACCTGCGGGGAGGTGGCCGCCTCTTTGGCGGCCATGGCGGCAGTCCCCACCAGTACACCGTCGACGGGCATCGGGCGCCGACCATGGGCGCCGGACCAAGAGCCGGTGATAAACTCCACCGCCCGCGCTGGGGTTCCGATACCGCCACCGACCACCAGCACCACGTTGTCGCGCATTCGGGTCTCGGCGTAGGTGGCAAGCAGGAGTTCCTCGAGGTCGACCCATGAATGGTGTCCACCTGCGTGCCCGTCCTCGACCTGCATGATGATCTCGGACCCAGGGTTGGCGTCGGCGATAGCGAGCACGTTGAGGATCTGCTCCACGGTGCCCGGTTTGAAGGCGACATAAGGGAAGCCTTCGGCATGAAGGCTTTCTAGCAGCGCGGTGGCCTCGTCGAGCTCCGGGATTCCAGCAGAAATGGTGACGCCGTTGATGGAAGCCCCACCAGCGCGGGCCTTGGACACGATCTTTCGCTGCCCGAACTGCAGGTTCCACATGTAGCGGTCGAAGAACATCGAGTTGAATTGGGCCGCGCGTCCCGGCGCCAGCAAGCGCTGGAGATTGCCCTGGTTATGCTCGAAGACTTCCTCGGAATACTGACCTCCACCAGCTAGCTCTGCCCAGTGCCCCGCGTTGGCAGCAGCGGCGACGATGGTGGCATCCACCGTGGTCGGGGTCATCCCAGCCAGCAGGATGGGGGAGTAGCCGGTTAACTGGCTAAACTTCGTGCTTAGCACCTGTTGGCCGGTCGGCAGCGAGACGACTCGGGGCAGAAACGCCGAGTAGTCGAGTGGGGCTGGCAAGACGGTGCCCGGGGTCAGCAGCAGGTCGCGCTGGGCTGGTGAGGAGGCGTCAATGATGACGGCGTCGGATTGCCCGCCGGTGATCACGCCGAGCGTTTTGTCGAGGCTGAGCAGGTAGTCGTGTTCTCCAACACTCCACGTAAACGGATCGACGAGGATCGCCTCCGCCAGCTGGAATGCTTGTACGTTCAGCCCGCAGGTCTGCGACCACTTCACTGTCTGCTTCACCGCCTCGCGCAGGCCTTCGTGGTGGAAGCCCGCCGCCACCCCGAGGTCCTCGATGACTGGGGTCAGGGCTTCGCCGCCGGTGAGTCGCTGTTCAATCCGCTCGTTGTACTCGGCGACTATAGCGGCGATCTGCCGGCGTGCCTGGCGCAGTTCCTCGTTGGACCCGCTGATCACGGCGCGGGTGGGGCCATTGATCACGCCCAGAGTCAATCCAGACTGCGCGAGTAGCTCGACCGGGATACCGCGGACGGCCAGCATCCGACCGAAGTGAGCCTGGGAGGTGGCCGCGCCCAGCAGGATGGCGAAGGCAAGGTGGTCGACGACTCGCGGATCATCCCAGTCTCCGGCCGCAAGGTGGGCAACTTCGCAGGTGATGATGGCCTGGGAATGTGGATATAAGGTCGCGGCGGAGGTGTCGATCCCGGAGTCGTTGAGGCTGCGCAAAGCGGCGAGGTGTCCGACGGTGATAGCCGGCACCGATACGGCGGGTTCGGTATCGATGGCTGCCACGGGGGCGTCGTTCAAGATGGCCGCGACGCGTTCGCCGGCACCCGGCACGATCGAGGCGACCTCGCGCGCCACGGGGGCGATGCGGTTTCGGGCGGAGTTGAGGGCAGCGAGGATGCGATCGCGCATGGGGCGGTCATCGCGGTATCCACGCAGGTCCTCGTACCAACCTGAGGCCTGTCCTCCGAGGAGGATGCCGAAATTTGAACTGTTAAGCACGTCGGTTGCGAGCCGTTGAAGCGACATGTGACCTACTTTCGGAAAGGAAATGAAAAATACCTACGTTAGCGTAGGTTACGGAACCGTAATAATGGAAGAAACTATGTGCCACCTCACAGTGTGGGGTCGGTGTGGGACGACGGTGTCTCGCCTTGGTGGCCTGCATCGTCTCAGCGTGGTTGCACTGCTGGGCGTCGGTGTAAAAGCCGAGGGTGGGGGAGCCGGGTATGTTGTGCATTCAACAAAGGCCAGCGCTGGAGGGGGTGACTGAATAGACTGACCTTATGAGCAATCTTGAGCGGAAGCCGGAGGAATTCCTCTGCCGATTGCATCCCGAAACTCTCGATCCCAAGGCTGATCGGTGTCCAGTGGAGATCATCACCTCCCGCCTTGTTCCCCTAGGCGGACCTCGCGCGATGAAGGTCAATCGGACCCTGCCGCAAAAGAAGCGTTCCCTGATCGGAGCCTGGTGCTTCGCGGACCACTACGGCCCCGATGACGTCTCGGTGACCGGCGGCATGGATGTCGCCCCGCATCCGCACACCGGGCTGCAGACCGTCAGTTGGCTGTTCGAGGGGGAGATCGCCCATATCGATTCCGGCGGAAACCGGGGTATGGTCCGCCCCGGCGAGGTCAACCTCATGACAGCAGGCGGCGGCATCTGCCACTCGGAGACCACGACGGACACCGTCACCACCCTCCACGGCGTGCAGCTGTGGGTCGCACTTCCGGACTCCGTGCGCGCGAGTACCCCACGTAACTTCGAGCACTACCGCCCAGAACCCGTGACCTTTGAGGGAGGTAGTGCCATCGTGTTCCTGGGATCGCTTCTGGGCGATACCTCGCCGGTGGCCACCTTCACCCCGCTACTGGGTGCCGAGATCCGGCTGGAACCCCACGCCAGCGTGAGCCTGGAGGTGGACCCATCCTTCGAGCATGGGCTGCTCGTTGATAGCGGCGATGTCCGACTGGAGGGCGTGCGCGTCGAGTACGCGGCGATCGGCTATACCGGCATCGGGGCGAGGTATCTTCACATCGACAATGTCGGCGACGAACCTGCGCGCATGGTGCTCCTCGGCGGCACGCCCTTCGGTGAGGACATCGTGATGTGGTGGAACTTCGTCGGCCGCGATTCGGGGGAGATTGAGGCCTTCCGCAAAGAATGGCAGGAGCGCACCGAAAGATTCGGTCAGGTGGAGGGTTATGTCGGGCACGGCGGGCCGAATGCCAACATCTACGGGCAAAGCTGGTTGCCTGCGCCCGAGCTTCCCAAGGCCAGGATCCGCGCACGCAAAAACCCGGAGCCGGTGGCCCGCCCGGAGCTGCCCAACCCCGGCGACTACACCGAGACCGTCACCATCACAAAGGAAGGCTTCACCCGCGATGAGCACATTCAAGGATAAGACCTGCGCGGAGGTTGAAGTCATCCGCGATGATGCGCTCGGTGCCTTTGCTATCAAGGATGTCGCAACCGGGCAGACGATGGGCCGCACCTTCTATGTGGATGTGGAAAACGGTGGGGCAACCGATCGAATCTACTTCCACACGGAGGTCCCCGAGGCTTTTGGCGGGCGCGGGCTAGCCACCATCCTCGTGGAGCAAGCACTGCGGCATCCTTTTGGCGGTTCCACAGGGTAAGCCCGCCTTGGAGGACATCAACGTTATAGCCGTGGGGCCGCTCGACGCGGCCACGCACGTCAGCCTGCTGGACATGGACGCCGTCGACCTCGACGCGGACGGTGTCGAGCTCGTCCTCGGCAACGAGGTATATTTGGCCGATCGTGCGGACATTGACCAGGCGCAAGGTTCCGGCATTCGCGATCGAGGTGTCATTGTAGATGGCCACCTCATAGTCGGTGGTGGTCACAGTGAGGTTTTCCACCGTGTTGTCGGCGCTAAGCCGCAGACCCTTTGCCAGGAAGGCGAGGGTGGCGTCATCGCCGATACCGCGAATGGTGGTGCCCTTGGACAGGGTGACGGAGGGGGAGCCGGTGATGGTTCCGGAGACTTCAATAACCTTGTCCTGCTGCTCGATGGCGTGGGCGAGCTCGGCTGCTGTGGTGACGATGGCGGTCATGATGTGCTCTTTGGGCAGATGACGTAGTGGTCTATTAAGTAATGTGTCCTAGAAAAATTCGGCGGTATGGGGTGAACCCCACCGAGGCTTTGTTGATATATCTACATATTCTAGCGCGGTGATATAGGAATGTATTCCCTATGGGAAAAGTGGCCTGTGTATGCACGGGGCATGCGGGCTTGTGGAATGTTAGTTCACCGAGGGGCGCTCCTTGTGTGAACGTGGTGGAAAAACCCTTGACCTTATTGAGGTCCTTTGTTGGGTGAGTTCCTTTGGCTATCTTTCCACTCGTGCCGGGGGTGGGTGCGCATGGTGCTGACTCATCCGCATTTGTCAAAGCCTTCCAACCCGATGCTTTACCCTGAAGGGTTGACTACGGTGTGGAAGGGGGATGATCGCGGCGGGAAAGAAAAAGGAAGGCGACTAACACCACGGGTGCTAGTCGCCTTCCTAAAGTGAAGCGAAAAACGCTTGCTTATGCGTTTGGACGCTTACCGTGGTTAGCCTTCTTCTTACGGCGGTCCTTGCGCTTACGGCCTCGCTGGCTCATGGGGCACTCCTCATTAATTGGGGCAAATAACAGTCCTCCAGTCTAGTGCTAGAGGGAGGCTGAAAAGAAATTGGGTACCTGTAAACCCTTGACCCCGCGTAGGCGGAGGGGAAGGGGTTCTTAGATGGTGGTGCGTGCGCGGCCGCGACCGCGGTTCTTGCGGCGCTTGAGCGCGCGACGCTCGTCCTCGCTCATGCCGCCCCACACGCCGGCATCCTGGCCGGTCTCCAGCGCCCATGCCAGGCATTGAGAGGTAACCGGGCAACGGTTGCATACAACCTTAGCGGCAGCGATCTGGGCAAGGGCGGGGCCGGAGTTGCCAACTGGGAAGAACAGCTCAGGATCTTCGTCGCGGCAAACGGCTTCGTGGCGCCAATCCATCGTAACTCCTTCAAAAGTTTGTCTAAGTGGGTGTTCCTTGGTGAGCGCGCGCGTAGTAGCCCGAAAAATCGGGTGATACTTGAAAGAGGCGTTGGGCGCGGGCGTAGAAACATACCCCACCCCGTCCGAGCGTGGGGTTTAGGAAATGTTTACTGTGCGGTTTCCCAAGGTTGGGCAAGCGTTTACTTCTTGCTTGCCGCGAAGTACTTAGAAATAATGACATGTCCACCGGGTAAGCGCTAGACCTTAAGGTGAAAATGTTGTAAGTATCACACTTTTAGGGGAGATTTGAGAGCCGTCTCACGGGTGTGGCTTTCGGAATTCCTGTGGGGCGTAGGGATAAAAACTTAGTTACCTGCTGATTTTCTATAGAACGTTAAAAACTAGATGAGACCGCTAGGTCAAATCGGCGTATCATCCCACGTGCCCTCGGTTGTCTGATGATCTCAGGAAAGGGTGCGTGAGGCCACTCAGCGCGGGGTAAACGTCGAGTTACATTCACGGTGCCGGGCAAGCGCGGGTATCGAATATACGGTAAACGAAAAGGCACACCTGAGTGAAGGTGACCTGGTGGCGTCGTCAAGCACGCGATGGATGCCGCACATGCGCGCACCGGATTGCAATGGTGCCGCGATCGATCGCAGGGCAGTGGTGTCACCGTCCTCAGCCCACCGCGAGCCCCCGTGGCGTGGCTAACCCCCGCTGCGTTTCGCCCGATCCTCGGCGCGCGCGGTGGGCTAGACTTCTTGGACGTGAATACTAAGCCACCAGCACCTGTGATGTGGGCGGGCGTGATCGCCCTTGCTCAGTCGGCCCTCGGCATCGGCTACGCGATCGTGCTCATCGTGCGCTCGTTCATGGGCAAAACCGATCCTTCGCTGTACTACGAGACCGAGAACGCAAACACCGCGGTCGGGCTGGGCACCGCCGCATTTTTGCTCATCGTCTTCGGCACCGTGATCGCCGGCGCGATCATGATGATGCGCGGCAAGCGGTGGGGCCGCGGCCCTGTCATCATGCTGCAGATCCTCCTGCTGCTGATTTCCTATTACATGTTCAGCGGTGGGCAGCCGCTGTGGGGCGGGCTCACCGCCGTGACCTGCCTGGTTGGCCTGGGATGCTCATTTAGCCCGCTGGCCGTGCAATGGGCCGCCGCGCAATACAACCGATAGTCCCAGGCGCCCCGCGTTGGCGCCGGGGAGCGCCCATGTGGAAAACCCTTTTGCGGGCACCGGTTGTGTGCACGATAGCCGATGCCGGGATGGCTGAAGAAGGAAATCGCCCAACCACCACCGTCGTAAGGCGGTAGATGGTTGGGCTTTGCTCTGTGAAAACGAGCTTTCATGCTAGGTTTTTGCACATATCGGCGATGTCAGGCAAGCCTCTCTCATGTTTGACTCCTTTGATGTCAATAGGGCGATGGCGCGGTGGAGCGCTTGGGGGGTCAAACGCGCCCAGCGCGAACGTATGTTGCGAAAGGAGCGCTGCCTAGTAGGCCTGCCAGTCGGGCTTGTGGGAGTCGGTGAGTTGGTAGTACTCGCGATTGACTAGCAGGGAGGCTGCGGCCTCATCGACGATGACGGTGGCGTGGCGGTGCCACTGCAAGATCGAGGCCGGGCACATGGCGGATACCGGGCCTTCCACGGCCGCGCGAATGGCCTCGGCCTTGCCTTCGCCCGTAGCCAGCAATAGCAGGTGGCCTGCGCGCGAAATCGTGCCCAGGCCCTGGGTGAGCACGTGCAGGGGCACGTTGTCAGCGGAGTCGAAGAAACGGGAATTATCGCGGACGGTCTGTGGGTGCAGGGTCTTTACGCGGGTCAGCGAGCTCAGGGAGCTGGAGGGCTCGTTGAAGCCGATGTGGCCATTCGAACCGATGCCCAGCAGCTGGATGTCAATGCCGCCGGCTTCAACGATGGCGCGCTCGTAGGCTGCGGCGGCTTCGTCGGGACGGGCGGAATCATCGTCGCTGCCTGGGCTTTTAACCAACTCGTCGGGGATATCGATGTGGCTGGTGAACTCCCGGCGGATGGTGGAATAGTAGCTTTGCTCGTGCGCACGGTCGAATTCGACGTACTCGTCGAGCAGGAAGGCGCGGCATTGCGCGAAGCTTAAGTCATCTTCCTTATAGCGTCGGATGAGCTCAGCATAGGTGGCAACTGGTGTGGATCCGGTGGCCAGGCCGAGCGTGGCACCTTTCTTGGCATAGCCAGCCAGGATATCTGCTGCCAGGACGGCGACCTCATTGGCGTTGGGACGGATGAGAATCTCCATGGAATGCTCCTAGTGGGAAAAGACTGTGAATACGGGGTGATGAAGGGGCTGATCGACTGTGAGTGGCTAGCGAGTTGCTACTTCCTCGCCGTGGCGTAGGACGCGAACGGGGGTTGGAGTTCGATCAAGGCCCACTAGGTCGGCGTCGAAGCCTACATCGATGCGGCCGCGACGAAGACCAAGGCCTGCGACATCCGCGGCGACGGTGGAGGTAAATTCCACGGCCTCTTCGAGGCTGTGGCGGCTGGCAAAGCGGGAGAATTGCTGTGCGAGGGTGGAGGTGCCACCGGCAATTGCCGCGGGCTTTCCCGCCTCGTCGGTAATCCGGGCCACGCCGTCGATGACGATGACATCCAGCTGGCCCAGACGATACATCCCGTCGGGCATGCCGGCGGCCTCCACGGCGTCGGTGACCGCGAAGGCGCCGAGTCCGGCGACCATGTCGACGGTGCCATCGTCGAGGTGGACGCCGTCGGCGACGAGTTCGACGTGGGCGAGCTGTGCCCGACCGGCGGTGATCAGGGCGGCCGCCGCGCCGGGGTCGCGATGGTGGATCTGCGGCATGGCATTAAACAGGTGCGTGGCGGTGACCGTCGCGCCGAGCTGACGGCCGTATTCGACCATCGCGAGGGTGGTGGCGAAGTCCGCATCGGTGTGGCCCAGGCTTGCGATGATGTTGTGTTTCGCGCACAGTTTCATCAGCTCTGTGGCATTGTCGGTCTCCGGCGCGAAGGTGATCGAGCGGAGGTGCCCGCGGGCGGCTTCGATCACGTCGGCGAAAAACTCCGGGTCGCCTTCGGTGATGCGGCTGGGGTCTTGGGCGCCGCATCGGCAGGCGGAGATGAAGGGGCCTTCCATGTGAATGCCGTGGATGAGGCCGCGCTCGGCGAGTCCAGCCAACAGCTCGGATTGGGAACATAGCTCGTCGCGGGTGCCGGAGACCAGACTGGCTAGCAAAGTGGTGGTGCCGTGGGCGAGGTGGAAGTTGGCTGCTCGTTCGCAGTCCTCGACGGTGCCGGTGGGGAAGGCCCCCTTGTTGCCGCCGTGGTTGTGCAGGTCGACGAAGCCGGGGACCCACGTGAGGTAGTCGTCGTGATCGCTGTGTGACGAAGCCGTCGCGATGTGCGTGCTGGCTCCTTGCTCTGAAACGGGCTCGATGGCGGTAATGATTCCGTCTTCGACGGTGATGGCCTGCGGGTTTTCTTGCCCAGGGAGGAATCCGAAAAGGGTGTTAGGCATGTGATTTCCCTAATGCTCGAGGTTTATTCAAGAAATATCCTATCCCAGAACACACATAAGACGTAAGATGTCTGATGTTATCCGCGTTATGGCATTTCTTACGCCGCCAACGCTTCCCATATAGCCAACCGCACTCGCTGCACCGGTTGTATGGCTGGTTGCCACTTGCCGGTTGTACCTTCGTGCAATCCATGTGTCATCCACGTCGTATCCCCACAATGAATGAAGGAGCATCCTCACCTGGCTAAGTCCTTTACTGGTGTCGTCCCGCCGGTTCTTACCCCTTTCACTGACGACTTTGAAGTTGACACCGCGACCCTGCGCAAGCAGGTCGATCGCCTCATCGCCGCTGGCGTGGATGCACTGTTTGCCCTCGGCTCCTCCGCGGAGACGGTCTTCCTCACCCGCGAACAGCGCAAGCTTGTCATCGAGACCATCGTCGATCGGGCCGCCGGTCGCGTTCCCGTCACTGCCGGCGTCATCGACACCACCTTGCCGCGCGTGCTACAGCTGGTAGCCGACGCCAAGGAAGCCGGTGCCCAGGGCTTGGTTGCCACCGCGCCGTTTTATGTGCGCACCCACGACAACGAGATCCGCGACCACTTCCGCCGCATCCACGAGGCCGCCCCGGACCTGCCCCTTTTCGCCTACAACATCCCGGTTTCCGTGCATGTGACCTTGTCCGTGCCACTGTTGATCGAACTGGCCAAGGAAGGCGTCCTGTCCGGTGTGAAGGATTCCGGCGGCGTTGATTCCTTCACCCGTTCTCTCGTCGAGGCGCGCAATGATGCCGGTATCGAGGACTTCACCATCCTCACCGGTTCCGAGACAACCGTGGACATGGCCTACCTCGGCGGCGTCGACGGCGTCGTTCCGGGCCTGGGCAATGTCGACCCTGTTTCCTACGTGCGCCTGCATCGCCTGCTCGTCGCGGGCAGCTTCGCCGAGGCCGCCAAGCTGCAAACGGCCATCAACCGCCTGTTTGCCATCGTCTTCGTCGGCGACGGCGCCCGCATGGGCGGCTCCTCGGCAGGCCTCGGCGGATTCAAGGCTGCCTTGCACCACCTGGGCGTGTTCCCGAACCACCTCATGGCCCCGACCCACCAGCCCCTCAACGATGACGAGCTCGCCCGCATCAATGCCATCGTCGACGCTGCAGGCATCGAGCTCTAACGAAAGGCTGCTTGCCGACGCCCACCAGGGCGTTTCCGCGCAGCGTTGCTCGTTCTGATACCACTTACCTAGTTAGTTTCTTCCATGATGGGTGAAGCGATGACAGCACACGAAAGACCCCTCGCAAGCCAACCCGGCCTAAGACCCGCCAGCCTCGTGTTGGATATCGGTGGCACGAAAATTGCCTATGGGTTAGTCCCCGATGACGAACCCACGGCGGTTCTCGGCGAAGGGCGTATACCCAGCCAGCCAGTCGGCGGGCGTATCCGCGATCAGGTCACCGCGGCGGCGCGCGAAGCGCTTGCGCAGGCCACGGGACTTGGGCTTGACGTCGTACGCGCGGGCATTGGGGCACCGGGGGTCGTCGACACCCACACCGGGACGATCGTCTACGCCGGCGCGACGATTCCCGGCTGGCAGTCCACCACCCTGGCCTCGCTCATCCCCGGCGATGGGCAGGCGACCGCGCTGCCCATCGCGGTGCACAACGACGTTCGCATTTGGGCCTTTGGCGAGCACCACCTCGGTGCGGGTAGGGCCATCAATGCTGGAAGTCGTGCCGAAGGAGCCAACGATCGCGGGAGGGTGCTCTACGTGTCCGTCGGAACCGGCATCGGCGGCGCCGTGATGATCGATGGCCAGCTTGCCGACGGCCCCGCGGGTACTGCGGGCGAGCTCTCCGAACTCGTCGCCGCCGACTGCCGTGGCATGGCCGATCGAGTAGAAAACATCGCCTCTGAGCCTTCGCTGGTGCGCTACTACGAGGCACTTGAAAACGACCCTTCTGATCGCGCCCGGATCCCCTGGTCCGACCCGCGTGACGCGCACACCACGCTCAAGGCGATCATCGAGCGCTATCGTGCTGGGGAAACCCTAGCCAAAGAGGTTAGTGACGGCAATCTCTATGGACTAGGCCGAAGTGTGAGCGCGCTGGTAACCGCCTTTGACCTTGAGGCGGTTGTCCTCGGCGGCGGCGTGGTGGGCATCGGCACGATCATCACCGATCCGATCATCCGCGGTATCGGCGACACCGCCCTTGCACCCAACAAACAGGTTGCGGTGCTCACGAGCACCCTCGAGGGCACCGCTCCACTCGTGGCTGCCGCGGCCTATGCCCGCGCGGTTCACAACAACGAATCAATCAAGTAGAAACCCGGAATCAACCATGACTTTTCAGTTTCAATCCAGCAACCTTGACGGCCGCCGCCAGGAGATCTTCGACCGCGTGCGGGGCCAGCTTATCGTTTCCGTTCAGGCGCCCGCCGGGCATGCCATGCGTGACACCCACACGCTGACCCGCGTCGCGATGGCCTGCGTCGACGGCGGCACCCCGGCCATTCGGTGCGGCGGCTATGGCGGGCTGGAGGACATCGCCTCCATCGCACAGGCCGTGGACGTACCGATCTTTGGCCTCACCAAGGAAGGCACCACCGGCGTCTACATCACCCCGACGAAGAAGTCGGTTGCCAACGTCGCACGCGCAGGTGCGGCCGTCGTGTGCGCGGATGCCACCTTCCGGACCCGCCCAGACGGTTCGGAGTTCGCCGACCTGGTCCAGGTGGCCCACGACGAGGGCGTTGTGATGATGGCCGATTGCGCCACCCCGGAGGAAATGGCCGCCGCCTACGAGGCCGGTGCAGATATCGTGTCCACCACTTTGGCCGGCTACACCGACCACCGCGCCAAGACCCACGGCCCGGACCTCGACTGCCTGCGTGCCGGGCGCAAGCTGGTCGGCCCGGACGCCTTCATCATCGGCGAGGGGCGCTTCCACGAGCCAGCTCATGTCGCTCATGGCCGCCTGGCTGGTGCCGACGCGGTGATCGTCGGCACGGCAATTACCGCCCCCGACTGGATCACCGCACACTTCGCGGAACTGCTCAAGTAAGCAGTCTTCCTTGGTGCCACCGCCCGCGTGGCTGCAAGTGTCCCCAGCGCTGCCGTCCCCGATTTCTCGAGGAGGGCGGCGCTTGTGCGCATTCGCCTTCAAAAAGTAGGCGTCCGCTTCCGCCGGCAGTGTCATTAATATGTATCCAGTGGAAATTATTGACAAAAGGGAGTGAGCTTCAAGTTTGCGGTCGAAAGGAGTCGGTCGAAAGGAGTCTGCTTTCGACCCCGGGTTGCTGGCCGGGCCGCCATGTGCAGGCTTTTTTCTGTGGATGCTCGAGACTGAATTCGACCGCAAATCTGAAGCCCGCGGGAATTCTGGCCCCGTGTGCATAATTTCCGCTCGCCGTGCGGCGCGTGAGGGGTGCGGGCTCGAATGATGGGTGCGCGGCAAAGAAGAAGCGCCACCGAGCTTCGAGCGGGTATCGGCAGCGCTTGTGGCTGTGCGGTTGGCCGAGGTGGTGGCCTAGGTGGTGGGCTGTGACTCGGGAGCGGCGCTGATTTGGCGCGCGATGGAGCGTCGCAGCGGGGTGTAATGGGTGTCGACGAGCTCGGAGAAGCGGGTGGCATCCCCGTCGTGGAGGGCGCGAATCATGGACTCGTGTGCGCCGAGGGTTATCTGGACATCTTCGGGCATGGAGAGTTTGACCAGGGGTAGGACCTCCATGTGGACCTGCCAGAAGGCGTCGGAAAGCTCTTTGATAAGCGGATTGGAGATGGGCGCGAGTAGGAGCCGGTGGAACTCGCGATCCTCCTCAGCGAAGTCCACGCCCTGGACATGCTTGGCGCGCATTTTGTCTACCACGGCCAGGATGGGGGAGATGTCCTGGCCTTTCCATCGCTCAGCAAGTTCGTCAGCGAGCGCGTGATCGAAGGCGGCGCGCAGGTCGACGACGTGTTCGAGGTCTTTGAGGGAGTCGTCCACATTGAGCATGACGCGTAGTACCATGCCGCGCACCAATGGTTCAAGGGACATTCCGGAGACGTACGTGCCGTGCCCGTGGCGGACCTCGACGATATCGAGGGAGCTGAGGGTGCGCATGGCCTCTCTGACGGAGGAGCGCGAACAATCCAGCGTTTCGCACAGCTCGGTCTCGCTGGGCAATGCGTCCCCCGAATGGAGGTGGTTGGTGCGAATAAAGCGCACAATTCCATCGACAGCCATGCTTGATGCGCTTTTCGGTTTGATGGCCATGACCTACTCCTTCGGTGTGCAATCGGGCACAGGTGATAGAAAATAATACCCCAGAGGGTGCGAAAATCTATTTCACTTTTATCTCAACTCGCTCGTGGCTCGATTAAAAGGGGCAGGCCACGAGCTTTTTATTTCTTGGGCTGCGATGAGGCATAGACCCAAAAGATGTCCCTTATGTGAACTACTACCAAATAATATTTGAATAAGTTCTGGCTAACATCAGATGTCTGATGTACATTGTTGAGTGTAACCCCCCTGAGGTCTTGTGGGGAACAAACTTGGAGCGGTTGTAGCCAACACGACACCAAGGCCAACTACATACCTCCCGCCCCGGGAAACTCTTGGTCCGTAGGCTTGCGGCACTTGGCTTCCACGCTGGTAGGGGCGGGAAAGCCTCACACACTTCACTGCTTTAGGTTGGGGTGCGCGCGGTTGAATACGCACATTTGGCGCCTACCACGCAGCACTTAGCACACGCCTCAGGCACCCTCCCAATATCCATGAGAAGAGGAGCCAGTCATGGCAAATCTCTCCCGCCGCAACTTCCTACGCATCACCGGTGTCTTGGGTGCTGCCGCCGGCCTCTCTGCCACCATCTCCGCCTGCGCACCTGACAAGCCGAACAACACCAGCAGCGGGGGAAGCACCGCAGCGGCTGGTTCGGAGAACAAGGACGGCACCATTAAGGCCGCCATCTCCTACGAGCTGGGCACCAACGGCTACGACCCGATGACCACCACCGCCGCGCTGACCGTGGCCGTCAACTGGCACGTCCTCGAGGGTCTGACCGAGATGGATCCCGCCAGCGGCGAGACCTACGCCACGTTGGCCAAGACCCTGCCGTCGTCGGAAGGCACCAGCATCTCCGCATGAGCTTTCCGGTGGCCAGCGTCAGCGCGTGCTCATCGCCATGGCGCTGACTCGTAACCCGAAGCTGCTCATCGCCGACGAGCCGACCACCGCACTCGACGTCACCGTCCAACACCAGGTGGTGGAGCTGCTGACCGAGCTGCGCGACAAGCTGGGCTTCGCCATGATCTTCGTCTCCCACGGCTTGGCACTGGTTGCCCGCCTGGTGCACAAGATCACGGTCATGTACGCCGGTCAGGTGGTCGAGGAGGGCAAGACCAAGGAGATCCTGTCCGATCCTCGCCACGAGTACACTTGCGGCCTGCTGGGCTCGGTGCTGTCCATCGAGGCCGGCGTCGACCGTCTCTACCAGGTGCCCGGCACCGTGCCCAGCCCGCGCGAGTTCGTCGATGGCGACCGCTTCGCGCCGCGCTCCCTGCACCCGACGGTGGGCCTGCACGAGAAGCCGAAGATGCGCCACATCGAAGGCACGACGCACTCTTATGCAGCAACCGATGAGTTGCTGGCCCTGATTGGAGAGAAGAAATGAGCAAGGAACAGGCCATCATCGAAGGCCAGGTGCCCGTGGTGGAGCTGCGTGACATCAACGTCATCCACAAGACCCGCACCGGCAAGCTCTTTGCCCCGGATACCGTCCACGCCAACAAGAACGTCAACTTTAAGGCCTTCCGGGATGACGTCCACGACATCAACACGGTGCGCTGCGTCTCCGACCGCATCTCCGTGATGCTGCGTGGCGAGATCATCGAGTCCAACACGACCGAGGAGATCTTCAATAACCCGCAGCAGGAATATACCCGCACCTTGCTGGCCGCAACCCCAAGCCTGCTCGATAGCTAGCCGGGCCGAGCCCACCTGTGCCTTGAGGTCACGGGGAGACACTGCCGTCGACGTCGACCGCGCCATGTGCGCCAGGCGCCGATGGCAGTTTCTTGTTTCTTGTTTTTGCTTACCGACGCCCACAGGCCGCAGGCCTTGCCCAGCCCTGTGTGCCACCGGTGCCGCCGATCAGGCAGGTTGCAAGGCCACGAGTTGCTCCCCGCGCTTTTCGATCACGGTGGCGCCAGCTAAGCCCAAGCTTATGGGGCCGGAATATCCCGCGCGATCGATGGCGATGGTGGATTCGGTCTCGCCGGTTTGCCAGTTATAGACTGCGATTCCTTCCGCGACCGGGACCAGGAGGCGATCAGCGACGACGGTGCCGGTGCCCAACGCGCCGTCGATGACACGCTCCACGGCGAGTGTATCGGGGCGCAGCAACAACAGGCGCTTGCCATCAAACCAGGTCATGTGGTGCGGCATGTCAGCTGTTGCGGGGCCGAACACGCCCTCGTGATTGCTCACGATCGGCGCGGGATCCACGTCTTGAGAGGTGGTGAGGGTACCTGCGTCGTTGTAGACGTTTAAGGTGGTGCCGGAGGCGGAGGCGGCGTAGACGGCTGCCCCATTTTGGCTGATAGCAACCACCTGTGCTTCGGGGGACGCCAGGACGGTCTCGCCGATGATCTCCGGCTTGCGGGAGTCCTCCGGCGTGGCCTTGAGCATGCGCAGCCAGGATACGTTGCCGCATTGTTCGACCACGGCGAGGAGCTCCTTGCGGGTCAGAGCCGAGCGGATGGTGCAGTCCTCGTTGGGCTGGTACCCGGCTTCCTGCTTGGCCTCCACGTCGCCATACTCGACGGTGCGCACGAGGTCATTGCGCCACAACTCCACACGATCCTCGCCGACAATGCCCACGCGGTCATTGGAGGAAACCGGCACGGGATTGTCGCTGGCGATGGCGCTGCGCGTGCGCGCATAGGTGCCCTTCTGGGCGTCGATGGCCACGACATCGCCACAGCCCACGCCCGTGCGGAAGTCCACCACGGCCTTCTTCCAGGCCTGCCCCAAAGAACATAATTCCTCATCGCGAGAATATGTCCACAGGGCCTGGCCGGTGGACGGATTCACGCCCGTGATCACCGTCTTGGCCCCTGTGGAGCCGGAGGTATCGGCGGTGATGGCAACCCCGTCGGCGATGATCGGCTTGGTGTTGAAGGCGTCCGCAGGTCCGGTCCAACTGGGGGTAAGGCCAGCCGGTATCGTGGTGGGAGCAGCCTGGGCCTGATACTGCTGCGTGGCCGGGCTGAGCTCCGCGTTGCGGATAGGTGCTGTAGCCCACGCCGCGGACACGGCGACCACGCTTATCGCGGTGATAACCGAGGTGGCGATCCAATTCTTGCGGTTGCTGCCAACCGTGGCGGACAAAGAGGCGGACATGGTCTCCTATTGTGCTCGAAAGGTATAGCGCTGACAATTACGCCCCTTGACGGGCATGGAGGTCCCAAGACGGCGCTGAAGATAATACGGGAGATGATCCGGCGGCTGCTTAGTCGCCGCGGCGTCGTCCGCGACCGCGCGAGCTGCGCCCACGGGCACCACCGGTCCCACGCCCGGACCCTGAGCCTGCCGTGCGCGGGTTGCGGGCGCGATCGCGGGTACCGCCGATGACTTTGCGTGCAGGGCCGATCTCCTCCGTGGCATCCTCCGGGATGTCCAAAGCCTCATACAGCTCCGGGGAGGTGCTAAACCACTGCGGCGGTACGGGCAGGTCGAGGCCGATCTCCTCGTTAATCAGCGACCACTTGGTCACCTCGTCGTATCCAACCAGCGTCACCGCGGTGCCGGAGTGTCCTGCACGCCCGGTGCGTCCGATGCGGTGGACATAGGTCATCGGATCGTCTGGGGTCTGGTAGTTGATGACGTGAGTGACATCGTCGATGTCGATGCCGCGGGCGGCCACGTCGGTGGCTACCAGGATCTCCACCCGGCCGGTGCGGAAAGCATTCAGTGAGGTCTCGCGGGCAGCCTGGCCTAGATCGCCATGGACGGCGGCGACGGAAAAGCCACGCGCGGCGAGGTCGTCGGCAAGCTCGGCGGCGGTGCGCTTGGTGCGCGCGAAAATAATGGTCTTGCCACGGCCGCGTGCCTGGAGGATGCGGGCGGTGACTGCGGGCTTGTCCATGCGGTGGGCCTGGAAGATCACCTGCTTGGTGCTGGCGTGGGTCTGCGAGGCGCCCACGTCCTCGGCGCGGATGTGAACCGGCTGGGTCATAAACGTGCGCGCCAATGTGAGCACCGGGCCGGGCATGGTTGCCGAGAACAGCATCGTCTGGTGCTCGTGGGTTAGTGCCTGCAGAATCTTCTCAATATCGGGGAAAAAGCCAAGATCGAGCATCTCGTCGGCCTCGTCCAGCACCAAGATGGCCACCCGGTCAAGCGCAAGGTTGCCCCGCTTGAACAGATCCAGCAGGCGGCCCGGGGTACCGACGACGACGTCGACGCCGCGCGCCAGCGCCTGGACCTGATCCTCGAAAGGATGCCCGCCATAGATGGTGGTCACCCGCACCGGGGTGAGCTTGGCTGCGCGCACTAAGTCATCGCCTACTTGCTGCGCTAGCTCGCGGGTGGGCACCACCACCAAGGCGCGCGGGGTGCCGTCGAGCTCCTCGACGTCGGCGGAGTCGAAGACCCGGTCAAGCAGCGGGACGCCGAAACCGAGGGTCTTGCCCATGCCGGTGCGAGCCTGGCCGATGAGATCGCGACCGTCGAGGGCGATCGGCAAGGTGAGCTCCTGGATGGCAAAGGTATGGGTGATGCCTTGGGCCGCAAGAGCGTCGGTAAGCTCTACGGCGACGCCGAGCTGCGTGAAAGAGGGATGCGAATTTGGTGCTGACACAATCTCGATACTAACTGTTGGCCGCTAAGATAAGTGAGGTTACGCGGCCAAGTTGCCCACACGTTGGCAACGGTGTGAAACTTAAGCGGTTGTTTGAGCGTTGAAGCACATGCCCGCAAAAATAATTCCGCGCGTCAAGCCAGCGTTATCGGCGGGCAGCGCGCAAGGGGCGCGCCTTTAACAATCGAAACAAACACATAAACCTACAAGGAGTAGCCAACACTATGGATATCAAGATCGGTTTCGCAGATTCCCCACGTGAGCTCGTCATTAACTCGCAGTCCTCGCAGGAGGAGATCGCGGCCCGCGTGTCCGAGGCGCTCGGCAACGATAGCGGCGTCCTCGATCTTTCCGACGAAAAGGGCAACCGTTACCTGATCCGTAATTCCCGCATCGCCTATGTCGAGGTGGGTACTCAAAACACCCGCACCGTTGGATTCGCGGGGGCCTAACATCGATGTCTTCTGAGTCGGCGAATGAAAGCTTCCTTGTCCGCTTTGCCAAGGAATACGGTTGGCGTGCCTACGCCATCCCGGTCCTGACCGTCATCACGGTGTGGGTCTTGTACGACGTTTTCATTTCGCCGACCCCAGAGCCCATCGTCGCCACCTCCGGCACCCAGGCCGGGGAAGGATCCGGCCACGAAGAGCAGGAGGGCAACGTCGGGCCTGACCCGGCCGACCAGCCCGCGATCGCCATCGCGGCGGAGGAGCTGCCTGCAGGCGGCCCTTACACCGAAAAGGGCGATACCACCTACCGCCAGGTGGGCGTTGCTGGTGCCGCTGCGGGCGAAGGCAAGGAGAAGACCTTTACCTACGTGGTGGAGGTGGAAAACGGCGTGGACACCGCAGGTTATGGCGGCGATGACGCTTTTGCCACGATGATCGATGCGACGTTGACTAATCCCAAGAGCTGGATTGCCGATCCGGCCTTCCGCTTCGAGCACATCGCCGATCCGGAGCAGGCCGACTTGCGCATCCAGCTCACCTCGGTGGGCACAACCCACGAGCTGTGCGGGCATGACATCGCCATGGAGACCAGCTGTTTTTACAACGACGGCGGCCGTGTGGTGCTCAATGAGTCCCGCTGGGTGAGAGGGGCTACCCCCTTCAACGGCGACATTGGCGGTTACCGCCAGTACCTCATCAACCACGAGGTCGGCCATGGCATCGGCTATGCCGCACACGAGGCCTGCACCGAGGACCGTCAGCTCGCGCCGATCATGATGCAACAAACGCTGAGTCTTTCCAACGCGGAGTTGCATGCCATCGACGCCACCGAGGTCTATGAGGACAACGGCAACGTGTGTCTGCCGAACCCCTGGCCTTATCCGCGCGCCTAGTGTAACCCTAAAAGACCTGCTCAGACGGGTCTTTTTCGTATTCAGCCGCGGAGCGGGGAAGGGGGAAAAACACTTGCCCAAAGTTGTTGACGAATCAACAAACATGGCTTATGATGGCATCATGCAATTCGGAATTTTTACTATCGGCGACGTTACCACCGACCCCATCACCGGCAAGACCCCTAGCGAGCACGAGCGCATTCAGAACACGATTGCGATCGCGAAGAAGGCGGAGGAGGTTGGGCTGGATGTCTTTGCCACCGGCCAGCATCACAACCCGCCTTTTGCGGCACCGGCCAACCCGCCTATTTTGCTCTCTTATCTGGCAGCGCAGACCGAAAAGATTATGTTCTCCACGGCCACCACCTTGATTACCACCACCGACCCGGTGCGGTTGGCAGAAGATTATGCCTACGCCCAGCACCTGGCCAACGGCCGGCTTGACCTCATGCTTGGCCGCGGCAACACCGGCCCGGTGTACCCGTGGTTCGGCAAAGACATTAGGAAGGGTATCCCGCTGGCGGTGGAGAACTACCACCTTTTGCGCACCCTGTGGCGCAAGGAGAATGTGACCTGGTCGGGCGAGTTCCGCACCCCGCTGCAGTCCTTTACCTCCACCCCGCGCCCGTTCGATGACACCCCGCCGTTTGTGTGGCACGGCTCCATCCGCTCGACCGAGGTCGCCGAGCAGGCGGCCTTCTACGGCGATGGCTTCTTCCACAACCACATCTTCTGGAATATCGAGCACACCCAGGCGATGGTCAACCTCTACCGCCAGCGCTTCGAACACTATGGGCACGGCTCTGCCGACCAGGCGATCGTCGGACTCGGCGGCCAGGTCTTTATCGGGGAGACGGAGCGCAAGGCCAAGGACTTCTTCCGCCCTTACTTCGACAATGCGCCCGTGTATGGGCACGGTCCGTCGCTCGAGGAGTTTGAGCGCCTGACCCCGTTGACCGTAGGCACCGCGGAGCAGGTTATCGAGCGTTACCTCGGCTATGCCGACGCCGTTGGTGATTACCAGCGGCAGCTGTTCCTCGTCGACCACGCCGGTTTGCCGCTGGAGGTCGTGCTCGAGCAGATTGAGATCCTGGGTACCGAGGTCGTACCGGTGCTGCGCAAGGCATTTGAGCTGCGCCGTCCGGCACATGTGCCATCCGACCCGCCGACCCATGCAACCCTGGTGGCGGCAGGCCCCGAGCACTACCACCACGAGATCCAGCCCGCGAGCGCGCTGGCGGCCAGTGCAAAGTAAGAGACTAGAAACGAAGTGATGACACCACCATGAAGACTCTTCTTGTTGTCCACGCCGGACTGTCGCACCCCTCGCACACTGCTACTGTCGCCCAGGACATCGCCGATGCCGTGGTCGCCCAGGTGAGCAAGCGAGGGGAGGGGCTGGAAGTTGCCACCATCTCCATCGCGGAGTACATGCAAGACATTGCCACCTATTTCACCACCGGGGTGCCGACCCCGAAGCTGAGCGAGGTGCAGTCGCGCATTGCCGACGCCGACGCGATGATCGCTGCAACCCCGGTGTTTACCGCGAGCTACTCCGGTCTGTTCAAGATGTTCTTCGACACCCTCGATCCGAAGCTCATCGTGGGCAAGCCCATGATCATCGCCGCCACGGCCGGCACCCCGCGCCACAGCCTCGTGCTCGAGCATGCGGTGCGACCCCTGTTTGCCTATCTCAACGCCGTGGTGGTTCCCACGGGCATCTTCGCCGCCACCGAGGACTTCGGCGAGGAAACCAACCTCAACGCACGCATCACCAGGGCCGCGACCGAGCTGGCCAAGCAGCTGGTAGATACCACGGGCGTGGTTGGCTTTGGCCCAGACTTTAATGACGGCGCTGCCGTACCGGAGCAGGCAAAGCCTGCGACAAACCCCTTCCTCAAGCCCTCGAGCAGCTTCGCGGACCTGCTGCGCGGGCATGACGGCGGCAACTAATCCGCCCGCTGCACAGCGTTGTGCAAGCGTCCATCGATTCCTTTTTCAAGCCCCGGTACCCGAGACGGTGCCGGGGCTTGAAAAGACGCACCGGAAAACGTCGGAAAGCAAGGCGCAGGCGGGGCGGACTAGAATCGACGTTCATGGAATTTACTGCGTTGCCCGATCACGTCCGCGATGCCTTTCACGCCTCAGATCACGAGGCCAAACAGCTAGGCCCCGCGTGGGACTACGGCTGGCGCGTGGGCACGATGGTCTTTAGCCAGGTCGCCCACCATGATCGCAGCGCTTGGTCGGCGCGCGTGCGCGAAAACCTACATCCGGCAGGCGTGCGCATCGTGCGCCCCATACGCTCGGCAGATGGCCGCTTCACCAACGCCGGGTGGCGGGCCAACACCTACGTCGCAGGCATCGTCACCAAGCGGGTCGACGAGACCGTGGCCGCGGCCTTGCGCCTCGACGAGGCACTCGCCGAGCTGGAGATTCCGGATTCGTTCTACGAGGTGGACAACTCCGACCTCTTTTCCATCGCCGATCACTGGGCATGGTCGGACAACCCCTTTGCGCAATTAGAGTTCGACCGGGATATCCCCGCCCAGGAAACCAGCGCGGAACTGCTAGAAAAGATCTCCCGGCTGCTCGCCCCCATCGACGCGCCCGTGCAGGTCACCCACGCCGATATGTTTGGCACCACCATCTACGCAGGCTCTCAGGCCCCCACGGTCACCGACCTTGTGGGGGTAGCGCACCCCTATGGGTATACGGCGGCGCTGAGCATCATCGACGGGCTGGCCATCGGCGCCATCGATGAGGCCATCATCGACCGCTACAACCACATTCCCCACATTGACCAGCTCTTATTGCGCGCGTTGGCCTACCGGGTGTGCGTGCACGCGCTGCACCCACAGGCAACATCGAACACAGGTACGAATTTGAATTGGGTGGCGGGCGCAGTCATGTCGCGCGTTTCTGTCACACTCTAAGGTATGACTCCGCCACTACCACCCACACCCCGCGTCCGCCTCGTCGCCCCCGCCAACACCCATGTCTACCGGCACTGGGACAATCCGCTCTTTGAAAAAGCACAGGGAAGCTGGCGGCTGACCGGACCTGCTGGCAGTGGTGTCACCAGCCTCGTGTGCGATGTGGTGGCAAAGCAGATTCGCAGTGGTGTCGATCCCTCCACCATCCTGGTGATAGCCACCTCCAAGGAGGCGGCAGCGCAGCTGCGCCGGGGGATCACCGACCGGCTGTCGGATTTTTCTTTTAGCTCGGCCACCACCATGGTCCGTTCCGTTCACTCGGTGGCCTTTGCCATCCTGCGCCAGACCATGGATGAGGGATTAAGGCTGATCACCGGCTCCGAAATGGACGCCGTCATCCGCGAGCTGCTGGAGGGCAACGCCGCCGAGCGCACCGTGGCCTGGCCCGCGGATGCCACCGCCGCGCTGGAAATGGTGGGATTCGCCCGTGGCCTACGCGATTTTCTCCTGCGCGCCTTAGAGCGCGGCTTAGGGCCACAGGACCTCATCGAGCTGGGCTCGAGGTACAACCGTCCGCTGTGGATGTCAGCGGGGCAGTTCCTGCGCGAGTATCAGGCGGTCATGGCGCTATCGGGAAGGCGCAGCCTTTCTGCCTCCGAGCTTGTCTCCGAGGTCTTGCTGCACGAGATCCCAGACATCGGTGCCCGCACCGTCATCGTCGATGATGCACAGCACCTTGACCCCAAATCCGCGCAGCTGGTGGCCACTCTCGCCGAGCGGGCGGAGTTGTCCATCATCGCAGGCGATCCGGAACAAGCTGTTTTTCACTTCCGCGGCGCGGATCCGGACTTCCTGAGAAAGCACCCCGTCGAGCATGAGCTGCGCCTAGAAAAAAGCTTCCGTGCCCCGCATACCGCCGGCTACATTTTGCCTACCGACGGTGCCCAGTGGGAGTTCGTCGCCGATCGCCTGCGCCGCGAACATCTGCTCGAGGGCGTGGCCTGGAAAGACATGGCGGTCATCGTGCGCTCCCAATCCCAGATCGCCCCCGCGCGCCGTGCCTTGTTGGCGGCGGGTGTGCCCGTCCACGTGGATCCAACAGATCTGGTGCTGTCCACCCAGCGCATCGTGTCCTCGCTGCTCCTTGCCGTGCGCGCGCTGCACGGAAAACTGACCGCGGCCGAAATAGAGGAGCTGGCCTTGGGCCCCATCGGTGGCGCCGACCCGGTGACCTTGCGCAGACTCTACCGGGGCTTGCGCCTGGCCGAGATTCGTCGCGGTGGGACACGGCGGGCGGCACAGATGCTCGAACGCCTCATTATTCCCGATGCCCGCTTCGCCGACGAGCGCGCCGAGTTGGAGGCGGACGCGAAAGACGTCCTCACCGATCGCGAGCAAGACATCCTCGACCGCGTGCGTGGGGTGCTCGACGCAGGTCGTGCGGCGATCGATGCCCACGGCAGCGTGGAGGAGGTTCTGTGGGAAATATGGCACGCCACCGGATTGTCGCAGCACCTGCAGGCGGTGAGCCTGCGCGGGGGTGCCGCAGGCTCCCAGGCCGATCGCGACCTCGACGCAGTGATGGCCTTGTTCGATGCCGCCGGTGACTTCGTGGAGCGGCGCCCGTCGGCGTCGGTAAGCGCCTTCGTGCGCCACATCGAGGAACAAGAACTCCCCACCGGCGTGCGCGACCGGCGCCTTGCCACCCCGGACGCCGTACATGTTTACAGCGCGCACGGTACCACCGGCAAGCAGTGGCACATCGTGGCCGTGGCGGGCGTACAAGAAGACGTGTGGCCGCAACTGGGGGAGACCGGCTCACTGTTCGGTCAGGAAGAGCTCGTTGACCTGCTCGATGAGGGGATTGTTCCCGGAACCCCAGTCTCACATGCCGCAGCGCGTCTGGCCGAGGAAAAGCGCCTGTTCCACCTGGCGTGCACTCGCGCTACAGGCACGTTGATTGTCACCGCCGTCGATGCCCCCGACGCCGATGAGGTGCGCGAACCCTCCCGGTTTATGCGGGAGCTCGGGCGCGTGCATTACCTGCTGGACAGCGAGGCGGATGCGGGCAATTCGCCAGCCCAGGCAACAGAAGGCGACGCCTCCGCCACCGACGACGCCCTTGCGCTGGAATTCGCTGAGCCCGGTGCCGTAGCAGAGCCGACCTACGTGCGCCTGCTCAGTGTTCCGAGTATCGTCGGCGAGCTGCGCCGGGTCGTGGCATCCGGCGCGGATTCGCCATTCGATGCCGCTGACCGGGAGCAGGCGGCCCGTCAGCTGGCCCGCCTGGCCGCGGCCGGGGTGCCCGGTGCCGACCCCGCAACTTGGTGGGCCGCCGGTGGCAGGAGCGAGTCGGAAGAACTCGACGTGCGTGCCATTTCCCCCTCACTACTGGAGACGGGATTGGAATGCCCCCTGCGCGCCAGCCTGTCGCGGGTGCGCGTGGAATCGGAAAACACGGTGCCTATGATGCGCGGTACCTTGGTCCACGCCTTCGCCGAGGCGGTTGCCAACGGCGTGGATGCCCCCACCGCGCGCGGGTTGGTGCGCGCGGCCTACGAACAACTCATCGGGGTGCCCTCCTGGCTCGTGCCCTCCTCGATGCAGGCCTGGGACACGATGGTTTCCCGGCTGGAGAAATGGATGGTGGAAAACGCCGCCCGGTTCGAGCTCATCGGTACCGAAGTCCCCGTCAAGGTCGACGTCGGCCACGGGGTCACCATCGCCGGGCGCATCGACCGCCTTGAGCGATCCAAGGATGGCCTGCGCATCCTCGATCTGAAAACCGCCAAGACCGCGATCACCAAGGCCCAGGCCGCCGAGCACAAGCAGCTCGCGGCCTACCAGTTAGCCCTGAGCAAGGGCGAGTTGCACACCGATGAGGAAGGCAAACCAGAGGTTAAAAGCGGCGGCGGCCTTGAGATCGACATGGCCCAGCTGGTCTACCCGGCCCCTGAGACCAAGGCCATGACCACCCGCGAGCAGGTGGCCAAGACGCAAGAAGAGCTCGATGAGCTCAACGCGCAGCTGCCCACCCTGCTGGCCCAATTGCGCGGGCCGGAGTTTATCGCGCGCATCAACCCCAACTGCCAATACTGCGACTTCCACACCATCTGCCCAGCTACCGCCACCGGAAGGATGACCCCACAATGACGAACCCAACAGCAGGTGAGCAGGTGCATGCACCCGTAGTTGACCCCATCCAGCTGTCGGCCATGCTGGGACAGAAGTTTCCGCCCACCCCGCAACAGGCCAAGGTCATCGCCGCCGACCTTAGCCCCATGCTGGTGGTCGCCGGTGCGGGTGCCGGTAAGACCGAAACCATGGCCGCGCGCGTGGTGTGGCTGGTAGCCAATGGCTATATCACCCCAGATCAGGTATTGGGACTGACATTTACTCGCAAGGCCGCCCAGCAGCTAGGACAGCGCATCCGGCACCGCCTGGAGCAACTCGCAGGGATCGAGCAGCTGCGCGATCTCGATCCGACCGGGAAGTTGGCTCACACTTTGGAGGCTATTAGCCCCCAGGTGTCTACCTATGACTCCTTCGCGGGTAGCCTGCTGCGCGAGTTTGGGCTGCTGCTGCCGATGGAGCCCAGCTCCCGGCTGATCACCGAAACGGAGCTTTACCAGCGCGCACACCAGATCGTGAGCACCTATTCCGGCGAGCTTTCGGTGAGCAACTCGGTAGGCGATGTGGTGGGAAAGGTATTGGCCTTGTCCCAGGAGATGGATAACCACATGGTCAACCCGGCGGACATTGCCGAGGAGACCTTCCCGTTTGTGAGCCTATTCGACGAGCTTCCCAAAGCACCGCGGCAGCGCGACAGCCTCAACAAGGACATGACCAACTACCGAGACACGCAGCTTCACCGCCTGCAGTTCTTGGACCTTGTGCGCCTGCTGAAAGAGGACCTCAAGGACAACCACCTCATTACCTTCGGCGAGCAGATGTCGCTGGCGGCCCGGCTTGCCGAGGCGAACCCCTCCGTGGGGCAGCAGCTGCGCCGTCGCTTCAAGGTAATCATGCTCGACGAGTACCAAGACACCAGCCACGCCCAGCGCGTGTTACTGTCAAGCCTGTTCAAGGGGCAGGCGGTCACCGCCGTGGGCGATCCCATGCAGTCCATCTACGGTTGGCGCGGTGCGACGGCGGCCAACCTGGAAAGCTTCGTCACCGACTTCGCCGCCGATGATAAGCCCGCGCCGAAGATGGAACTGACCATCTCCTTCCGCAACCCCGCCGAAGTCCTCGACCTCGCCAACGCGGTGTCAGCGACGGTGCTGGAAAAGCCCGGCGGCGGCCCGCGCCCCGTGGCGCCGCTGTCACCGCGCCCCGGCGCAGGTCCCGGCAAGGTGGAGCTGGGCTTTTTCAAAACCCAGGAGGCAGAGCTGGACTTCGTGGCCGATGAATTGGCCGCAGAATACGCACTCGCCAAGCAGGAGGCCCGGCCGTTTACCGCCGCGGTGCTCGTGCGTAAGAACCGACAGGCGCAGCCGATCGCGGATGCCCTGGCCGCGCGCGGCATCCCCTTTGAGATCGTGGGCACCGCCGGATTGGTGGACGTCCCGGAGATCCAGGACCTGATTGCAACCGCCACGATGCTGGTGCGCCCGTGGGACTCCCATGCGGCGATGCGCATGCTTTTCGGCCCGCGGGTAGGGTTGGGCATCAATGACGTGAAGGCCTTGGCCGAGCGCGCAGCCAACCTTGCGGGACGGTCCAACAAGAAGGTGGAGTACTCGATTGATCCACTCATCAAGCTGGAGCAGATCATCGCCGAACAGTCCACCCAGGAACCGGAGACAGTGGTGGGGCTGGCCGACGCCCTGGCAGACCTCGGCGAGCCGGAGCGCTACTCCGCCGAGGGCTATCGGCGTCTCCAAGAATTTGCCTCCGTGCTGCGCTACCTGCGTACCTATGGGCTTAGCCAATCGCTGCCGGACCTGTTCACCGAGATCGACAACCAGCTTGGCCTGCGCACGGAGGTACTTACGCGTCAGGACCCGCGCGAAGATGGCGCGGTGGGAACCACCCACCTGGAGCGCTTTGCAGATGTGGTCGCCCAGTTCGCTGCGGTGCCGGGCAACACGCTGCCGATGTTTTTGGACTATCTTGCATTGACCCGCGACCACGAGGGCGGGCTGACCCCGGGCGAGGTTCAGGTGCGCGCCGACCGGGTGCAGATTCTTACGGCCCACAAGGCCAAGGGATTGGAATGGGGTACCGTTTGCGTGCTCAACGCCGACGCGAGCACCTACGGGGGCAAGGCGGAGACCTGGCTGACCAGGGTAGAAAGGGTTCCCTCTACCCTGCGCGGTGACGCCAAGCACGATGCCGGATTGGGCAATGGCGCGCCGGTCCTCAACGTCGAAGACGTCACCAATCGCAAGGAGTTTGAGGAGGCGATCAAGGCCCACATCGATGACTTCCGCAACGATCTGGCCGAGGAGTCCACTCGTTTGTTCTATGTGGCGATGACCCGCTCCGAGCACCGGCTCATGATCACCGCGCACGCGCTCGACGGAACCATCAAGGGCGCCGAGCCCTATGAGAATTTTGAGCTACTCAAGCAGCGGCAGGACATTCTCGCCCCGGAGACGGTGGTCTCCTGGTATGACCGCGCCGAGGACGCCGACGAGGCCGCCGCCAAGGCGCCGGTGGAGGCTATCTTCCAGTCCGGGTGGCGCCCGCGCGGAATGGCGGTGGTGGAAGAGGCGATGGCGTCCCTGCCGGAGCTCAGCCAAGACAAGGAGATCTACACCACCTGGGAAAAGGAGGTGGCTGCGCTGATCGAGGAGTACACCGCCGCCCAGACACCGGTGGTGGAGGTGGAGTTATCCCGTGAGCTCACCGCCACCGACATGGTCGCGCTGAAGGCGAATCCGGAGCAGTTCGCCCGCCGCCAGCGCCGCCCGGTGCCCTTTAAGCCCAATAGCTATGCAAAGCGCGGTACGGCCTTCCACCAGTGGTTGGAGGATCGCGCCGGCGGGCAGGCGTTGCTCGATGTGGATGAGCTCCCCGGCATCGACGAGGAACTCACCGATGTGGATCTGGAGGCCTTGAAGCAGGCGTTCCTTTCTTCCGAGTGGGCCGACCGCATGCCGCGTTTCGTGGAGCAACCCTTCGAGGTTTCGATCGATGGCATCGTCTTGCGCGGGCGCATGGATGCGGTCTTTGAATCGAGCGACGGCCACTGGCAGATCATCGACTGGAAGACCGGCCATCGTCCCACCGCGGCGCAGATGGTGGCCACCCGCCTGCAGCTTGCGGTCTACCGCCTGGCATGGTCGCGCTTGAAGGGCATCGATGAGCAGGAAATCGAGGCCGCCTTCTATTACGTCATGGACGGCGAGCTCATCGCGCCGAAGGATCTGCCCGGCGAGGCGGAGCTGGCGAGGTTATTGCGGCAGGCGCAGGCACATGGTGCCTCGGATCTCTCGGATGGTTCCGGAGGAAAACCTATTCACATCTCGACCCAATAGAGAAAACAATCCACATCGAAGCAAGAGATTTCCTATGCACGCTAGACCGAACCTTCCCCGCAACGGTGCTCGCCGAAAGCCTGCGTGCTGCGGGGCAATAGAAAGAGGCGAGGGGTGTGGTCGTGGGAAGTGGCATTCCTAGGTTTGGTGTTTTGGATTGAGAAGTAGAATGGCAGAATACTGTGGGCTGCGTGTGCGGCCCACGCCGTTCTATTCCCTCAATTGATCAAAGTGTCTGGACTTGTGATGCGTCATGGCTAACCGTTATTTCGAGCGCTTCCGCTCGGTGGACAAGCTTACGGGCATGCCTGAGCACACCTTGTTGCATGTCATCGGGATGCCTGCGAAGCAGGTCGCCAGCCCGGTCAAGCTGATCTTGAGGCGTTTCGTTTACGCTTTGGGGCTGATTATTGCCGTGGCTTTGATCGTGTACTTCGACAAGGGCGGGTACACGGAGCCGCTGACCTTCATCGATGCGTTGTACTATTCGGCGGTGTCACTGTCGACGACAGGTTATGGTGACATCACCCCGGTCACGCAGCAGGCGCGCCTGCTTAACATCATCATCATTACCCCGCTTCGCCTGTTGTTCGTCGTCCTCCTGGTCGGTACCACCTTGTCGGTGCTGACGGAGGAGTCGCGCAAGGCATGGCAGATTCAGCGCTGGAGGAAGAGATTGCGCAATCACACCGTGGTCATCGGATACGGCACGAAGGGCCGTTCGGCGGTTGCCGCTTTGCTTGCCGACGGCGTACCGCCGAAGGACATCGTCGTCGTCGACACCGACCAGCATGCCTTAGAGCTAGCCGCAAGCGCTGGCCTGGTAACCGTGACTGGTACGGCCACCAAGTCGGATGTCTTGCGCCTGGCGGGCGTGCCCAAGGCGAAGGCCGTGGTCGTGGCTCCGAACCTGGATGACACGGCGGTGCTGGTGACCTTGAGCGTGCGCGAGCTTGCCCCCTCCGCGTGGATTGTGGCAAGCGTACGCGAGTCGGAGAACCAGCATCTGCTAGAGCAGTCGGGCGCAGATTCGGTGGTGATCTCCTCCGAGACGGCCGGCCGCATGCTTGGCCTGGCAACGGTGACGCCGTCGGTGGTGGAAATGATGGAGGACCTTCTCTCACCCGATGAAGGCTTCTCCGTCGCCGAGCGCCTCGTGGCCGAGGATGAAGTGGGTGCCAACCCCCGGCACCTTGCAGACATCGTGCTCGGCGTGGTGCGATCCGGCGAACTCTACCGCATCGACTCGCCGGAGGCCGAGACCGTCGAGCCGGGCGATCGCCTGCTGTACGTGCGCCGCGTCTTCGCCGACGATGGCCAGAACTAGTCCCCTGAGGTGAGCGTTTATTCAGATGCATGAGGATTGCCTGCTTTTCGACGCCTACGGTCGCATCCAACACGAAAACGGCACACCGAAACTGTCGCAAAGGGTGGCCTTATTGCCCGCCTTCCCGATAGGAGATGGCCTGTGGGTGCAGCGCCTAGGCCATAAGGGTGAGGGCCCACAGTGGCACAGGGCAAGCGATAAATTGGCCGTGTATGCCCTCGGCGTCTTGGGTTTTAGAGAGCGTACCCGCGTCGATCCCACCAGCGGTGACGAGCTGGATTTCCAGCATCCCACCGTCGGGCGCACCGAAGCTGGAAGGGAGGTGTTCCCGCGCATCGATCCGGCGGTCATCGGGATCATCGAGCTCGCTGGTCAACAGCGAATCCTCCTGGGCAAGAATCGGCTGCGCCCGAGTTTCTACTCGCTGGTGGCCGGCTACGTGGATCTGGGCGAGACCTTCGAGGCGGCTATGGTGCGCGAGGTCAAGGAGGAGACCGGGCGCCGCATCGAGGACGCAACGTATGTGGCCAGCCAGCCATGGCCGTATTCGGGTTCGGTGATGGTGGGCATGAAGGCCACCACCACCGACGAAGATCCCGTCACCCAGACTGACGGGGAACTCATCGACATCGTGTGGGCCAGCAGAAAAGACATCGACGACAAGGTGTATCCGCTTCCCACCACGGGCTCGCTTGCGGCACGGCTGATCGGGGAGTGGATGCGCCAGCCCCGCAGCTAACAAGCACTTGTTCCACGGCTGCCTCACACTCAGCGGTGACGCGAAGGTTTGTCACAACTACATCAAGGATCCACATTCATCAAGGGGAAGGAATAGCACGTGGGTGTAAACCTCGGCGATCTCGATTCCGATCAGCTTCAGGCGGCCACCGCCCCGCGGGGCCCGGTGGCGATCCTGGCCGGGGCGGGAACGGGTAAGACCCGCACGATCACCTACCGCATTGCCCACCTCATCGATCAGGGGCTGGCCAGCCCCGGGCGCGTGCTGGCGGTGACGTTTACCAACCGCGCCGCCGGCGAGATGCGCCACCGCCTAGGGCTCATGGGCATCGGCGGGGTCCAGGCACGTACCTTCCACGCGGCAGCGCGCAGGCAGCTGCGCTATTTCTGGCCACAGGTGGCAGGGGATCTTCCGTGGCGGCTGGTCGACAACAAGTTCCCGCTGGTGGGACGCGCGGCCCGTTCGGTGGGGCTACAGACCGATACGGAAATGGTGCGCGACCTCCTCGGTGAAATCGAGTGGGCGAAGGCGATGCTGATCGCCCCCGACGGCTACCTCGACCATGCGGGAAGTCGCAAGCCGCCGACGGCACCGGAGAAGGTGGCCGAGGTCTATCGCCGCTACGAGCAGATGAAGACCACTCCTGAGGGCATCCTCTTAGACTTCGATGACCTCTTGCTCCACACAGCGGGAGCCTTGGAGAATTCCTCCGCCATCGCCGAGGAGTTTAGGGAGCAGTACCGCACCTTCGTCGTCGACGAGTACCAGGACGTCACCCCCCTGCAGCAGCGGGTCCTCAACGCCTGGTTAGGCGAGCGCGATGATCTCACGGTGGTCGGCGATGCCAACCAGACCATCTATTCCTTCACGGGGGCAACCCCGGACTACCTGTTGAATTTCTCGCGCACCTACCCGCACGCCACGGTGGTCAAGCTGCAGCGTGACTACCGTTCCACCCCACAGGTCACCGACCTTGCTAACCGGGTCATCGGGCAGGCAACCGGCCGGGTGGCGGGCACCCGCCTCAAGCTGGAGGGCATGCGTCCGGCAGGTCCGGAGCCGACGTTTTTAACCTTCGAGGATGAGCCCAGCGAGGCCCGCGCGGTGGCGGGCCACATCAAGCAGCTGCTGGCCAAGGGCCTGCCCGCGCACGAGATCGCGGTGCTGTATCGCATCAACGCCCAGTCGGCGGCCTTCGAGCAGGCCCTGGCTGATGCGGGGATCATCTACCAGGTTCGCGGTGGCGAGGAGTTCTTCCAGCGCGCTGAGATCCGCCAGGCTATGAACCAGCTGGCGCGCGCCGGGCAGGTGGAGGATTATCTCGCCGCCACAGGTGAGCACCTGCAGTCGGTAGTAAAGGCCGCGCTGGCGCCACTGGGTTTGACGGACGCTGAGCCCGATGGCGCGCAGGCCCGTGAGCGTTGGCAATCGCTCAAGGCGCTGTCCGAGCTGTGCGAGGAACTGACCCGAGCCACCCCTGACCTTGATCTCGCTGGGTTGATCCGCACCTTGAATGAGCGCGCCAGTGCCAAGCACCCGCCGACGATGGAGGGCGTGACCCTGGCATCTTTGCATGCGGCTAAGGGGCTGGAGTGGGATGCGGTTTTCCTGGTGGGTTTGACCGAGGGCATGATGCCGATCAGCCATGCCATCAAGGCGGGCGATACTCAGATAGAGGAGGAGCGTCGCCTGTTCTATGTGGGCATTACCCGCGCGCGCGAGTACCTATTTCATTCCTGGGCGAAGGCGCGCCAGGAGGGCGGGCGTGCCACCCGCAAGCGTTCCCGCTTCCTCGACGGCATCGCCCCGGACGTGGATGCGATCACGATGGGGCGTCGCAGCAGGGTGCAGCGCTGCCGCGTGTGCGGCCGAACCCTGGAGACCGCTACGGCGAAGGTGTTGGGGCGTTGCGAGACTTGCCCGTCGGAGGCGGGCGAGGGCGTATTCGAGGCCCTGCGCACCTGGCGCCTGTCCGTGTGTACCCATCTGCAGCAGCCGGCCTACATGGTTTTTACCGACGCGACGCTCATGGCTCTGGCCGAGGCTATGCCCGAAACGGAAGCGGACCTGCTTGCGATCGCAGGCGTTGGCCCCGTCAAGGTGGAAAAGTTCGGGGCGGATGTTTTAGAGGTGCTTGAGCAGTTTCGTTAGCCCAGCTAGTCAGGCTAAGCGGGGATCCTGGCGAACGGCTGGGCCCCGCACCGTTCGACCGAGATGAGGGACATCATCTTAAGGTGTCGGATCGATGACCGCAGCTTATGATGTGAAAACGTCGAGGGGTAATTCAAGGCCGGCGCGCAATCACCCGCGTCGAGTCTCACGCGGTGGCGCCGCGGCCTGCTTCGCATTCGGCGCCGTAGCAGGCGGTGCCGTCAGGTTCCCTGCTGTCATTGCACCTGCTGTCACATGCACAGCCTTCATTTTCTTCGCCGTTGCACCCACACCCGGAGTGCTTTCCGACGTCGCGGGCCTCGCCTTCGATCCAGGTTTCCACGCCCGGCACGCTTGACAGGCCCCTGCAGGCGGGGCTTTCTAAGCTGTCGAGGGCCTCGAGGTCTTCGGTTGTTACGATGGCGGGCCTAGCAGGCGGGTAGCGCAGTTTGTTCTTGAGGTCCTTGGCGTCGCGGTGCGCGAGCACTTCCGCGTCGAGCAGCGGTGGCAGTTTTCCTTCGGGGTGCTCGCACAGCGGGCACAGTTTCAGCCTTTCCATAACACCCACGCTCACCTCGTCGCGGTAGGGACTCATGCGCACCACCTGGCCCGGTTCCGGCCTTTCAACCTGCATCCCGGGGCCGGGAAGAGGCTCGGTGAGGTTGTGCAGGATCGCGGCCACCCGGGATGCCAGCATGTGCTCGCACAGGGGGTCAAAGCGCATGGCCGCGCTGAGCTGGCTGCGCAGGATGCGGGCCTGCGGGTCGGCGCGCAATTCGTGAAGGTCGATGCAAAATGGGCACGGCCCGTCACCGTCGATACGCAAGGGGCCGATGATCACCTCCCCGTCCACGATGCGGGCGGGAATGATGGTTCTTCGGCGCGCAAGCAGCGCGGATCGCGCCGAGAGCAGGTGGCGGAAGCCGATATCGATGGCGGGGATGGATTCGCTGATGCGAAGCAAGAAGCTGCCCTCGGACTCGTCGCGCTGCGGCAGGCGTGGCTTCATGCCTGTCTCGGTGAGGATGTCGGCGACGAGGGAGGCGGTGTGCGAGCGGCCGAGGATGGCGACCTCCCTGTCGGGGACGAAGACAGTGAGCACACCGTGGGCCAAGAGATCGCTAATCAGGTTGCGGCTGGGGATTATCCCCAGGCCGGTGTTGCGCAGCTGCCTCGGTAGGGTCAGGGTGGGGCGTCGACAGGCGGCGAGCACGCCTGCCACCTTGGCGATGAGATGCTCGGGCAGCGCGACGATGCCCGCGCGTTCCGGGTCGGTGCCACACTGCAACCCGGTCGGCGGGCGCAGGATGATGTGGGCATTGCGGCTTAACACCAGCGGGGCGGCGGTGGTGTCGATATTGTCCAAGGCGCGTACCTTTCGTCGGGCTCGAATACGGGGCCGTGCCTCAACGAGCATGCGACGGGGAAACCTTTCCCTCCAGCCGTCGGTGCGGTTGGCGGGTGGTTGGCTAAGGTTGTCTACTATGCAAGACCACGTAGAGCCCGCAACGGATTTCGCCGTTGAGGTGATTCGTTCTGCTCGTCGCAAGAAGTCGATCGCGGCAAAGCTGGTAGACGATAAACTTATCGTCCGCGTTCCCGATTGGCTTTCGCCGACGGAGGAGGCCGAGGCGGTGGCGCAGATGGTGGCCAAGGTCAAGGCCAAGAAAACCTCCCATGGACTAGGCGACGATGACCTCGCCACCCGTGCCCAGCGCCTCAACGAGCAGGTCCTCGACGGACGCGCCCGGTTTGAGTCGATCCGCTGGGTGACTAATCAGAACACTCGCTGGGGAAGTTGTACCCCCGCGACTGGGACGATCCGGATTTCGCACCTTTTGCAGCAGGTGCCGTCCTACGTCCTCGACTCCGTGATCGTCCACGAGCTGGTCCATACCTTTACTAAAGGAGGTCACAGCGATGAGTTTTGGTTCTGGGCCGACAAGGCCCCCAAGGCCGAGCGCGCGAAGGGATATCTCGAGGCCTATTCCCGCTTTGGGCGTTGATGGCGGCCGATTCCCAGTGATACCGCCTGATATCGCTTGTTTCCGCCACAGCGCTCATCTCCGCCGTGGAATACACGTGGCTGCCGTGAAAACACTGGTGGCTTTAAGGCATACAAAACCCCGGGTCACCACGCACGCTGTGGTGGATCACGCGGGGTAAACAGCCTTTGACGAAGCCGTCTACGGCTTAGGACGACTTGTCGTCGGTGCCAGCATCGGTGTCATCGCCGTTGTCGGTAGCGTCAGTGTCTTTCGTGTCTTCAGCGTTTTCTTTCCCCTCGGCACTGTCGGCCCCGTCAGCCTTCGCGGCATCCGGCTTATCTGCATTGGCTTGGTTGGCAAGCATCTCCTCGAGCGCGTTGATCTCGGCGATGGGGTCGAAGCCGTCGATGTCGGCGGAATCGAGCAGGGAGTCGATGAACTCGGCGGAGTTGCCCAGATCCTCGGCTGAGGGGAGGAAATCCGGGTGATCCCAGATGTGATCGCGGCGGTTGACGTCCACCGCCACGGTCACGCGGCGCCACAGCTCCTGAGCCTCGGCGACCTTAGGGGCACCGAACTCGATGCCCACCACGGCAGAAAACGCCTTCTCCGCGGAACCACCGGTGGCACGGCGGCGGCGCCACGCCTCGCTTAGTGCCTGGGTGTTGGGGATGCGATCGGACATGCAGTCGAGGACCACGTTTTCCACCCAGCCCTCGATGAGTGCGAGCAAAGTCTCCAAACGGGAGACGGCGGCGGCGTTGCGGGAGCTAATACGCGGAGACATGTCCAGTCCCTGCAGGCGCTGCATAGCATCCTGAATGGCTGCCGGGTCGCCGGATTCAAGGTTGAGCTCCCGCATGGCCTCCTCGATGTGCGAGGTATCGATCACAAGACCTGCGGCGTATTCCTCCACGGAGGAAACCAGGGTCTCCAACAGCCACGGGACATGCTTAAACAGGCGCTGGCGAGCGGCTTCGCGGGCGGCGAGGTAAACGAGCGCATCCTGCCGCGGCACCTTGAGGTCGCCGGAGATGCGCGCGAGGTTGCGCGGCAAGATCGCGGTAACGCCAGTCGGCGCCACGGGCACGCCGAAGTCGGAGCCGGTCAGCGTCTGTGAGGCCAGGTCGCCGAGGGCATTTCCCAGCTGCATGCCGAAGTTCATGCCCGACATTTGGTTCATCATGTTCAGCATGGGGCCGACCATCTCGCGGGCTTCCTCGGGCAGCGACTGCATCTGAGCCTCGTTCATGTGCTCGGCTACCGGGGTGACCATGCGTTTCCACATGGGCAGGGTGCCATTGAGCCACTGCTCCTCGTTCCACACCTCGACCTTGTTGCCCGAAACCGGCAAGATGGTGGCATCGTCGAGCCACATCTCCGCTAGCTGCACCGCGGCGGTGACGGCCGACTCATCCTCCGGTCCCAGCGGGGTGGGAGTGCCGATCTGCTGGCGGGCGATGCGCTCGGCGAGGGCATAATTAACGGGGCCTTGCCCATCGGGGGAGTTCATTGACGATCCCATCCCAGACAGCATCTGCCCGAATTGATTGAGCATGTCTCCTAAACCGCCGGCACCAAAGGGGTTGGGGCCGCGGTTAGCGCCGTTATCGTCATCGTCGTTGCCGCCGAAGTTAAAGGAAAAGCCAAATCCGTTAGAGTTCATGCCCTAAACCTACCTGCCTTCGTGCCGATATGGCCATGATTATGCACGTATTGCGCAACGCTCTTAGCGAACACCGTGCGCTTGGCATTTAGGTTGCGATACGGCGCGTGTTCGCGAGGCCCTGCTTGCCGACGCCTCACGGTGGGAAAACTCCTTGTTTGCGTTCGGCGCACGCGAGCTCCCCAGTGGTGGGGGAGCATGCCGGCCACCGCGGGATGTACCCTTATAAACCGTGAATCGACAACTGCGCACCATCGCTTTGGGGGCTGTGCCCCTGGTCTTGCTTTCCTGCCTGGTTACCTTCGACCGCATCCCCGGAACAGACATTAGCCTCACGGTGCCCTACGCCGCCGAAGGTCCAGGACCTACTTTTAATACCCTCGGCGAGTACGACGGGGAGCCGGTGGTGGACATCCAGGGCGCCGACCTGGATGAGACCAGCGGCAACCTGAACATGACCACGGTGTCGGTGCGCTCAAACATGACGCTCCTGCAGGCCATGACCCGCTGGCTGCTCTATGGCGACACGCTGGTGCCCATCGAACAGATCTTCCCGCAGGATCAAACCGAAGAAGAGGTCAACCAAGCCAACGAGGAGGCCTTCTCTGTCTCCGAGGCCTCGGCGACCATCGCCGCGATGAACTACCTCGAACTTCCGGTCAGCACCCGGGTTGCTCAGACCACCGACGCCTCCCCCGCCAAGGACGTGCTGCAAGAAGGTGACATCATCCTCAGCGTTGACGGCGAGGATAAGACTAGCCCCTCCCAGGTTCGTGATGCAGTGCAGGCCAAGAAGCCGGGCGATGAGCTCACCATCGGCTACGAGCGCGAGGGCATCAAGCAGGAGGCAACGGTCACCCTAGCCGCGCATCCGCACGATGATTCCGTGGCCTTTCTCGGCGTGTCGATGGAGGCCATCCCCGCCGGTGGCATCAGCGTGAATTACAACCTCGAGGACGTCGGCGGGCCGAGTGCCGGCATGATGTTTAGCCTGGCGGTGATCGACAAGCTTTCCCCGGGGGAGCTGACCGGAGGCAAGTTCGTGGCCGGCACCGGCACAATCGATGACGAAGGCACCGTGGGACCAATTGGCGGCATTACCCACAAGATTCAGGCGGCCAAGGACGCCGGCGCGGAGGTGTTCTTGGCCCCTGCGGACAACTGCGCCGAAGCCGCGAGCGAGGACGACGGCATCACCGTGTTGAAGGTCACCTCCATCGACGATGCCATCAGCCAGTTGGAGGCCTACAGCGCCGGCAAGGACGTGGTCACCTGCGACTAGCGTGGCGCTAGGCGTCTTCCTTCGCGGTCTCGTCGGCATCCGGCTCGTCGGTAGCTGAGGCGGGCTGGTCTGCTAGGCCCAGCTCGTAGATCCGCTCGGCCGGATCATACTCGTCGCTCGAGACCATGTGCTGCAGGATCAATCCCTTGTCATTGTCCACCACGGTGATCACGGCGATGCTGCCGAGTGTGGACCAACCCACAACCTTTGTGCCCGTATCCTCCACCACGCGTGAGGAACGCAGCTCGGTGAGCAATTGTGTGGTCGAGGCGGCCTTCGCATCCGAGGCATAGAACTGGAACTGGCCTACTTCGTCGCCATCGCAGGCCACCGAGTCCTGCACTCCGTTGGGGGCGCAGGAGTCAAACTGGTCGAAGAGGGAATCCGGGGCCAGCGAGCCGAACTTTTTCCGCGCATCCTCGATGGCTTTTTGTTTTTCGCCGCTGGCGGAGGTGACAGAGCCGGTTGGGCGCGGTTTCGACGAGGTTGCGGTCGCCTCAGTGCGGGCATCGTTGCTTTCCGACGGTTCCTGGGTGCGGCTAGGAGAAGGCGTCGCGCTGGTGGTCTCCGGGGCCTGCGCAGGGGCCTGAACCTGAGTCTCGCCTTCGGGGGCGGCCTCGGATTGGTCACCGCCGCCGCACGCCACCAGCGTCAAGGCGCAGCCCGCGACAACAGCCGCCCGGGTGGCCTTCACGGAAACTCTCAAGGTAAAGCGCACGGTGTGCCAAGCCCTTCCGCCGAAATAAAAAATAAAAAACTTAAGTCAACACCCATCCTAAACGCATGTGCGATTAGAGCGTCCCCAACCCATCATCAAACTCATCAAAGGAGTTATCAAAAGTCGCCTTCAACGCCAAGATGACACCCGGTGCAACACCTGGGCCACCGCGCAGCTCCACCTTGTCCTCAGCAAAAGGACCCAGCGCAGCCAGTTCCTCCTCGGAACGCCGCAGCTGCAACAAGGTCAGCTCCGCATCTGAGCGCAACACCCCGGAAAACAGGCGCGCCGGGCGGGGGGTGGGATCTGTCGAGGAGGTATCGCGGAACATGATCTCCTGAGCCAAGATCGCCCCCACCACCTGCGGTGGCCAGGCGATGCGGGAGATATAGTCACCCAATTCCTCCGAGCCGGGCAGGATGGTCTCCGGTAGGTTGTCTTGGACCACCAGGGTCAAAGGAGCGGTGTCTTCTTCGAGCAGCGCCGGGGAGGCGTCGGCAAGCAAAGAAGCAGGAACCAGCGCAAACAAGGTGGGGGAGGCGTCCCAGCCCTCGGCGTGGATAAAGTCGACCGCTTCCAACATGGCCTTATTTAATGCCTGGGGGGAAAGCTCGGGAGGGGTCATCCGAAATTCCTTATAGTCTCGAAGTAACTACTGTGACGTAGAGTAGGAAAATACACGCACAAGCTGCCACCGGCCTTATAGCTTGCTTCCTTCTTACTGGGAAGGGGGAACGGCTTTCGGTGCCGCAACGTTGTGCCAATGACAGTAAAGTACACCACTGCCCAGAATGGAAAAGGAGAGCAGGAGTTGGCTTCGTCCATGAACCCTCCGTCCCCGCAACTTCGGCGGCCGCCGCGGGCCTTGGGCACGACACTGGTCGTGCTGTTGGTCATCGTCGGTCTCATCCCCACGATCGTCGGTTTTTACACCGACTGGTTGTGGTTCGGTGAGCTGGACTTTAGGGGGGTGTTTAACAAGGTAATCCTGTCCCGCGTCCTCCTCTTTGTGATCTTTGCGGCCCTCGGCGCGTTCATCACGTGGCTTGCAGGCTGGCTGACGTTTAGGGGCAGGCCCGATGAACTAGAAACGCTCACCCTCGACGGTCCGATGGCGGGGTACCGCGCCACACTGGATCGAACGGTCAAGCGTTTCCTCGTGGGGCTGCCATTTTTCGTCGGTCTGCTTTCCGGCGTGCTGGGGCAGCGCTCGTGGCGCACGGTTCAGCTATTCCTCAACCGGCAAAGCTTCGGCGTGCAGGACCCGCAATTTCACATGGATTACGGTTTCTACGCCTTCGATCTGTCATTTTTCCGTCTCATCTTGAGCACGTTCACCATCTTGGTGGCGTTGGCCTTCTTCATCACCCTTGTTGGACACTACCTGCTGGGTAGCATCCGCATTGGCAATCAGGCCGCCGGTGTGCGTGGGCACGTGAGCAATAATGCCCGCATCCAGTTGGCAGTCTGGGCAGGAACCTGGATGCTATTGAAGGTCGTCGGTTATTGGTTCGACCGATACGATCTCCTCAACCGCAATCAGGGAACCTTCACCGGTGCAAGCTACACCGACATCAATGCGGTGCTGCCGGCGAAGATCATCCTCATGATCATCGCGGTGGTGGTCGCGGCCAGCTTCTTCTCCGCGATCGTGATCAAGGATCTGCGGATCCCGGCAGTGGCCACCGTGCTCATGCTCTTGTCCGGCATCGTCATCGGCTCGGTGTGGCCACTGCTGATGGAGCAGTTCTCGGTGCGCCCGAACCGTGCGGAAAAGGAATCGGAATACATCTCCCGCAATATTGAGGCCACCCGCTTTGCCTACGGCATCACCGATGACAAGGTCAACTACATCGACAACTGGGGTGCCTCCGTCAGCTCTGATTCGGAATCGAAAGATCGCACCTCGGAGGTCTCTCAGGATACCGCGACGATCAATAACATCCGCCTGCTGGACCCAGAGGTGTTGTCGCCGACGTTTACTCAGCAGCAGCAGCTGAAGAACTTCTACGGCTTCCCCGACTCTTTGTCGATGGATCGCTACGTCATCGACGGCGAGCTGCGCGACTTTGTGGTTGCCGCCCGTGAGATCAACCCGAACTCGCTGCAGGACAACCAGCGGGACTGGATCAACCGCCACACCGTCTACACCCATGGCAATGGCTTCGTGGCCGCCCAGGCCAACCAGGTCGATGAGGTCGCCCGCGACGTCGGATCCGCCCGCGGTGGCTACCCGGTCTACACCGTCTCCGATCTGCAGGCTACCAACCAGGAAGCCGAACAGGTGGGCATCGAGGTCACCGAGCCGCGCATCTACTACGGTCCGGTGATTGCCTCGGCACAGGACGGGGCTGACTACGCAGTGGTGGGCTCTGCTGACGGCAATAGCGTGGAATATGACTCTGATTCCTCCACCTACACTTATGCCGGTGAAGGCGGCGTGGGGATCGGCAACGTTTTCAATCGCACGGCGTACGCGCTGCGCTATCAGGAGATGAACCTGATCCTGTCGGATCGCGTGAACTCCGAGTCCAAGATCCTCTACGACCGGGACCCGCGTGAGCGCGTCCACAAGGTCGCCCCGTGGCTGACCACCGACTCCACCACCTACCCGGCAGTCATTGACGGCCGCATCAAGTGGATCGTGGACGGCTACACTACGTTGAGCTCGCTTCCGTACGCTGAGCGCACGAGTTTGTCGACCACCACACTGGATACCTCCGGCTCCGTCGGCGCGGCCCAGCAGCTGTCGATGTTCGATCAGGTCGGTTACATCCGTAACTCGGTCAAGGCCGTGGTCGACGCCTACGACGGCTCGGTGCAACTGTATGCCTTCGACGAATCCGACCCGGTGCTCAAGGCCTGGCAGGGCGTGTTCCCGGGCACGGTGCAGCCGAAGTCGGAGATCTCCGACGAGCTGATGAACCACCTGCGCTATCCGGAGGATATCTTCAAGGTGCAGCGTGCGATGCTGTCGAAGTACCACGTCGACGATGCTCGTGAGTTCTTTACCAATGACCGCTTCTGGTCCGTGCCGGAAGATCCCACCGCGGATGAGGCCAACAAGGCAAACCAGCCCCCGTACTACGTGGTCGCCGCCGACCCGGATACCGGCAAGTCCAGCTTCCAGCTGATCACTGCCTTCCGTGGCTTAAACCGCCAGTTCCTGGCAGCGCACATGACCGCCTCGTCGGATCCGGACAACTACGGCAAGATCACCGTTCGCGTCTTGCCGACCGACACGCAGACGCAGGGCCCGAAGCAGGTTCAGGACACGATGACCTCTTCGGATCAGTTTGCCTCTGACAGCACGCTGTGGAAGGGCTCCAATGAGATCATCAGCGGTAACCTGCTGACACTGCCGGTGGGTAAGAACGAGATCCTCTATGTGGAGCCGATTTACTCCAAGCGACTCAATCAGGCCTCGGCGTTCCCGAAGCTGCTGCGTGTGTTGGTCAGCTACCGCGGTCAAGTTGGTTATGCACCGACCATTTCTGAGGCGCTGGCACAGGTGGGCATTGACCCGAAGGCCGCTCAGGACCTGGATGAGGCTGGCGAGGTGACCACCTCCGATCCTGCCGAGGCCACCGGGGACTCGAATCAGCCTGCTAGCGGCTCCGGCACGCAAGGTGAGGCTATTGACAAGATTAATGAGGCACTGGAGAACCTTAACTCCGCTAAGTCCGGTTCGATGGAGGAGTACGGCCGCGCCATCGACGAGTTGGATAAGGCGGTGCAGGAATACCAGAATCTAGCCACCACGTCGGCTGAGGCGGCACCGTCTTCCGAAGCCCCGGCAACGGAGGAGCCACAGAGCTAGTTTTTCAGCAAAGCTCAAAAACAATCCCAGATCCCCAGGCCACAAGGCGAAGCGAATTGCTCGCTGGGCTGGGGATTTGGCTTTTTCGGCCCCCACGGTTATAGTTATAAAACGTCGCAAGGAACACTTGCAACGCGTCGCGGGGTGGAGCAGCTCGGTAGCTCGCTGGGCTCATAACCCAGAGGTCGTAGGTTCGAATCCTGCCCCCGCTACTAATCCGGAACCCTCGGTTCGTGAAAACGAATCGGGGGTTTCTTTTGTTGCATTGACCTTTCGGGGGAGTAGGTCTGCAACTTCAAGGCCGAAGAAGTCCGCAACTGTAAAGAGGTCTTGAACACTCCAGCCAACTTGGCCGAGAACCTTGCGGCTAACTGCCTGGGATGTGATTCCGAGAACCTCCGCGAGGCGCTTGCGCGTGACCTTGTTGCGAAACATTAGATCGTTGATCGTGATTCCGATTGCCTCATCAGCAGAGTAGCTATTCCTGGGTAGCTGTTTCATTGTTGCCATGAGATGAAATTTAGCACTCAAAAGAATCAAAAACAACAAAAGATTGCAAAATTACACCACAGTAGTTAACCTTCTGTTTATGGGTGAAACAAAAAGTTGTGAAGGCGAGGAAAAGTGGTATTCGCCTCCGGTGGTTGCTGGGCTATTGCCGGGTAATCCCACCCCTGAGACGGTGCGCAATTGGATTCGCAGTGGGAAGGTCCCCGGAGCACGAAGGAGCCCCGGCAATCGGTGGCAAATACCTCAATCAGGTCTTGACCATCTAATGGAATCATTCGAACTTCCCAAGGAGCGGGAGGTCAACAGTGACTAGAAACAAAAGGACCGTCCCCGTTGCACCGGGGACGGTCGAAAAGATTCGCGTGTTGACTCGCGCAACAAATCTAAGCCCAGTCTACGGGGGTACCTGCCCTCGCGCAACGGTAGAGGTGGCGCACAGTGAGTACTAAAGCAGTGGCCTGGGTTCTAGACGACCTGCAAGGGCTCAAGCCGGGGCCATCACTTGTCATGATTGCTCTCGCCGATTTTGCCGATGAGCGCAACAGTTGTTTTCCCGGCCAGGACAAGATCGCTAAGAGGGCGCGCTGCTCCAAGCGTTCTGTCGTCGCGTATCTCAAAGAGCTTCAATCGCTGGGGCTGATTTCGGTCGAACGCCGCGTTTATAGCAACGGCCACTCGGGGGTTCGACGCACGTCCAATCGCTACATTTTGCACGTTGGGAAGACCTACAGCCTCGAAGATGCAAAATCTGCACCTTCGAAAGAAAGCGCAGGTCACAATGAAAGTGCAAGATTTGCACCTTCGAATTTCGAAAGTGCAAATTTACCCCTTTCGAAAGTGCATCCTGTTGCACTTAATGAACCACCAGTTATAGAACCACCAGTCCCTTCCCCCCAACCCCCCGTGGAGTCGGGCGAGGCGGAGTGGGCGGCTGCGCCGCTGGGCGGTGCACCTGACGGCGCACCGGGGGAGGGGGAAGACTCTCTCGATCTCGGAGACGTTGTGGCGGGGCTGTCGCCCGCCCAACGCTCGGCCTTGCTCGTGGCTCTCGGAGTGGGCGAGGGTGTGGTGCCCAGCACGCAACCTGAGCCCCAGGCGATGCCCGTAGCTCCCGTGCAAGACCCTGCGCCTGCGGTGGAGGATTCTTCGTGGTCGCAGGACGAGCTCGTCGGCCTGGCGCGCGAGGTGCTTCCAGAGCCGATGCAGGCGATGGCTCCCACGGCGCTGGCCCAGGTTGGCGAGATGATCGCTGAGCGGCTGGATGCTGGCTGGACGCGCCCTCAGCTCGCTGCGGTTTTGCGGTCTCGTGAGCTGCCGAAGCACGTGCGCTCGCTGGTGGCCTTGGTCAAGGCCAGGTTGCGCGACGACACCCCTGTGGATGCTGCTCCACCAGCGGGAACGACGTTTGCGCCCGAGTCAGAGACCCACGAGGTCGCTGAGTGGTCACATGAGCTTGTCAACGGTCGGGTGGTCACCCGCAAGGACCTCGACTGTGGGGCTTTGGCTGCGGATTTCCACCATGCCCGCGCTGAGGGCAGCTGGCACGGCGATAACCGCTGGGAATTCGCGGCGGCTGTCGGCATCGAGCGCTACCTGCTTGCCTGACCCAGCTTCCCTCGCTGGGTGTAGGTGGCGTGTAGCTCGGGTGGGCTGCGCGCCGATTCCAGGGCTCGGTCGGTGCTGATCGAGCCGAAAGTCACAACGAAAGGATGCGTCATGAGTGTCGGTCATGACTCCACCAACCACCACGGGCCAGGCCCCTACAGCCTGCAATCGTTTAACCGTCTACCTGTGCGTTTGCTTGTTGAGGGTTTGTGCACGTTCGAGATTTGGTATCCCGAACTGTGGGATCTTTCCGTGCATGGGGAGACTCCTGGCGAGCGTGACCAGCGACGCGCGGAGGCGATGAGCGTTTGTCAGGCTTGCCCGGTTCGTGCATTGTGCGCGAGTTTTGCCGAGGATTCCGGCGAGATTGGCATTTGGGGTGGCAGGCTTTTCCGCCCAACAAACACGACCGCTCCCCACCCGAAGGTGAGGAGCGACGGGCGCGGTGTCGGCGCGCCACCCAACAGTCTAACCAGTGGGTTAGCTCGACGAAAAGCAAGTGCATAAACCCATTGTTATCCCTGCATAACAGGGCATTGACTGTGTTTTTCGACAAAGCGAAACTGTGCCATGGATGCGTTGACATCTGTCAGATCATCCATGGCCATTAAAACCCCTCCGAAGGAGAGAAAGACATGAACAATCGAGGCGTTAGGGCTGGCGTTTTGCTGGCTACTCTCGCGTCCTCGCTGCTGTCACCTGCGATGGCGTGGGCAGCCGAAGCCCCGGCGCAGCCGGGCACGGTGCGCCCTGACAAGCAGGCGGTGGCACAGCCGGGCACGACCAAGACTGTGACCACGGGTACCACGGCTGAGAAGGACTCTGAGGCGACGAAGGAGCCAACCGAGGACAAGGAGTCCACCAAGGACACGAAGCCTGCTGTTGCGGAGAAGGACTCCGAGCAGGCAGAGGCTCCGGCTACCAAGCCAGCGACGAATGTGACTCCGGCTGTTGCGTCGTCTCCGGCGACGGCTTCGCAGTCGACCACTAAGACTCCGACGCAGGCGGACAAGGCGACGGTTTCTGAGACGACCACCTCGGTACGCGATGAGGTCGCCTCCCCGGCTGTTGAGGTCGAGACTCCGTCTGTGCGCACTGAGCATGCCGACGAGGTTGCTGCTTACGAGTTGGCGACGGTCATCGACCAGGACGGCGACGTGCGCCAGGAAGTCCAGGACAAGCACACCCCGGATGCCGTTCGTGGTGATGATTCCGACTTGACGTTGGCCGATGTCCCTGACGTGGACGGCGATGGCCCTGATCCTGATCCGGGCACTGATCCTGCCGCTGCTCCGGGGATCACCTCGGTGTCCACCGGTGCGTCGATTGATACCGCGCAGGGCACGGGTGCGATCTCGTTCGAGTCCACCCTTGAGCAGACGGTCGTCAACGTTTCCGGCCAGCCGGTCGGGGATGCTCCCGCTGCTGAGCTGAGCGTGACTGTCGCAGGCCAGAACGTCACCGTCAACAACGGTGGCGTGGAGACCAGCTTCGTTGCTCCGGTGATCCCGGTCGAGGTCACCGACGCTGTCAACCAGGCTGTGGAGTCTGTCGTCCCGGCAGATGTGCTTGATTCCGTGAATGCGGCAGTCAACCAGGCCAACGCGGACTTCAACCAGGCGGTGCAGGACACCCTGGCACAGACCCCGGATGGACAGAACGCAACCGATACGCCGCTTGGCCAGGTCACGACCTGGTTTGAAGCTCACTAAGCACCAAAGGGGTTGAACATGGACTCGTGGTTTGACGAAGCAGAACAAAACCAGGCGGAGGAGCCTGCCGCGCCCAAGGCGGAAAAGCCCAAGCGTGAAAAGGCCACCTCCACCAAGGTCAAGACTTCCACTGGCATCTCCGCATCTGCCTTGCAGGTGATGGGATTGCTGGGAGCACTGCTGTTGGTTGTGATTGCAGCCTCGCTGGTGCTCATGCGTGCGACCGGTGGCGATGATGCGGACTCGGCCACGGGTGCCACCTCAACCATGACGGTGGACCCTGCCGGGCAGATCGCTGTGGCCGGGCAGTGCGAACCAGAAGAAGGCGAAGTGCGCCTCTCGGTGGCTGATACGACCTTGCGCGGGACCATCTCGAAGTGGCAAACCGCCTATTACAGCGAAGATGCGGAGACCGTCAAGCAACTGCTTGCCCCTGATTCCTGGATGCAAGACCAGGACTGGGCAACGATTTTGCCCGATGCCGCAGCCGAGGGCTCGTCCTGGTGCGCGGTGATGGCCCCGGTTAAGGACGATTCGGTGGATGTGGATCTCATGGTCACCTTCGCCGATGGCTCCTCACAGACGTACCAACAAACCGTTTCCGGGGCTCAAAACGAGTCCGGGGAATGGCAGATCGTTGATATTACAACTCGATAAGGACGGTCCTCGATGAAGAATCTCATTGGACTGGCAGCTTTGACAGCGATGGCCTCGACCATCGTCGTTGTCCCCTCAGCAGCTGCCGAGGATGCCCCAGAGCGTGCCTGCCCTGGTGTGCAGCTGGTGATTGTCAACGATGCCAGCGACTCCACTTTGGGCAATGTTGATGCGGGTTTCCTCGCCGAGGTCACTGACCCCATTTTGGAGGCTGCCAACGACGACACCACGGCAGCAGTGGACGCAGGCTTTACCGCGCCCACACCGACCGCGACGGCCACTGCCGACGCGGGTTCTGGTTCCTGGAAGCCGGATGTGTGGGGCACGCAGTCTGCCACTACGTCGGCAACCTCAACGGTTGCGACCCCCACCTCGCAGGCTCCAGCAACCGAGACTGACTCAGACGATAGCAGCGTGAATGTGGGGCGCACGGTGATTTCGGTGGCCTCGACCAAAGACACCCGCGCCTATATCCCTGGGGTGACCGGCCCGGATACCACTCCCGCTTATGAGGAGTCGATCCAGCAGGCCGTCGATGATACCGAGTCGGTGTTGGCTGAGATTTCCGAGCAGTGCCCTGATACCAAGGTCAGCCTGTTGGGTGTGGGCCAGGGCGCGCAGGCCGTCTCGATTGTCTCGAAGAAAATTGGCACAGGGGATCTGATTGATTCCTCCAAGGTTATTGGCGTGGCCATGTTCGCTGATCCCTCGCGCGCTGCCGACCAGCCGGTGGTGGCTAACGGTGCGTCTGCTCCTGCTGGTGCCTCCCAGAATTGGGATGTGACCCCAGCAAGCGGTGCTGGTGTGGCAACGGTGACCGGGCAGACGGTTGGCGCTGATTCGGGCACTTACGGAAAGCTGGCTGATCGCGCGGTGTCCTGGTGTGCGACCGGAGATGTGGCGTGCTCGCTGGCAAGCGATACCCCACTGGGCCGACTGGTGTCCAACGGCATGGAGGCAACCGCAGGCAAGGCCCCGGAGGCTCAACTGGCTTATGTCACCGATACCCTTGGCCCAGCCGTCGTACTGGCGAGTGTTGAGACCCTGGCCGAAGATGTGCAGTTCGGCGATGGTGGGTTTAGTTTCAAGGCGGCTAGCAGCCCGAGCCAAACCCTCATTGGACGCATTGCCACCGAGTCGGCGGCCCCGGTGGATCAAACAGAGATGCAGCAGCGTCTCGTCAGCGCTGGTATGCAGATTGGTGGCATGGCCTTGGCTGCCGGTGTCACGGTCGCTAAGGAAGTCGTCAAGCCCGAGAACATCGCCCAGATCGCAGCAGCGAGTGCTATTTCGCCTGCCGCTGGTGCTGGCGCTGCCTTGCTGATTGCGTCGAGTGCTGCCACGGATCTAGTCAACGAGCGCACGCTGACCACGGGTGCTCGTCGCCTGGCCTCGGAGGCGCAAGCAGTCGGCATTGACGACGACGGGCTTGCCCAGGCTGCCGTCCAGGCGGCGGTGGGTTCGCAGGTCTCGAAGTCCGCAGGTGCCTATGACTCCGCAGGCATGACGGCCTCGGGCCAGTCGGCGGCAGAAGCAACCACCTCCTGGCTGGCCGACGTGGTCGGCGCTGAGCTCGGCAAGAACCTGTCGACGGGCACTGTGCAGCAGGCCAGCACGTTTGATTCGAATGCGATTGCAGCCGCAATGAAGGACTTGGCATGAGCACGGTAGACCGCGACACCGAGAAGATCCCGTTGCGTCCTCCGAGGCCAGACGACGAGTCCCATCTTTCCCCGCCATGGGAGATGGACGAGTCGCTCCTATTCCCGCCACGGAAGATCTCAGCCACGGCGAAGGGCTTCCTCCCGGTTGCTCACCAGCAGCTGGCTGACCCAGCAGAGCGCGCGCCGATTGCGTGGGCAGTCGGAGCCCACGGTGGGGCAGGGGCAAGCACACTTGCGAGTGTGATTGCGCCGATGGCTGATGCTGGTGGGCAGTGGCCGGCCTATGACCAACACCGCTATTGCGTGGTCGTGTGCCGCTCGACCTGGACGGGCCTGGATGCCGCACACTCGGCCGTCTTGCAGTCGCAAGCAGGTGATACCGGTGGTTGCGAGGTCTTAGGTGTGGTGATCATCGCGGACGCTCCTGGGCGCACCCCGAAGCCGTTGGTGCAGCGAGAAAAGGTGCTTGAGGATCTCACCCACGTATGGCGAGTGCCCTACCTGCCAGACTTCCGGGTGACTGCCCCCGACAAGCTCGCAGTATGGACTCCCGCAGCAACGACAGATCATGAGCGCAAGCGTGGCCTGAGAAAAGCACCAGCGACCGACGAAGTCGCAGCAGCCATCGCAGAGCTGGGTCACGAAATCTTCCAAGCCGCGTTTGCGGCTCACACCAAGAACGAAAAGGACTCCTGACATGAACCTCAACCCTGTTTACTTCCTGGCACAGATGCCTGGACAAAACATCCAGCCGCAAGCACCAGGCGAGTTTGCCTCGAAGTTCGACAACATCTTGAACCTGGCTATGTATATCGGCATTGCAATTGCGATTATCGGCGTGATCGTCGCCGGTGCGTCCATGGTTATCTCGCGCCAGCAGGGCTCAAGTGAGGAGGCCACCTCGATGGCACTGCGCATCGGCATTGGCTCCATGATCATCGGAGCCGCGGGAACGATTGTGGCAGCCATGCTATGAGCGCGTTCATCACGGCTCAGGGGCCGCCTACCTCGACCTGGGTGCCACCGGACTCGGTGGTCTCCGCCATCGGTGAATGGCTGTCTTTTGCCAGTTACATCGTGTTAGGCCTTTCCATCCTGGCGGTGATTATCGTCGGCGCAATTATGGTCCTCGACCGTGATCGTGGTGAGCCGGTCAGCGCCATAGCCCCTGCCGTGCGAGCGTTCCAGATCGCCCTGGGCGTGATGGTCATTTCGAGTGCTAGCAGTCTGGCTGCCTGGCTGGCGTCCTAATCCAAACCTCAAACAAGGAAATATCCCCTCATGAATCGCCCCCTCTCTCTAATCGCCAGCGTCCTGGCAGCGGGTGCACTGCTGGTCGGCTGCTCGTCCGACAACGGCAGTGACACGTTGTCCTCGCAGGTGCAGGATGCTTACGACCTGACCACTGCCCCTGGGCGCACCACGTGGACGGTGGGGCCTGCTGGCTTGCAATATCCGGTCTCGACGACCTCGGGGCCGTTTAACCACGACTCGGTGCCCAGTGGCTTTGAGGCCTCACCGCAAGGTGCGGTCGTGGCAGCGATTACGACGCAGGTTTTTGTCGCCGGTGCCGACGACGAGACGTGGCCAGAAGTCTCCCAAACTCTGCTTGAGCCAGGCGCTGGCCGTGACCAGTGGGCTCAAGCCCGCGCCCTGGTCAGCGTCAACGGCACACTGGATAACCCACCTGTGTTTCGGGGATTCAAGATCGCCTCCTATGACCCGAATGAAGCGGTGGTGACCTTGGCAGTCGAGTATCCGGGAAACACCTTGGCAGCGATGCCAGTGCAGCTATCGCACAGCAGTGGTGACTGGAAGGTGGTTTTGCCCACCCAGGATGAGGCGGTCGATCTCACAGCAATTACCGATACCCAGTTGGCGACGGATTTCGTGGCCTATGGCCCGAAGGAGGCCTAAGAAGAAATGAGCAAGAATCAAAGCTCGCGCACGTGGCTGATCGCAGCCGTCGCAGCCCTGGTTGTCGTCGCCATTGTTGCAGTTGTCGTACTGACTCGCTCTGGTGATAACAGCGATAATCCCCAGGCGCAGTCGCCCTCGACGAGTGCGCCTGCCACGTCGGGTACATCCGCCGCATCGGAGACGAATTATCCAGGTGCGATGGTCGGTAATACCCAACGCACGTGGCCAGACCCTTCCGGTTTGATTGACGACTCCGCTCACGCGACACCGGGCACGTGGTCAGTTGATTTCGCTTTTCAGCGGCCTGTGTGGACACCCATTAACCATGACGGAGACCTGCCGAGCAAAGGCGACCTCGTCGATGGGGGATTCGAGCAGTGCTCGACGGGAAACGTGGTGCTTGGCGGATCCACTACACAGCAGTACGTGAATGGACGCTACCTCGTCGTGAACTCTGAGGCAGGGCCATCGCGAATGAACAACGGAGTCCCAGCAGGCTTCGCACACTCACCACAAGGTGCCATCGCCCTTGCCCTGAACGCAGCAGCATACGGCGTTGGCGGCCTTGGAGATGGCATTGGCGAGGAGATCGACAAGGCCTGGTGGTCAACCTACGAGACCCTGCAAGAAGATCGTGAATTTCGAGGCCTGAATAAGCCAACCTACGACCACACCAAGAATCGCCCCCGACTGCTTCCAGCACCTGGCTATTACGAGGTAACGCAGTGCAACGAGAATGTCGTCGTTGTCGAGGTCGGACATGATTTCAGAATGACCGGCGATGGCGGCATCAAGGTCGCGATTCCTGTGTACTGGCGCAATGGCGATTGGGTGCCGGACTTGTCCGGCCAAGCTGGAGTCACCTTTGATCGCGGTGGAACTTTTGACCCCGACAACCCAGCACCGCTGAATGAGGTGCATTACCAGTGATCGCCGTATTTCGAACAGCAGCCTCGCGGTGGGTGACGGCAGCTGTCGTTGCACTAGTAACTCTCGTTCTGGTGGCCACGCCCGCGCTCGCGCAGGATTCCACAGACACCGACAAGAACATTCTGGAGCGTGGCTATGACGAGTGCGTCTCCATTGAAGATGAACGTGGCGTTCTAAGCCAGCTTGTCGAGGATGGGCTCATTACCGAAGCCGAAAAGGATGAGGCCGCTGGCCTGTATAGGTACGATGCCGACAAGGTTGCAAAGATCCGAGAAGCCCATCAGGAGCGATGGGATGAGATCCTCGCCCACCACCAGGAAAATCGTGGTCTCGGTGCGTCACTGGGACGTTTCGGACTAAAGACAGCTTGTGTCATTAGTTCGCCACTTAATGGTGCAGCGGTTGCGTTCAATGAGTCCGCGTTTTGGAATGACCCGATTGGTAAGTTCGTGAAGTCCGTCCTGGAGGGCAACACCCAGGCGTTGGAGACGGCCATGACGTTCTGGATGGACTACTCGACCTCCAGCGTGGACGTGGCTGCCAACACCCAAGGTGTCAAGAACATCGTCATGGGTTTGTCGGGTTTCGCGCTGATGGCCTCGTTCATCATCGGTGGCTGGCGGCTGGTCTCGTCCAGGCGTGGCGGGCTCCAAGAGGGCATGAGCGAGATCAACGACAACATGCTTAGATGGCTGATCTTCTCGATTGCAGTTCCCGCCATGTTCCCCGGTGCGATGATCGCCAGCGATGCTTTAGCTGATGCCATCATGAGTGAGTTCGGTGGCGGGGTGGACAGCATCGTCAACCTCGGCGGGCTCGAAGATACCGAGTTCGGCCCCATCGTGATGCTCATCCTGGCAGGTGTGATGCTCATCGGAAGCGTCGTGCAAATCCTCGCCCTGGTGACTCGAGTCTTGATTGCTCCGATTGCGGCCGGCCTAACCCCACTTTTTGCCGCACTGTCGTTCACAGAGGCAGGCAAGCAGGGCCTTAACCACTTGGTCAGCTTCCTGATTGCAGCAATTGCGTTCAAGCCAGTCTCGGCGCTTCTGTATGCGGTCGTGCTGTGGAACGTCGGCCAGGGCGGCGACATTGGCGTTGCCGGAGGCGTGGTCAACGCGCTGATGATTGGCCTGGCGGGCTTTGCAGCCCCTGCCCTGGTGCGCGCAATCGTCCCAGCTGTCGCACAAGCTGGCGCTGGTGGAACTGCGCCCATGCTGGCAGGTGCAGCTGGTGTTGTCGGCGGGCTTGCAGGTGCTGCCGGTGGAGTGCTCAGCACCGCTGGCAGGGCTGTGGCAGGCAGCCCTGCCAAGGGTGCTACCGGAACGGGCGTACAAACCACCACGAGTGCAGCAACGGGAACAAGCACCACCACTGGCGGTGGGGTGGCTGCCCGCGCAACCGGTGGCGGTGGCGCTGCCTCGACGAGCACTGCCTCCCAGCCCTCGGGTGCAAGCGGTTCCCCCTCGATGCGCAGCCGGGTCGCCGCAGGCGTGGGTGCAACCGCGCGTGGTGTCCGTCGCGGAGCAGGCGCAACGCTGACGGGCGCAGGCAAGCTCTCCCAGGGCGCTGCCAAGGTAGCAGCGGCATCTGGACAGGCAAGCCGTCACGCGCAGGGCATTTTCGATGATTCGATTGGCACGCCGGGCGGTTACGCCGGGCAGGTTCACCGATAGGAGCAGATCATGGCAAAAACAGATGAGGTAATCGTTCCCCAGTATTCCCTGGGCCAACCCCCGCGCCGTACTGGTCTTGGTGGGCTGTCCATGGCCACCACGGCAGTCATCGGTGCCGGATTCATGATCTTCCTGCTTGTGCAGTTCTCCGGCCTCGGCTTCGGTGTGGGATTTGTGGTCTTGCTGCTTACCGCACTTGCTGCCGCGCTGATTAGCGTGCAGTGGGGTAATCGCTCGATTGCGACCATGCTGCGGATGCTCGGACAGGATGTTTCCCGCCGCCGGGCAGGCGAAGATGTGTACCTCTCGGGTGTGTTCTCCAAGGTGCCTGGCGGCTTCCACCGACTGCCAGGCACGCTGGCCCGCACCTTCGTGGTCGAGTCTGTGGACACGGATAACCAGCCGTTTGCAGCCATCGTCGATGGTCCAGGGCGCACGGCCACGGTGCTGTTTGACTGCCAGCTAACCGGCCAGACCCCAATGACCCAGGAGGAGCGCAACCAAAAGACCGCGGAGTGGTCACGCTGGCTGGCCTTGCTGTCACTGTCCGGGGACATCAACCACGTGGCCATCGTGGTGGGCCACCGTCCAGGAACCGGCCAGCTGGTCGCCCAGGAAGTCGATTCGATTCTCGAAGATGATGTCCCACCAGTAGCTGCCCAGATCATGAGGGAGGCTGGGCAGTATCTGTCGATTGGGGTTCCGGAGATTATCTCGCATATCGCGGTGACCTTCCACGTCGATGGTGAATCGTTGAAAGACAATTCCTTTCTCGGCCAGCTTGCAACGCGGTTGCCGGGTATGTACCGGCAGTTGGCATGGGCAGGGATTATCGCAACGCCTATGAATGGTGATGACCTGGTTGCCCGTGCGCATTCGTTTGTCAATCCTGCTGCTGAGGCAGACTTGGAAGAACTGTCAGTCTTGGGGATCTCGCACGGGTTGGGATGGCAGGACGCTGGCCCTGGCTACGCGCGCACCACCTCGAGTGCTTATGAGCATGAGGGGTGCTCCTCGGTGAGCTGGGAAATGAAAGATGCACCCCGGTCGACCTTTGAAGACACGCTGCTGACTGGCCTACTTAGTCCTCATGAGCGTATTGAGAGACATAGGGTCGCATTGATCTACCGCCCCTATGAGGCAGGCAAGGGTGTCTCCAAGGTCGAGGGCGAGCACCGCGACGCGATGGTGGCCGCCAATTCCTCGAAGTCGATCCGTTCGGCCAACGCTGAGCTTCGTCTGGAACACACTGAAGCTGCCCGGCGTGCCCAGGCACGCGGTGCTCAACTGGGGCGCTACTCGCTGTTTGTGACCGCTACTGTCTCCGACGCGGAGCAGTTAGAGCGGGTGAGCCAAGACGTACAGCAGCTGGCTGCCGGGGCAAGCATACGGCTTGCGAAAATGACTCGCCAGCAGGACACCGGATTTATTACCACCTGTGGGCTCGGCCAAGTGCCGTGGGACAAAGAATCAACTGATCTGATCTAGGACGCGCTAGGAGTACGGAAATGGCAAAGCGGTTTAGGCTAAGGGCTACCACGGGTCGACGGGAATTGGTCGCTTACCCTCTCGTGCGGAAAATGCGACTAGAAACAGTACGAGACCTGCGTGGATTCCAAGTCGGGGTACTAATCTCACCAACCCACAACGAGGCGAGCGTGGCCTTGCACCTCGAAAACCCAGCAGCGGCGACAGTCGGGGCCTGGCGGCAGTGGGAGCACGACGTTACCGAGGACGAGACAGTAATCGCCACCTGCCTCAGCGTGAGCGCCTCTGAGACTTTGTTGTGGGTGACATTCGAGGCCACCGGCAAACTCGAACGCAAAGATACTGGTGAGTTCCTCACCCGAATCGCGCGGGCATTACCAGCGGCTTATGACGCCGCAGACGCGCTGTCCCTTTCGGCGACCCCCCTCAACTCTGATCAGATCACAAAGATGATTGCTGTTGCCGTGGGGTCTGGAGAACAGGACGTTTTCCCACCTGTGATCCGACAATTGTCAGAACACGCGGGCGCTGTGGCGACCGATATGCAGGTCACGGCAAGCTTCGAGATCGGCGAGATTACCGACGATTCCGAATTTTTCACCTCAGTGATCGACGCGGCCATGGCCGTAGCCGATGATGCCCTCGACCTGGCCACGGTCAGGGTGGGGCTCTGGTCACGCACGGCCGTTGGCAGGAATGAGTCCCCGCGCGTAGTGGCGGTGGTTTCGCTGAGTTGCCTGGATGGGCAAACTGTCGATGATCTTTCGCAGGCTTTGCTTGCTGAACTAACCCCCAAGCAGCGTCTGCGCGTGCGTCGCCTGTGGGGCCGGCAAGCCATGGCCACGCTCGCGTCACTGGGTTGCGGCGTACTCGGGTGGCAGCAGCTGGAGGTAGCAGCATGACCCAGTACATGCGTGATTTCGAGCAACTACACGTCGACATTGAAGAAGGCATCGAGCAGGCGCCCTCGCGGTTTTCTGCTGAGGGGCGTGCTTATCGGCGCTGGCTCAAAGAGCTAAAACGTGCCGAGCGCGACGAGCAGCAATGGGAACAGCAGGCTGCTGGTGCGGTCAAGGTGCGCAGCGAGCGCGCGTTCTCGCGGGCAGGCGCACGAGGTTTCAGAGGCGCGTCTGCTGGCACGCAGCGAGTGATCTCTGGTCCGCAGGAATGGCAGACCACCACGAATTTCGGTGCAGGGTTTAACCCTAATGTCATTGGGGCTCCAGCACCGATGATCGGCACACCCTTGGGCAGGCATGTGACCACGGGTGCAGAAATTGGATGCGACCCCCTGGCGTGGTTTCGTGAAGGAATCATTGCCAACCCCTCAGCGTTCGTGCTGTCCCTGCCGGGTCTGGGAAAGTCCACACTGATCCGCAAGATGCAGATGGGCGCTGTTGCTCAAAAGCAGGTTCCCATTATCGCCGGTGACATTAAGGGCGAATACGTCGGCTTCGTCCACCAGGTCGGCGGGCAGGTGATTACGATTGGCCACGGTCTCGGCCACATTAATCCACTGGATGTGGGCGCGCTCGGGCGCGTGATTCCTGATCTGGAGGCCTCCGGCCAGGACGAGGTCGTCCAGCGTGCCAAGGAACAGGTGCACGGCCGCCAGGTGACCATGGTGCAAACACTGATTAGCCTCGGGCGTGGCTCTCAGCCAGCAGACTTCGAGGTCATGCTGATCTCGGCGGCCCTTCGCGAGCTCTACAACCAACAGGACGTGGACTGGGCACACCCTCCGGTTCTCGCGGATCTGATTGATCTTCTTGAGGAGGGCACACCGGAGCTGCGCAAGAAAGCTCGCGCCCGCACCGACGAAGCCTGGGATCGCCGCGTGGATGATCTCGTCTTGTCGCTCAACGCCCTGTTGGACGGCCAGACCGGCCAGATCTTCGACGGTCAAACCACCACTCCGATTGACGTGGACTCTACAGCAGTCTGCATCGATGTCTCTGCGATTGACCGAGGAGATGCAGCCATGAAAGCAGCAGTCATGATGGCGTGCTGGTCGAATGCCTTTGGTGCTATCGAGGCTTCCCACCTGCTCGCCGACGCGGGCCTGGGACCGCAGCGGTTGTTCTCGGTGGTCCTCGACGAGATGTGGCAGGTTTTGTCTTCCGCACCGGGCATGGTTGGCCAGGTGGACGCGCTGACCCGTCTCAACCGCACGGATGCGACCGCGCTGTCGATGATTACCCACACGTTTCAGGACTTAGAGGCCTTACCCACGGAGGAAGATCGTAAAACAGCCATGGGCTTTATCGAGCGCGCAGGAATGGTGATCTGCGGCGGCCTGCCGAACTCGGAGCTTGACATTCTCTCCTCCAGGTTGTCGTTTACCGATGCCGAAGGCCACATGATTACCAGCTGGTCCACCGGTGCGCCACCGAAGCGCTCGCGCACCCGTGGAGCGCGGGCGACTCCGCCAGGTCGTGGCCGGTTCATGATTAAGCCCTCCAAAGATGGCTCGCCGGGCATTCCGGTCCAAACCGTGCTCTTCCCGACTGAGGTCCAATTCCGCCTGCATGACACCAACGTCCGCTTCGACGACTTCTTCAAGGCTGGTGAACTGCGATGACTAGCCCTTATCGTCGCCACTTCCACCCTGACCATATCCGCAAGGGCGCAATGCGGGAATTCATCGAGACCTGGCATGACTACACCTCGCCGTCGGCAGCAGCAGCTGCTATCGGCGGGCGCTGGGGAGTGGGGAGAACCACTTTGTTTGAGTGGCTGCAAGCAGACGGCCAGTGGCCACACACCCGCGTGGCTGAAAACCTGCGCCTAGCAGCAGAGAATAAGCAACTGCGGGAGAAGATCCTAAGGCTAACCGGAGGCGAGGAACCATGAAGCGCCTTGGCTGCGGTTTGCTGGTGCTCCTGCTGCTCCTGGTGATCCTGGTAGTCGTCATTCTCGGCGGCGACAACGACGACAACGTGTGTTTGGATGGTCGCAGCAGTTCCACCTCAAGCCAGGATGGCCGGGTGCCCGCAGGCTCATTCTCTCTGCCTGAACGCGGGGCGACGGAACACGTGACTAGCGGCTTCGGCCCACGCGGCGGCAGCATGCACGAGGGTATCGACATTGCACAGGGCGAGGGCACACCGATTTACGCCTACGCTGACGGTGTCGTGTCCTTGTCTGCTGATGATCCAGGCGGCTACGGCCACTACATCATCATTGACCACGAGGCTGACGGACAGACATTTTCCACCTTGTACGGACATATGTTTGACGATCACGTGTACGTCAATGTCGGCGACACTGTCTATGCTGGGCAGCACATCGCTGACGAGGGATACAACGGCGGGGTCTCACCACCAGGTCCGGGAGGCTCTCACCTGCATTTTGAGGTGCACGTTCCCGGCTACCGCAACCCGGTGGACCCGCAGGCGTGGCTGGATAAGGCCGTGGAGCCCGGTACCCAATCAGAAGGTTCCGATAAGACCGAAACGAAAACGCAGAAGAACACCCCAGCAAAGGGCTCAACCGAACTCCAACCGGTCAGTTATTTCTCAGAGACGAACATGCAGGTCAATGCCGTGCGAGGAGGTCGTGCAGTGGCAGCGAACTTCCCAGAGGTCACCCTTATTGGAGGCTGGCGCCCATCCGATGCCGTCGCCGATGATCACCCGCAGGGTAGAGCGATCGACGTCATGATCGACAACTACCAAACCTCAGAAGGGATTGAGCTTGGTGACTCCGTCGTCTCGTATTTCCTGGCGAACTACGACGCGCTCGATGTGGACTACATCATCTGGCGCCAAGAGTTGATCTATCCCGGCCAGACAACTGCAATGGAGGACCGAGGAAACTTGACTGCCAATCACTTCGACCACGTGCACGTCTCCTTCAACCCCTCGGAAAAGGCCAGCCCAGGACAAGACATAGGCTCCGCACCCGTGGGCGGATCGGCACCCAAAGCAGACTCAAGCGGGACAACCTCGACCGACTGTGTCGTTGATACCGGTCTGGAAGATACTGCGCTGAATGCCGAAAACATACCCGCAGATTGGGTGCGCCCGATTCAGATTGCAGGTGCTACCTGTGATGCTGTGAATGCGCCCCTGATTGCTGCCTTGCTCGAGCAAGAATCCGGTTTCCAGGCAGGTGCTGCCAGCGGCGTCGGCGCCCAGGGTCCTGCCCAGTTTATGCCAGCGACCTGGGCTGGGATCGGAGCGGAAATGAGCGAGGACGGCAAGGTCATAGGCCCCCCAGGATCAGGAGACATATCCGATCCCAAGGACGCGATCCCCGCGGCAGGGCGGTATTTGTGCCAGATAGCTGCCAATCAAGCACCCCTGATCGCCTCCGGTGCCATCAAGGGTGACCGAGTCCAACTGATGTTGGCTGGCTATAACGCCGGCGAAGGGGCGGTACAGCAGTACGGAGGTGTCCCACCGTATGCGGAGACCCAGAATTACGTGACCTCTATACCAGCAAAAATGACGAAGTATCAGAAGCTCTAAGAAAGGCGTAGGACAATGACGAGAAAAATCAAGTACTCGATCATCGCGGTGATCGTGGTAGCACTTGCCATCATCGCCGCTATCGTAGTCAGGGCTGCAACCGGCGGACACGACGGCCACGACGATACCCACGCAATGGCAGACCCCACCACCAACGACCCAGTGGTGGCCGCCTCCTTTGTCATGGGCGAGCTTATGACGTGGGAACCGGCCACCATGGCCAGCCCCCAAGACGCGGCCGCGCTCATTTCTGATCGACTCACCGGCACCATGTTGCAATACGCCGAATCTGGCCAACCAGATCCCGTGCTACCGAAGGCTTGGTCCTCGTGGGCGGCATCGAATGATCGCGTCCATGGGGTCGCCGTCCTCGACGAATCGCGTGAGGTTGTCATCCACGACACCCAAGCCGAAGTCCCATTGACCGTTACCCAAGAAGTCTGGCACTCCTCGGGCAAGAAAACACCGATGGGCTCCATCGCAGTGACTGTCGAAGTGGAGAAACACAACGGTCAGTGGCTTGTCAGCTCGTGGCAGCAAACCGGGACGTCACAGTGACGAAATAAAGATGTTTAACCACAAATCACTCAAACGCGGAGAGAGAAAATGAAAACCCACGGACGAGACAATCCCAGGGCGGCAGGCTCTATCGGATGGGACGTTCAAACCATTCTTGGGCTGACAGTCCTCGGAGTGGCCATCGCCACCGTCGCCAGCATTCAGATCGGCCAGCTCGCGGCCGCGCAATTCGGCACGGGCATCGAGGTTTCGAGAAATCCGTTTACAACCCTTGGCCAACTCATCGGCGGCAAAAGGTCCTGGTCGACGACGGCCACGATTGCCGTGGTCGCTTTTTGGATCGTCGTGGCCATCCTCGCGGCGATGGCCACGGTGTTAATCAAACAGATCCGCACACCTGCTACTCGCACGGATACGGCCTCGAAATACCTGGCAAGCAAAAAAGAAATCGCTAGCTTTAGCAGGGAAGAAGCCCAGCAGGCGGCCGCGAAGTGGCTGCCAACCCCAGCCATGGCCGAGAAATACCCAGGGCTTATGTTTGGGCGCGTACCGGGCAAGCCCACGGGCCTGTGGTCGACATGGGAGGATCTCTACCTCGTGATCTTCGGTCCTCGAATGGGTAAGACCACCTCCCAGGTCATTCCGGCGATTGTCGACGCCCCAGGCCACGTTGTGACCACCTCCAACAAGCGCGACATTGTCGATGAGACAGTTCGGGTCACCAGCAGCCGTGGCCAGGTCTGGGTGTTTGATCCGCAGCGCATCGCAGCAGGTTTTGAGCAGGAACCATGGTTTTTCGACCCACTGGATATGGTGCGGCGCCAGCCTGAAACGATGGACTCCGCCGCCTTACGCCTGGCCGACATCTTCAAGACCGCCGCCCGCGGCGCAGATGATGGGGGAGATGCCTTCTTCTCGGAAGGTGGTAAGGAACTGCTCTCGCGTTTCTTCCTAGCCGCAGCTCTTGACCATCGCCCGATCGGCGACGTGTACCTGTGGGTCAACGACGATTCTGACCGCACGCCGGTGCGTATCCTCAACAGCTACCCGGAGTGGAAACAGCAAGCAGCAGCATTAGAATCCACCTACCAAATCACCGAGAAAACCCGCAGCGGCCTTTTCTCCCAGGCCGCCCAGATGGCCACGGCCTTGGGCCGGCGCGAGGCTTTAAAGTGGGTAACCCCAAGAGCTGGTGCGCGGCGCTTTGACGCTGAGGCATTCGTGCGAGGGCCTGGACAAGACACCATGTACCTGCTGTCTAAAGAAGGCGCGGATAACGCCGCCGCGCTCACGACCGCCCTGACCGCTGCGATTATGACGGCCGCTGAGGCCTACGGCGAGCAATGCGGTGGCCGCCTGCCAGTCCCGCTGATTGCAGCTTTAGATGAAGCAGCCAACGTGGTGCGGTGGCCAGAACTGCCCAGCCTGTACAGCCACTACGGATCGCGCGGCATCATCTTGATGACGATCTTGCAATCCTATGCTCAAGGGGCTGAGGTGTGGGGTGAAAACGGCATGGAACTGATGTGGTCGGCGGCCGCGCTCGTACTTTACGGTGGTGGCGTCAGGGACGAGAAGATGCTGCAAAAACTCGAAGCACTCGTCGGCGACGTCGAAGTCTTTGAGACCTCCACCTCCCGAACAGGGGAGTCTGCTCGCACGGTCTCGCGCAATCGAAAAGAACGCAAGATCCTCACTGTCGCGGAGCTTGCGGCCATGGAACAAGGCCGCGCCCTCGTGCTCGCTTCGAAGCGCCGCCCAATGATCGCCGAGTTGGAGCCCTGGTGGAAACGCCCATGGCCTACAGATACGAAAGCACTGCTAGGAGCAAAGAAATGAGTGAGACTCAATTCCCAACTGTCTATGAATTCGTCGATCGGCTCATTTTGCCCATGTATGGGGCGACAGGCTCGCGTATTCGCTCGGTGAACTGGTCGGCGCGCTGGTGGGCGCACCCCGAAGCTGTCGCCCGCCTCGATAGCCTGTGGCGACGCTACGAATACCTGCGAGTCAACGAGCCTGTGACCTTCCTAGAAACGTTCCTCCGTGGCCACGCGGACTATCACATGCGCCACCTCATGTCCGAGACGGGAGTCTTTGCCGACTGCCGACGAGAAGATGAGCCGACAATTCCGTTGCCATCTGCCCCAATCAAGAAGAAGGAAACACCATGAGCACTCGACACACTGCCACCATGCGGGAGATCGACCTGACCCTTGCCCGTACTCTCAAGAAGGTCCGCGAGCTCGAAGCTCGCGTGGCCACCCAGCGCATTACCGTGCGCGCCTACCCGCGCACCCGGGTGCCAGGGCCACTGACCTACGCAAGGATGAGCACTGGCCAGCTGGCCATGGCTGCATTGGCAGGCGTGGCCATCTACCAGTGGTCACAACAAGAGCAGGAGTTTTTCGAGGGCGAGCTGGCAACCCGCGGATTCGACCAGGCATTATCGGCCTGGAAAGGCAACGACCCCGTCTCCGAGATCGAGGGGGAAAAAGCACTGGATACACCCCGTTTTGACCAACTCGCTAGCCAGTTGACCCTGCTGACAAGCAACGGGCTTGATAACCTCGCCGGTGCCGTTGATGAGGTTATCCTCGGCGGTGACGGGCGGGTGCCCACTGCTCTTTCCCCGGCGGAGGTTATCGAAGACTTGCACCTTGCTGGCATGGATGATGAAGCCATCGCCGCTTTTGAGGAAGGCGTGGGAACATCGACGGTCTCCCCGTCGGAAGAAATCGACTCTCAAACAGATGGCAACACCCAACAGGAAGAAACCTCGCTTACTTACGAGCAGACCAACGAGCAGGGCCTAACTCTATAGCTTGTCGCCAGACTGTAGGACTTACCGGTTATCCGGTGGGTCCTACAGCTCATTTCCAAAGGTGTTTTGCTCAAACTGACTAAACCAGTCGTTCTCTGGCAACTCCTCCCGCGGGCGCGGCTCGTTGGCGGCCGCCGCAAGGTCTTCTCGAATATCACGAGAGACACCAGCAATATCCAACAGACTGGTATCTAGCCCCTCGATGGTCTGTTCCAGGGCAGGCACGGCCTCCTCGTTCTCCACGACTGGCTGAGACCAGGTCATCAGGCGCTCTCGGGTGTCTTTCAGCCACTGGGCAAGTTCAAGATCGCTGCCACGGGTCACTGGGGGTAATCCAGCAGGAATCGTGGCCTCGGAATCATTACCGTTACCGGGAATCACGATCTTGTTCTTGTTCACGCCCGCCTGGTCGAGCTGGTCGCGGATGCGCCACGCAATCACAGCCCCTGCCTCATCAACCTCGCCGAGATTGAAGCAGGCAGACGCCATCAGATCACGCGGATCGAGCCCGTGGTCGATGCACTCCATCCACGCAGTGCGAACCTTATTCATGCCGTCCGTGGTCAGCGTTGCGGCCGCGTCGGCATCGAGACGATCCCACCAACTGTCTAAGTTTCGGTCGATAAACGCACCAATAGCCTGATCCCTACCGAAGCGGAACAACGCAGCCACGCGCTCGAAACTGTCGGCGTATTCCTCGGCTTCAGCGCGAATATCGGTAGCAGAGCGCTGCCGGGTATCCCGCTTTACCGCATGCTCGAACACGTCACGGGCAGTCAAGCCGGCCTTGTTTCCAGACGAGTGTTCGTGGCTCAGCTCGGCCATCTCGTCCAGGTGGCCATCTGTGACGGCGTAAACGCGGTTTTCTTTCTTACCTCGAGTAAGTGCGACATACAGACTTGCTCGGTCAGTCGAGGAATCAATTACCGCGTGGGTGGTGTCTACCGTGGCTCCCTGGGCACGATAGACAGTGGCCGCATATCCCAGATGTGTTTCCTTAGCGACGTAGTCGGCAGGTAGGGTCAGCATCTCACCACTGGCGGCATCCGCGACTAGAAGACTGCCGTCCTCGTTGATCTGTGCCACGTGGAACAACTGGCCGTTGATTACCCGATGGCCAGGCATAGACGGGTCAAACTCATTGGGAAAACGCTGGTTCTTGCGGGCAATTATCAGATCACCCACACCGCATACATCCCCGCGCGAGAGTCCGGCTTGTGCGGTTGAGTCAACCTCACCCTGCTCGATTCGGTATTCACGGATCATCTCATTCATCGCGTCCACGTCGGCATTCGTCGACGCGACAACCAGAGACCGGCGGCCGCGTGCCGTGTCCGCAAGGTAGGCGTTGACGGCTTCGACGAGCATCTGCTCGCGTGTGCCCCCGTGCAGCCAGCCGCGGGCCTCGTAGAAGTCCACAGCGGACGCCTCACCCGACCGCAACCCGATAGAGGCCTCGGCCTGCTCGGGGTCCTTGCCGTGCGAAAAGCGCATCACATCCGTGAGCTCAACCGCGTCGTTATAGCGACACATCGTGTCAAAAAGTCCACCAGTGCCCACAGCATCCAACTGCTGAGGGTCACCAATCACGCGCACGATAGCGCCGGTTGCCTCCGCAATTTCGACCAACGCAGCGAGGTTGTCAGTCGTAGCCATGCCCGCCTCATCAACCAACAGCATGTCGCCTGGGTTGATCTCCAACGGCAGCGCAGACACATCACCAGCAGTCACTGCGTCACCACGGCCCCGCCACGAATACGTCAACGTATCAATGGTATGAGCCGGAATAGACAGCTCCTCGGACAACACCGAAGCAGCCGCAGCAGACGGCGCAAGACCAATCACGTTATGCCCCTGCTGCGTCCAAACATCAGCCACAATCTGCATCGAAGTCGTCTTGCCCGTACCAGCCGGACCAACACCACAGGCGACCAAAGTTCCCGATTGCAGAAGGTGGCGAGCAAGCGCAACCTGGCCCTCGTTGAGCTCAAAACCGTGTGCATCCTCGAACCTTGAAACAGCATCAAAGACCGCCGGAGAATCAGCGAAAACGGCCACTGGTTCCTCAACAGCGTGAAGAACGTAGTCTTCCTGGGCGAGGATCTTCTCAGTGGTGTACTTGGAAAAACCGATATGACGGTCAACCGCCACACCGTCTTCCTGATGCAGAGCCTGAGGCAGTTGCTGCGGCTCAAACTCGGTTAGATCAACCAGATGTTTGTCGATAATGCGCTCGGTCAACAACTCAAACGCGCGCGCCGCCTCGGCAGAATCGGCGAACACAAAACCCTTCAACAACGTGCCAACCGCTGCCGTGACATGGTGCCTAGCGAAGTACGAGCGCTTTTGCACCATGCGATCAATGACCGCCAAACAACGCTCATCCAGTGCCTTCTCGTCGATGCTTCCATCGGTGAAGAAACGTGGTCGTTGATCTGGTTCCTTGCCCCGAGAAACACGATAAACGGCGGCCAAAAGATCATTCCCGTCGTCCAAACGAAGAACATCCTTAACCCAGTTCTCGCGCAACGTCTCCAAAGATTCGGCCGGTTTTTTCGCGTCACGAGTATCCAAAATGGCTGCCTGCCACAGTGCATCCTGCGCTCGCTTATCAGGCTGGTGGCCGTGCTTTTCAACGTAATCAGAACGCAGCTTGTCAAAGACCGGGCGTGCCATTGCTCGTCGCTTAGAAAACTCATCAATCAACTTTTGAGGAACTCCTGCAACCTCCCACACCGGCTCCTTGCCCGCTTCCCGCGCAATCGGGACGAAAGACAGACCCATCTTCCGAGTCAGAGTCTCTTGCAATACTGCGTCATACCGAGCCGATAATGTCTGATTGTTCTTGAACAACGCGCGCGAGTCCAAGGTTCGCCACTTTCCGTCTGGCCCCTGTACCTTATTCGCCACAAGCACGTGCGAATGCAGGTCAGGATCACCAGCTCGGGTGTCAAAGTGCGTGAACTCCGCCGCAATCAAACCGCGAGTCTTTACCTGGGCAAGACCCCCAGCACCCAGACGAGTCCGAACAACATTTTCCTCCGCCCACGCCAAAACTTCGGCCACAGCCTCATGATGACAGGCAGCAATCTTGCTCGCGGTTTTCTCATCACTTAGCGCCCACAACACCGACACACTTTTAGTGGGGGAGAAGGTGAAATCGAAGCCAGCGACCGCCTGAGTAACCTCGGCGCGCTGCTTGTTCACCCAATCAATCACGTCGCGATCTGGGGCATTAATGTACCCGGTGGCCTCGACATAGTATTCACGACCGATGGAAATGGCAAGCTCCATGCGTTCGTCCTCGGTCAACAAACGACCGGTCGATTTGACCACACCGCGCTCGGCATCGCGCAAAGCATCCAACACAGGGATCTGATTGGTATAGACCGGAAACTTCCCGCCAAGCTTGCATTCTTCGAGTGTTTTTCCCGATTCCAGGAGCGCGTGGGTATCGGGATGGTAACCCAAACCGTAGAGCGCTTCCATCTGCTCGGCCTCGATATGAGCGCCAACTTCGATCACACTTGAGTTGAGGCCTTCGAGGCCGGCACCGATCCAACGACCTGGGGGAGTCCCCTTCGCCTGATAATAATTGGCCAGCTTCCCGGCCTCGGTCGACTCGTCGTAGGCATCGTTCGTCGCCACAGAGCGCAGCAGGTACTGGTACCCGCTGCCTGCGTGAACGGCGCGAAACGACATCATAAATCCCGATTCTAGCGCAGCAAAACCCCAATCTCACTAAGAGTGCCTACTGTGTGTGGCAGTTTGAGCGGCGCAGGCGCGATGAGGGCCTAGTGAAGCTAGGCCCTCGGCATTTAGGTTTGGGGTATGGCAAAAAGAACAACGAAACGCCAACAAGCACGAGAGCTAGCAATGATGGCGCTTGCAGAACGTCTGGCAAATCAAGAAAAGGTCAAAGCCGCCACCCAGCGCGCGTTCCTCGCACAAACGGAGCTCGAAGCCGTCCGCGCCCGATTCGCAGCCGCCGTCCAAGAACTCGACCAGCTCGGCGAAGCACACACCTGGCTGCGGGAGTCCTTCGGACTCACAGCTTCCGAACTTCGCCAGCTGCTCGCTCTCGACACTGACGGCATCCACGACGAGGACGACGACAAAGAACAGCTCGACGGCGAACAAGACACCACCACCTCCGATACCACCAATAATGAAGAAGGAGAGGACAACCGAGACGACCAGGAGCGCGACGGCCAAAACTCCCACGCCCCCGACAACTCCTAGCGACGCGACAAGTACGACAAAAACTAGGCAGACAGAACTTTCCCTCTCAACCACCGCCTACCCGCGGCCGCCTCGCACATCTACGAAGCGGCCACCACTTATTCAACAAACAAGAGCGAGAAGATCCGACACCCACTTCTCGATATGGTTCACAAATAGATGGGGTTTTGGCGAAAGAAGAGTAGACCCACTAATACAATCCAGATAAAAATCAAATGCAAGGAAGATTAGTGGGAAACGAAAAAGCGACTGACCAATTCGTCCGTGACATGTTGCGTGAGATCGGATTCACGCGACCTTGGGAACAAGACGGAGGTCCTCAGTGGAAACGCGACGCACTAAAGGGCGCATCGAAGACAGCGTCAGGTAAAGGCGAAGGAAAACCTGAATTCGTCATTGTTTCCGATGACTTCATTGTCGTTATTGAAGACAAGAAGTCCGTGCAAGAAACTCGGTTCCTCGTAGACGGTGTTCCAACGGAGGACTTTCCGTACAGAGCCGACTACGCGCTGAATGGTGCAATTCACTACGCAAAGGCAATGCTCAAAAATGGCGTGCCAAACGTCAAAGGCATCTTTGCCGTGGGAATCGGGGGAGGCGAGGTACACCATGAGATCGCAGTGAGTTATGTTGCACCTGGGGTGACCAAGCACCTCGACGACCTCGACAATCTGGATGTGTTCTCCGAGGACGAGATCGGGGAATACTATTCCGTCCAGGTATTAGGACAACGTCCCCGAGCGGAGGTTCAACTCGATGATGTTCGAGCAGCAGCAGAACGCCTTCACGAGGGGATGCGAAATTACGGCTCTGTCGAAAATGACCGCAAGGCACCGCTGGTCTCGGCGATCCTTCTCGCACTCCAGAATCCGTACTTCCATCTCGACCAGCTCAAGAGCATTACACCTGGCAACAATTATCAAGTGTGGGACGGGCGCATCATCTACGATGCCGCCGAGCAGTACATGAAGGGCGAAGCCCTCATGCCTCAAGCAAAGGTCGGCACGCTTCTTGACCAGTTTGCCTTCATCAAGAACGCACCGCAGCTCAATCGCTCTCACCATGATCTCGGAGAGTCACCTCTAAAATGGATGACCCGCATTCTGGAGAACGAGGTGCTACACATTGTCACAGATCCCTCAATGACTGCCCTCGATGTGCTCGGTAACTTCTATCACGAGTTCATCTCCTACGGTGGTGGTGACGGATCCGGCCTCGGTATTGTCCTCACCCCTGAGCACATCACCACACTGATGGCTGAGCTGATTGATGTTAACGCGACCGATTACGTTCTGGACCCCACTGCGGGCACCGCATCGTTCCTTATTGCAGCCATGCATCGGATGTTCACCGACGCGGGTAACAACGATGCCATGCGCGAGGACATCCGCAAGAACCGCCTTTTTGGTATCGAACTTCAGGACAAACTGTTTGCTATCGGCACAACGAACATGATCCTTCGAGGCGATGGCAAGGCAAACTTCCGTCGTGATTCGATCTTCGAAGCGCCTCTCAGCGAAATGCGCGGCGACCGCAAGCTCCCCGACGGCTCATGGAAAATGGGACATGGATTCACCAAAGTTCTCCTTAACCCGCCATACTCGCAGTCCAAGGACAAAAACACACGTAACCTTTCTGAACTTGCGTTCATCGAGCAAGCTCTGAGGTTCCTCAATCCCGGAGGCAAGCTTGCCGCGATTGTGCCCCAGTCCGCAATGGTCGGCAAGACAAAGGAGGACAAAGCGCGCAAACGCTACATTCTGGAGCACAACACGCTTGAAACCGTTATCACGATGAACCCGATGACGTTCACCAACTCTGGCCACACGCCACACACAGTGATTGTCATCTTCACGGCAGGACGCAAGCACCCTGTAGATCACAAGGTCCGTTTCATCAACTTCGAGAAGGATGGCTGGGTGGTTGCTCCGCATCGTGGTCTCGTGGACGATGGCACCGTCGCCTCACGCCGTAAGCACCTCGTCGAGGTACTGCGCGGAGACGCACAGGACGACACGAGCTTCATCGTGCGCTCCGAGGTCACCGCCGAGGACGAATGGCAGCACAGCTACTTCTACTTCAACGACGTGCCACCCACCTACGAGGACTTCCTCGCCACCGTCGCGGACTACGTGACCTGGCAGGTGGACATGCACACGCACGGCCTCGGTGACCTCATCACCCCGGCAGCCCCCACTGCACCTGTGGCAGACGAGGAGGCAGACGCATGAGCGTGCTCGACACCCTCGACTTCCAACCGATGCTCATCACCGACGTGTTCGAGTCGATGGCACCTGCTGGCAAGTGGTTCGATCTGACAAAGGCAAAGCGTAATGGCGCTCTTGTCTCGCCGTACGTCGCACGTTCAGGAGGTGGAAACGGGATCGGGGCATTCTTGCCAGATCAAGGCTTCAAAGCCCCAAATGCAGGAAACGCCATCACTATCGGTGTCTCGACATCGACCGTCTTCTACCAACCCGTGAGCTTCTACACGAGCAAAGAGATTCAGGTTCTCCGGCACCCGCGCCTCACATCAGTAAATGCGCCCGTACTCGTTGCGTTGCTCCGAGAGCAGATGATGAAGTTCCAATGGGGAAACGGAGCGTCAATCGCGCGTCTTCAAGCCACGCCCATTATGGTTCCGGTCATCACCCACACAGACGGCACTGTCGAGGTCGACTGGGACGGCATGGACCTACTAGGGGCAGAATTGCTCGACGAAGTTGTCTCTCTCACACACAACGCCCGCCTGACTGACTCACCTGATGACGACACCTTCCCGGAGCTGAACTTCGAGCCCATGCCTATTACGGACGTGTTCACTTCTTATCGCCAAGCTCCGGCGTGGCTCAACACGAATCAAGTCCAAAACGGAGAACCTCGGTATCCACATGTCACGAACACGGCCCGGCGAAACAGCGTCGCTGCATTCATTTCTAGGCAAGGACAACGACCTAACCCTGGGAATGCGATCACCGTCGGCATTGACACGCAAGTAGTTTCATACCAACCTGTTCCGTTTTACGGCGCAACCAAAGTCTTCGAGCTCAGAGCACCAGAGCTCAATGAGAACAATGCGTTCGTTCTAGTGACAAGCCTAAAACAGGCCATTTCGAAGTTTTCCTGGGGACACAAGGCAAGTTCTGCACGCCTGCAAGCGACGCGAATCATGGTTGCCACAACTACCGATACATTTGGGAAAACGGTTGTTGACTGGGAAGGGATGACCCGATACGGTCGCGTGTTACGCACGAATGTCGGAAATATGTTTGAGCAAGTGCTTGAGCATGACTCATGAGAATGCGCGGGGACTAGGTTAGTAGGGGATGCGTCGCGCTCGCCAGTTTTTTGAATCAAAGCTTATTGGTTGAAAGCAATGGACTCCTGGGAGGAGGGCGATCGAAAGCGCTTTGGTTGTCAGGGGTCGGAATCGCCTATTTACCCCACTGGTTCAGGAGTATTCGCGATGGAATACATGTGATCAAGCACATCACTAGGTGAGTCCACGAGTTGCGGCGTAGCCGGTGGGGCCTGCATGTCCTTTTCGAATTGGTTGGCTGTGCCTGCGAGCACGCCACCGAGCGCAGCCACAACCGTCAGCGAGATCGCAAGACCAGCAATCGGCAGAATGCTTAAGAGCGGGCCTGCGATAATACCGCTCTCGCGCACCTTGGCAAACAGGATGCCCGCTGCACCCAGCCAGAAGATGTATCCCAAGATGTTCAGGAAGGTCATGTGGTCGCCTCTTTCTGTAGTTCGCGGTAAATGGTGCTGCGGCTTACACCGAATGCTTTGGCTAATTCGGTTGGTCGAGCGCCGGCCTTTACTTGCTCTCGGATCTCGTTGGCCTGTTCCCGGGTAAGCACCCGTTGCCGGCCTTTGTATCTCCCAGCTTTCTTTGCCAGGGCGATGCCCTCGGCCTGGCGCTCGTGGATGATGGCTCGCTCGAACTCTGCAAAGGATCCCAGCACTCCCAACAGCAGAGTAGACCGTGGGTCCGACACGCCTGGGGCAAAAGTCAGTCCCTCGCTTAAGAATTCGACGGATGCTCCTTTGCCGGTGATCTCGTCGATCAACCCACGAAGATCCACCAGCGAGCGCGCGAGTCGGTCAATCGATGCCACTTTGAGCCTGTCCCCGTCTCGCAGGTACGCGATGCAGGCTTCAAGGCTAGGGCGCGTGGCTCGGCTGCGCGCTGAGAGCTCGTCGACGAACTCTCGGTCGACTGGACCGATGGTCTCGCGCTGGCGGGCGAGATTCTGCTCGGCAGACGAGACCCGAATGTAAGAAACGGTTTGTCCGGCCACTCTACCTCCAATATGTGTCACTAAGTCATTGGATTTAATGGGAAGTGTATCAAAAGTCGATGCCGAGACTCTGTGGAACAGTTGGTTCGATGTAATACCCGTTGTTTCAATAGGGTATACTCTATTTGGAATTTAGGTCAGTACTTCGAAATTCTTCTTGCGAGACTTGATTGGACGACTGTAAGACGGTATCGTAATTCGTAGGACGTTAATACAAACGAAGGGTGTTTTCATTGAAGTCAATAACTGTCCGAGTATCTGATGATCTTCGAGACCTCATAGCTAAGGACGCTGAAGTGAGGGGTCGTACCCTAAGCGACCACGTACGGCAGCTCCTCGAGGCCCATGCGGGCCAGATTGATCCCATTGGCGACAGGGCGAAGGGTAGTGTGGAAATCGATCTCACTCTGGCCGAGCGTAAAATTATCATCTTGGCACATCAAGCCGTATTGGCTGCTAAAGGTGACCTTCCTGAAGAAATGTACGATAAGGAATCGCTCCAACGATCCGTAAAAGCGTTACAAAATGGATACGAAGGTGAGTTTTCAAGAATCTTTGGCGATGTCGTCCACGGCCTGAGTTTGAACGAGTGTGAACTCGTCTGGGACATCCTTGATATGTTTAGAGTGATCAACGGCAGTGTACAGAAAATGGGCGACGACGGCTGGCAGAGTATCAATGTCGAAGATGCCGACTTTTGGGGAACTTTTAGGGGCTTCGACTTTCAGCACAAACTTGAGGGACGGCTCGCTGGATATGTTGAGTACTTAGTGAATTCAGGGCGCTGGTTAGAGCAACAGTCGGTAGTAGATCACGATGGAGGCAACTCGCACACTGAAATGCTGCCCACCTATCAGGCCATGCTGGCACGGTTCAAGCCCGTGTGGCGGGAGGCCATCAGTCGAGGCCGTCGACCTCACCTTAGCGCGGAAGAGATCGGGAATGTGCTGTTGGCTGCTCCCGGAGCACGCCTAAAGAAGAAGTAAACACGGACAAGGATGTCTGAGCGAGATACGCGGGTCATCCCGCCATACCCTGTGTTAAAATGCAACGACCCCGGACATAGGGCCCGGGGTCGTGAGGTAAGGTGCATCGATCTTCATCGATGCTGACCACGATAAGGATAGCATCAACATCAATGAGAGTCAAAGATGAACTAGACGCCATGCTCGGAGCGGCTCGCTTCGAGAAGTACTATACGACCGCAGGCGAAGACGTAGAGAAAGCGGTACAGTTGTACCGTTGGAATACCCGCTTGGCAGGCGCTTTGCACTCTCAGATCTCCTACTTTGAGTGAATCGGCCTGAGTTTTTCGGAGACTACGGGTAAAAGCCTTACTGGGCTCTTCTGATGATGTTGAATTCCTCGTAGTCCTGCTCGTATTCGATCGGGGGAACGTCACCGATCGACGAATGCAGACGCTGGTGATTATACCAGTAGACCCACGAGGCCGTTTCCGTTTCGACCTCCTGGGCATCCCTCCATGTCCGTGCAGGGTCGAAGTCGATGAGCTCAGTCTTGTAGAGCCCGATCGTCGACTCCATCATCGCGTTATCCAAGGCGTCACCGGCCGAGCCGATCGAGCCCTGCAACCCGGCCTCTGTCAGCGCGTCCGTGAACGCCAGCGAGGTGTACTGGGCTCCCGCGTCCGAGTGGTGGACGATGCCGGTGGAGGTGAAGTCCATGCGGGTGCGCCGGCGGGAAAACAGGGCGTGTTCCAGGGCCATGAGCACCATCCGGGTGTCCATGACCGTGGTGACCACCCAGCCGAGGATCATCCGCGAATAGGCGTCGACGATGAAGGCGACGTAACAAAAGCCCTGGCGGGTCCACACGTAGGTGAAGTCCGCGATCCACCACTGATCCGGGTGCGACGGGTACGTCCATCTGCGGTTGATCCGGTCCGGGTGCCGGCGGTGAGCGGGGTTGGCCACCGTCGTTTTCTTACGGTGCATCCCGCGTGAGACACCGCGGATGCCGGTGATCTTCATCAGCCGTTCGACCTGGTCACGACCGATGCTCATGCCGTCGCGGACAGCGGCCTTCCAGAGTTTACGGCGGCCGTAGACCTTGCGGTTGGCCTCCCATAGCCGGTAGATGCGGTGAGCGGCATAGGCCTGATCCAACTCGGCGTCCGAAGGGCCGAACCCGCGGGCCTGGTGGGCGTAAAAGGTGCTTGGGGCAATCGCGATGCCATGGGCGGTGAGTGTTTCGCAGATTGGCTCGACTCCGAAGCGGTGGCGGTAGGTGCGGATGAAGTCCACGATTACCGAAGTTTGCGGTCGAGCTCCGCCTGGGCGAAAAAAGCCGACGCCGTCTTCAAGATCTCATTGGCCCGACGCAGCTTGGCCACTTCCTTGGCCTGCTCGTCGTAAGCGGCCTGGAGTTGCTCGTAGGACAGGGAACCGGGCTCCGGGGCCTGCGACTGCTGCTCGTGCCTGCGGATCCAGTTGCGCAGCGTCGATTCCTTCACGCCGAGCAACTCGCCGATCTCCCGGCGGGCGCCGGCCTTGGAGATGTCGCCTTCCTCGAGGCGCTCGAAGTACATGCGCACCGCGCGGTCCTGCGTAGCTGCGTCGTACTGACTGGGTCGTGCCATGATGCTGATCGTCCTCCTAGGGTAAAACCTAGTCTCCGATCACTTCAGGCCGCCTCAGAGATCCTCACACGCAATGCCATGAATATTGCCCTTCAAGACTGGAACTATGAGAAATGCGGACACAGGGACTGGTCCCTGGAACACCAATCAGCGGATCTCTTATATGACATGCTTAATCGCCCCATGAAGCAAGCCAGGAAGTGGGCGCGGAAAGAGTCTCGACGGCGGAGCCGAGGGCACGCCCGCAGGAACGCTCCACCAAATCACAATGACGTTGTAGCTCAGCTCACTCTAGGTAACTGGTCCAATCTTTTGGGAGAGGCATTACCGGACCACCGTCCAAATGCACGAATACTGTGGAGGGAGTGCCTACACAGAGCATTCCCCAACGTCGACTCTGGGGACCAATCGCGAGAAGACATCGGGAAGAAGTTCGCGCGATTGACCCATCTGCGCAATCGAGTATCACACCAAGAAAACCTCTTGGAGGCCAACGTGCGCAGTCGGCTTAACGACATGCTTACCGTGCTCAGAGCCATTGACGATAGTTATCCTGGCTGGGCTATGGTCGGCAGCCAGGTACGACAGATGGCCCGGGAAGATCCTCGCAAAAGCTGGGTCTAGGAGACTCTGGTTGCGTAGGGTCAACTTCAATCCACCCATTTAGTCAGACGGAGCAACACCGGGGGCAATTCACTACTAGAGGACAAGGGAGTGAGGTACGAACTCCCGCGTCAGCCCAACGAGCGAAGCGAGGCGGAAGAATTGCACCATGGTTCAGTTCCTTTCGCGCTATTATGCTTTCTTTCCTGCGTCTACGCGTCCAGGATAATTAATGCCGTCTTGGTGCCTTGCCGTCATGACGGCAAGGCGGCTTTGCGGTTGGACCGTTTAGAGTTCAGGGGGTTCGTAGCTGTGTTGTGGGGTGGTTTGCTGGGCTGGCGCGGTGGGTGATGTGACGTTCCGTGACAGTTGTTGGTGGATTCGTTGTTCGACGGTCTGGTCCTCGACAGAGCCCGGCGTGCTCTCGTTTGTAGCGGCGTCGCGGTTGATTTCGGCGATTATGGCGGCGTGTTGGTTGGTGTATGTGCGGATGGTGTCACTGATGAGGGTAGAAGGGCGAATGTGTGCGACAGGCTGTTCAGGGGGCAGGGTGGCGTCGAGTTGGGCAGTGAAGCGGGCGTTGTAGAATGCGGCACCGGTTGATAGCGGGATGCCCCATTCATCAGTGTTGATCGGCGGGTGCTGGGGGTGCGTGTTGGCAGTGTGTAGTGGAAGGAGTCGTCATAGACCCGGCGGAGAGCGCAGTAGGCAAGTCCTGCAGTGACGAGTGGTGGCGGTGAGTCGTCGGCCGGGTGTTCGAGGCTGTCTGAGAACGCCGACCCGCAGCGAGCATCAGAGGATGAAGACTGGGTCGTCACGGCTCTCCGCCTGGAGTTTGCAACAGCACCGTAAGACCTCTGAACTAGGTTGTCGAGAAAATGATGACACCTAGCATTTCAGGAAAAAGTAACCTCCCGCCCCTCACAATGTCTTACATTCGACGATAGCTATCCCCCTCCACCATCTTTCCGTAGAAGAAATGATCGATTTCGACACTAGAACCTGGTCCTAAAGTCGTGGGCGGTCAAGGTGTCTACCCCTGAAAGGGTGGGTTTACTAAATATCCATCGAGACGAGGAGAAAAAAGATGCGGCTTCAAATACCTTTAAACCATGGCCTCATTACTAGTTCACCTTTTCACTGATCGGGATGCTGCCGAGCGCCTCGGTAATGAAATCGCAGTGGTGATAGGTCATGACCTGGGTTTCGCCATCGGCACTTCTGAAGATTACGAGGTGGAGGCCCTTGAAATTCAGTGGCGTATCGAACGGCCTGGAATGACGCCTCATGGCTTAGCAGGACACCAGCTGACTTACGTGTTCAAATCGCTACCTGAGGCACGAGAGGCTCAGCTTCAGGTTCAAGCGTTCCTCACCAACTTAGGAACTGAACCACATATCCCGGAAATCCCCTGGGCAACCTCTATGGTTCCCGACGAAGAAGGAGACAATGATGAATAATCGTCGAGTTAAACGATTCGTGACTGTGGCTGGCGCCGCAATCATCGGGCTTGCTAGCACTTTATCTGCCCCCATTGTGGCGACAGCAGCGCCGTCGGCACCTGCTATCTCTGCACCGGATGCAACTGCGGCCGCACGTGGGCAATTCACCACCAAATGTCAGCTCGTCCGCTACGAGGGCGGAACCACCGTTGTTGGGTACATATATGGCTATGGCAAGACGCGTCTAGAGTCTGTGAGGGACGCTAACCGTCAGGTACCCGCTGGGCACTACAAGCGTCACTGCAATACAACCTACTTTGTCGGTGGCAGCTTTAGCATCGAAGATGATCGATAAAAAATGTAGTATTTTCCCTAAGCCACAATCCGTCGAGAAATCTCAGGTATTGAACCTTTCCTCGGTGGAACAAGCAAAGAGGTGCTCCGCGGATAGCGGGGGGTGCTGTTCCCGATCGTTTTAATCGGCCTGGGTATCTTCATCCTCGTCAGCGGCGGCGCCTTCGGCCTTTAATAAACTCATCCCCGTGCTCCTAGGGCCTCTCTAGGTTTCCTCACCGGCATCAACTGACCGCCCATGAAGTTGTGAAAAGCCGCTGCCGCAGGGACTCGACCACGCTAGCGCGACAGAAATTCTAAAACTGCCCTATTGGGGTGTACCTCAAATCGACAGGTAGGGGTGGCAGGTCCTGCTGGCGAAATTCGTTGCCACCCGTCCGCCCATCGCCGAGGTCCTCGAACGCTGGGAACATGTATTGTTCCCCATCGTTCTGATCGGCCTGGGCATTTTCATCCTCGTCGGCGGCGGTGCTTTCGGTCTCTAGGGGATCGATCATGAATTTACGCAGCATGGTCAATTCTTGGTATCGAAGGCCGCGAATCGCCACGCCACCCCTCCCATTGCAGATGGTCATTGCCGGGGGCAAGCGCGCGGTGTGATGATGGAATCGAAGGGCAGACGGGATTGTCGGCCCCTCGGAAGTAGGCGACGATGATCGACCGTGTTGAGATAACAGAGGGATACTGGCGAGCCTGTGTCGAACTGGAGGACGTCCTCGCGCGGGCTGGGGATGCCGAGCTGCGCAGCCGTAGCGTGGGGACCCGGTGGACGAATGAGGAACTGCTGTTTCACATGGTCTTCGGCTATATGGTGGTCCGTCGACTGCTACCTCTGGTCAAGTTCTTCGGCCATCTGCCGCCCTCGCTGAGCGAGGTGTTCGCGCGTCTGCTCAATGCCAGCACCCGCCCCTTCGGCTGGGTCAACTACTGGGGATCTCGGGCTGCGGCCCGGGTCTACCACCGTCACCGCATGGCCCGGAAACTCCGGTGGCTCACCGCCGCCCTGGCCACTAGTCTGGAGAAGGAATCCGAGCACTCCCTGGCACGTGAGATGGCGTTTCCGACCCGGTGGGATCCGTTCTTTGCCCCGGCGATGACGGTGGCGGACGTCTACGCCTATCCGACTTGGCACTTTGATTTCCACGCCCGGCAACTGAGTCTGCCCTTCGAGCGGGGAAACGCGGAGAAATAGGAAATCCTCACTCCAAGGACCCTCGCCGCCAGTGGCCGGCCGGGGACTGTGAACAGCCCAGAAATATAGTGATAAGCAGGTCAAAAAGGGCGGACAAGCCGTCGCCGTGGGGTCCCACTCTGGCAGTGAGTGATCAACAGACCTCTTCGTGATGGACGTGGCCGTCCTGCTCGATCTGGATAGTCGAGTGCTCAATGCCGAAGTCTTGCAACCGAGTTTGAGCGGCGGCCAGAATCCCTCCGTCGGAGACGTTCATATCGTCGACGACCAGGTGGCAGGTGGCAAGCGGTTTCGTGCCGTCGGTGCTCCAGATGTGCAGGTCGTGCACGGCCGTGACCCCGGGCAGGCCGACCAGGGCGGCTTCCACCTCGCGGGTATCGACACCCCGGGGGGTGTGGTTCATCAGGACCGAGAGGGACTCGGCCAGCAGGCGCAGTGCTCGCGGCAGCACCAGGGCGGCAATGAACAGGGAGGCGATGGTGTCGGCAGCTAACCAACCGGTGAAGTGGATGATCAGGCCGGCGATGATCACGGCAACCGAACCGACCAGGTCGGAGAGCACATGCAGGTACGCCCCGCGCATATTGAGGCTCTCATGCTGACGGCGCATGAGAATCAGGGCGGAGATCAAGTTAGCCAGCAAACCGACCACCGCCACGACGAGCATCATGCCCGTGTCGATCGATTCGTGGCCGCCGATCCGGCCAACCGCGCGGATGACGATCCAGACCGAGACCGCGGAGACCACCGCGGCATTGACCAGTGCGGCGAGCACCTCGACGCGGCGGTAACCGTAGGTGGCCCGGGGGGTGGCCGCACGACGGCCGATGAGGAGGGCCACCAGGGCAATGAGCAGCCCCGTGGAATCCGAGAGCATATGCATCGCATCGGACAGCAAAGCCAACGAACCGGAAACGAGGCCGCCGATCACCTGGGCCAGGAAGATGGTGGCGGTCAGGGCGAAGGTGACCGCCAGGGCGGTGAGGGATCCGCTCGGGGCAGTACGGTGGCCGGGGTCATGGTCGTGTTGGTGCGCGCTCATGCCTGCAGCCTAGCAGGGAAAAACTCTTATTGAAAGCTTATTGAAAATGCTTGATGGATTTGGCCCCGTGCCGTCGTGAAAGGGTGCCAGTGGGCCGAAAGGCGCTGGGCAGAAGGCTGCGGTTAGAACCGCTCGCGCTGGGGATCGGTGAATTTCCGGGAGTGGTTCGGCTGGCTGTCGCCGTAACGGTCGTGCAACAGGCGCGCACGGGCACCCGAGAATGCGGAAAGAGTGGCTTGGGCATGGGCGAGACCCTGGGTGTCATTTTCCGGGTGAGTGGTGCGGAGGGCGCCCACCGTGTCGGAATCTGTCTCTTCGTCCTGAGAGTCCCCGGTCTGCTGCGAGGATGTCGATCCGTCGGCCAGCTCGGCCTCCTCGCGGCGCACACGGCGACGTTCCTTCATCTCCGCCCAAATAAAGTACCCCAGGCCGAGCGGGGCCATGATGCCGAAGGCAATCCACTGGAAGGCGTAGGACAAGTGCGAACCGCGGTCGAGCATGGGCACCGGGATAGCGGTGATCTCCCCGGCCTGCCCCTCGGCCAGCTGCACATAGTCCTCCGCCAGATCCCTGCCGGTCACCTCGGAAATCTGCGCGGTGTTAATGCCGTAGACCTGGCGGTAGCCCTGGTCCTCGATCGGGGGGGGACATCGGTGTCTGCTCGGTGAATCGGGCGTGGCCGACGATGGACTGCTCACCGGCTGGCGCAGTATCCATCGGTGGGACACCGCCCTCAAGCGGCGGGTTGAAACCCCGGTTGACCAAGATGACCTCACCGGAGTTCAGGATGTAGCGGGAGTCTTCTGCTCCCTAACGCCTGTCACGGCTCCGGACAACCAGCACGATGGCCCCGGCGATGACGCCGAAGAGGGCCAACCCCGCGAGGGTCAGGACTATCGGATTACTGACTACGGAGGTGGCCCCCTCGGCGGTGTTCTCGGCGGCTGTGGTCTCCTCCACAGGCTTGGCGTCGGTGCCCGTGGTGGTGGCGGTCGTTTGGGCGTCACCGACGACGGTGAAGGTGGTCGCGCTGCGGGTGGCGTGGCCGTCGGAGGAGAGGATCTGGAAGCCGATGGTGTAGTCACCTGGCCCGCCGCTGACATCCGCAGGTAGATCAAGGGTCACCAGTCGGCCGTCGATGGTCGGCTCACCACTGAACAGGAGATCACCGGAGTTCTGGTCGGTGATGGCTACGGTGCTGAAACCTTCCTGGGGAAGCCCGGAGAACTCCAGCTCGATGCTGCGCGGAAATTCTTCGACCACGTCACCGTCCGCGGGATTGCCGCCGATCACGGAGTCATGCGCGAGGGCAACCGGGGTGGCTACGACGGTCAGGGCCCCGACCGCCACAACAGTAGCCAGCACACGACGAGGGAGCGTGGGGGAGATGATCACGAAAGTCCTCCTGGGTTGGGCCGGTTCTTCAACCGGATGTGAGCGACTAAGACACCTGCCTGCGGGAGGTACCAAGACACTAGTCGGAACAGGCGGGAGGAAAGTTCCCGGCCACGGCGCCTTCACCGGGTGTTGTTCTTCCCAGGTCGGTGCCCCCTGCAGGGGGCGAACCGGGGGAAGATACCGGTCCCTGGGCAATTTACAAGAACACCCGCAGGCCCTATTAGGGTGAACCTCACGCCCGCTTCCGAGCACACCATGAGAGTGGAGGCGGCATGGACGGCGAAATGGACACAGATGACCCACCCGGTAAATAACACCCCCACTGCCACGGATACGACCGCAGGGACGACCCCCGCCATCGGGCGCCGGCCTCAGGAGCGGGTACGCCCCACGTGGCCGTTGTACCTGCTCTTTTTCGCCGTCGCAGGTGCCGTCGGCGGGACGGTTGCCTACAGCTTCCTCGGCGAATCCCTCGCGGCCCTGGGGATCCCCAACCCGGGCATCGCGACCACCTTCGGGTTGCCGTTTTTCCGTGCGGTCGGTTGGATGCTCGCTGCCCTGTCGGCCGGTTCTTTCTTGTTCGCTGCTTTCCTCATCTCCCCACGGTTGCCCGGCGGTGATCACGACCGCCTGCACCAGGCCTCGTTGAGTGTGGACGGGCACCTGGCCTCGCGTACCGGTGCGGTCGCGGCCATCTGCTTCGGACTGATCGCGTTGTTGATGATCCCGCTGGTGCTCTCAGATGTCTCCGGCACCCCCCTGGCCCAGACACTCGGCCTGGAGACCCTGACGGTGGCCGTCGAGCAGGTGGCCATGGCCCGGGTGTGGCTGATCGTCGCGCTTATTGCCCTGGTCACCGGTGGTACGGGCCTGATGAGCCGGGCGTGGATCACCCAACCACTGTTGCTCCTCGGGTCAATCCTCATGATCATCCCCCTGGGCCTGACAGGGCACTCCTCCTCGGGCGGCAACCACGACCACGGCACCAACTCCTACCTGTGGCACCTGGTCTTCTTAGTCCTGTGGGTCGGCGGACTCATGGCCCTGCTCGCCCACGGGCGTCGCCTGGGACCTGACCTGGATATTGCGCTGCGCCGCTACTCGACAATCGCCCTGGTCTCCATCATCGTCATGGCCGTGTCCGGGTTAGTCAACGCCGCCATCCGCATCGAGCTGACGGATCTGTTGACCACCCGGTACGGGTTAATCATCGTGGCCAAGACCATCGGCGTGATCATCCTCGGTGTCTTCGGGTGGATCCACCGGGCGTGGGTCATTCCGCAGGTGCAGGCCAACCCCGCTGATCGCCGCCTGTTCCGCCAGGTCGCCATCGTCGAGGTGCTTGTCATGGCGGCGGTCACCGGTATCGCCATCACCATGGGGCGCACCCCGCCGCCCTCACCGCGCATCCCGAACCTCTCGCAGATGGCCACCAAGCTCGGCTACGAGCTGTCCGAGAAGCCCACCATCCTCAACGTGTGGGGCATGTGGCGCTTTGACCTGCTGTTTGGTGCCCTCGCCCTGCTTCTGGCCGTCGGCTATCTCTCCGCTGTGTGGCGCACCCGCCAGACAGGTCACACCTGGTCAAGCACCCCCACCGCCTGGTGGTTGGCCGGATGTGTGACCCTGCTGGTGACGATGAGTTCCGGGATCGGGCTGAATATGCCCGCGGTCTTCTCGGTGCACATGGTCGGTCACATCATCTTGTCGCTGGTCATCCCCATCTTCCTGGTGATGGGTGCCCCGCTGACCCTGCTGATGACCGCCTTCGCCCCGGGGGCCCCGGGTAGGCCGAATATCCACGACTGGGTGCGCGCCTTCACCCGCAGCCGGTTGGTGGGGGTGATCACCCATCCGGTGGTCAACACCCTGCAGTTCCTGGTGTTCTTCTACGTCATGTACCTGTTCATCCCGCTCTATGAGCTGCTGATCTCCAAGTACGCGGGGCAGCTGATCATGAACACCGTGCTCCTGGTCTCCGGGTGCTTCTACGTCTGGGGGATGCTCGGCCCCGACCTGATCCCGCGCCGTCGCCCGGCCGCCGTCCGCCTGGGGTGGCTGGTCGCCTCCCTGCCCGTCCACCTGCTTGTCGGGGTCTATCTCCTGCGCCTGGACACGATCCTGGGCGAGGAGTTCTACCGCTCCCTGCTTTTGCCCTGGGAGCTCGATCTGCTCGCTGACCAACGCGCCGCCGTCCTGGCCTGGGCCACAGGTGTGGTTCCGCTGGCCTTTGTCACCTTTGCGCTCCTCCGGCAGGTGCGGGGGAGCGGCGAAAACGCCCGGGTTTCCGGGGAGTAGGCCACCACCGACCCCGGCGAGGGATCGCTGGCCTGCCAGCGATACCCGGGGCACTGGTACACCCTCACCGTCCCCGCCGACCCGGTACTTCTGGTGGGAGGTCGCCGGGAGTGGCCAGGAAGTCGGCGATAGCCGGAGTTCTGACAGGGCCACCCCGGTCGTGCCCGATTTCTCTTGAGGTCACCTACTGGCAGGGAACAGCCCTCCGGCACGTTAGGGCCACCTCCCCCGCCCCCTGACAACCCTGGGTGAGTCGCCTGTGAGAAGGGTGGAAGAGTCGCCGACCCCGCCTGGCGGCTGGACCTTTGGGGGAAGGGGAGGTTAGTGTTACGTCCGTAAATAACGAAACGGTCACAATCTAGTCTCCACCGTGCATAGCGGTGGGCTTGAGTGGGGCGGACCAACGGACAACGACGGAAGAAGATTCATGCGACTGAAGGCTCAGCGACCAGCCGGAGGAAAACACCGCAAGATCCCCACCCCGCAAACCAAGAGCCGCGTAGCCCTGGTGGCCGTGGCCACGGGCGTGGTCTCGTCTGCGGGTCTCAGTGGTGCCGCCGCCGCCACGCTGCAGACCCAGGCTGAGGCCCCGATCTCCCCGCAGGACATTGTCGGTGGCGTGCAGTTGGCCACCAATGACACCGCGCTGCCCCCGGACACGACGGAGACGGCCCCGCAGATCCTGACGATCTCGGAGTATACCTCAAAAGAACAGTTTTTGAATTGCAGGAATGCTCGCAAACATCATGTTCACTAGGGTTGTGTTATGGATTGTGGAACAGAACCGTCACTACCTCTAGATATTCCTGAACATCCTGAGGTTATTTCCGGGCAAAAAGTCGGTTACGCGCGGGTTAGCTCTAAAGACCAGAATCTGGAGCGGCAAACCGCAGCGTTGAAGAAAGAGAAGTGCTTTCGCATCTTCGACGATACCGTTAGCGGTTCGTCCACCGACCGTCCTGGGTTGGATGGTGCGTTGAACTATGTGCGTCCTGGTGACCAGCTTGTGGTTATGAGTATGGATCGGTTGGCACGGTCGCTTATTGATTTACACCGCCTGGTCGATGACCTCACTGCCCGCGATGTTTCGGTGAAGTTTTTGAAAGAGGGGCAAACGTATTCTTTGAACTCGACACCTATTGCCAAGCTCATGCTCGGGCTGCTCGGTTCGGTTGCGGAGTTTGAGCGCTCGATTATTCGTGAGCGTCAGGCGGAGGGGATTGCGCGGGCGAAAGCCCGCGGGGTGTATAAAGGTCGCGCGAAAGCGCTGACTGATGAGCAGCTTGCCCAGGCACAAGAGTGGGTGGGCGCTGGTATTCCGAAGACAGAAGTTGCCCGCAGGCTCGGCATTGGTAGGACAACGCTGTATAGCTACTTAAACAGCCAATAAATTGGAACTAGTCCACGCTGCTCAAGCCCTGCCTGAGGGGCTAGAGGCAGGCTTGAGCTATACATAGTGGCCGTTCGGGGGGTGTCCCTATGTTTTTGTCAAGGGTCAGTACGCTGCGCAGCCGGTTGATAGTGCGGGTGGCGTCCCTGGCGATGTCGTCATCCAACCCGGACAACATCTTCAGGGCTGAGAGGACCTCGTTGTCCCGGTCCACGGTGGAGGGTGTCGCGTTCGAACTAGTCGTCGACGGTCGCGTCGGCGCGGGTGATGATCGTGTCGTTGAAGCTCATGTCTGTGGTCCTTCTGTGGTCGGGTCGGTGGTGCCTGGGGTGCTCGGTCAGTCCTCCAGATCCTCGGCGAGCCTCTCCTCGTCGGCGGCCCGCACCTTCGGGGTCCGAGCGAGGAAGAATGCCACGAGAAGCAGACCCACCACGGAACCGACCGCGGCCCCCAGGATGAATGACAGTGAACCGCCGTATCCACGGAAGGCGACGCCCGTGATCCAGACCACGATGAACACTCCGATGACAACCCAGTCGACGCTGGTGGTCGCGGCCTGGCGGGGATGGGGGATCCGCTGACGAAGCCACCGGTTGCTGATGATGTGCCCGATAAGCGGGGGTAGAAGAACGATGAGGCTGGCGATGCTCGCGATGCCGTCGGCGATCCACGCCATGGCCGCACCGGCGGTGAAGATGAGGTAGGCGGTCCAGTTCCAGGCCACCGTGGAGGAGCGGTGGAGCATGTCGCGCTCGAACTCGTCGTCCACCGTGGCGTCCGCATTGGCGATGATGGTGTCGTTGTAGCTCATGTCAGGTTCCTTACTGTCGCGTTCCGGATGCTGCGTGTTCGTTCTGGTCGGCCTGTTCGTCGCCGAAGATCTCCTCGACGGTGTGCCCCAGCGCCCGGCAGATGGCCAGTGCCAGGTGGACGGAGGGGGAGTAGTTGCCGCGTTCAATGTTCGCGATGGTCTGGCGGGAGACTCCGACCTTCTCCGCGAGCTCTCCCTGGCTCAGTTCATGCCACCGGCGGAACTTGCGGACCATGTTGCTCAGGTCCTGGTCCCTCATGGCCACTCCTGAGTGGCCTTTTCCTGGGTGGCCTTCTCCTGGGCGAGCGTGTAGCCGAGTGTGACGCAGACGGCCAGTGCCGCCACGGTGGCCAGGATTCCCACGACCGTGGGGCCGAGGGGGTATGCCGTGGCCAGGAGTGTGAGGATGGCGGCGAGGAAAGCGGCTGCTCTTGTTCTGGCCATATTCGTCCTTCTCATCATGTCGTATGTTCTTCACCGAGTGTACAGAATATTTGTCATTGTGTCTACCGGAATATCAAAACCTGATCAACGTTGGTGCTGTTGCAAAGTTGGGGCAGTAGAAAGACCGGCGTGAAATAATCAGAGCCATGGGCATCTTCTCCGGTCGTCATTTCCCCCCGTGACATCATCCTGTGGGCGGTGCGGTGGTACTGCCGCTACGGGGTGAGCTACCGCGATCTCGAAGAAATGATGACCGAGCGGGGTGTGCCAGTCGATCGCACCACGATCTACCGCTGGGTCCAGAAATACGCCCCTGAGCTGGACAAGCAAACACGGTGGTACCGGCAGGTACCCGACTGGCAGGCCCGGTCCTGGCGGGTGGATGAGACCTATATCCGGGTCGGCGGCACGTGGTGCTATCTCTACCGGGCTATTACCGCCGGTGGCCAGACCCTAGACTTTTACCTCTCTCCGAAGCGGAACGTGGCCGCAGCGAAGCGTTTCCTGGCCAAGGCCCTCAGATCCAATGCGTCAGCCGGATATTCGAGACAGCTTAAGCACCCCGGAGCAAGGACAACTAATGTCTTGAGGTTGGGCTTTTCGACCCTGGCCCAACTTTGCAACAGCACCCTTATCGCTGTGGTTATTCAATTCACTTTGTGCCAGTTTGATGGGTATGGCAGGGAAATGAGGCATGTTCAAATTCGCATCGAGTAAGAAACTTTAGATGCTTTGGAAGGAATTAAAGTTTTGTGGATGTCAGGAGAACTGTTTATTCGGTATTAACGAGATAAGCGTAATAAGCGGGTGGCAAGAGCTTTAGAGCATGATACTTAATGCTGTAGATCTAGAGGTGAAAAGAAAATCGTTAATCTGAAGTGTCCCAGGTTTTGTTCCGCTTGAGTAGATGGGAAAATCTGGAACATGCCGAGAAAATTTGACCAGGATGCAAAGGACCGTGTGGTCCGTCTCGTGGAAGACCGCATCTTGGCGGAAAATATGTCGATGCAGGCCGCGTGCCAGGCAGTAGCTCCAAAGCTGGGGGTTTCATGGCACACGGCTCGTCAATGGACCCAGCAGGCCCGCCGTGCAGGAAACACCCCAGAACCTGTACCTGAAGATTTGGCCGCCGAAAACGCGAGGCTACGCCGTGAAAATCACCAGCTCCGCGACACTAATGAGCTACTGAAAGCCGCGTCAGCTTTTTTCGCGTCGGAACTCGACCCCAAACGTTAAGAAATGATCCGGTTCATCGATGAAAACCGGAATCGTTTCTCTGTCGAGTTCATCTGTAAGACGTTGAAAAATAACCGGGCTGGCCGGTTTATCACCTCGCGTGGTTATCGCCAGTCCAAGGCTCGCGGGTTAAGTGCTCGTCGACTTCGTGACGGCGTGCTGGTTGAACGCATTAGTGCCGTTCATAGAAATAATTATGGTGTCTACGGTGTGCGGAAAATGTGGCATGCTCTTCGCCGTGAAGGAATCGATATCGAGCGTGAACAAACCGCCCGACTGATGCGCCTGGCTGGCGTTTCTGGCAAAGGCAAAGGCGGATCACCAATCACAACCCGAAAAGCTAACGTGCCTGATTTGCGCCCGGACTTGGTCGAGCGTGAATTTAAAGCTCAAGGACCGAATAAGCTGTGGGTGGCTGACATTACCTATGTACGAACACGAAAAGGATTCGTCTACACCGCGATTGTCACCGACGTCTACTCCCGGAGGATCGTCGGGTGGGCGCTGTCAGATTCGATGCGGACCGAAGCTTTGCCGCTGCAAGCTCTCAACCAGGCGATCGTGTGTGCTGAGGAAACAACAGGTCTCATTCATCATTCGGATCACGGGTCGCAGTATGTCAGCGTTGTCTACAACGAGCGACTTACCCAGCACGGCATTACAGCTTCCACCGGAAGTGTTGGTGACTCCTATGATAATGCTCTGGCTGAAAACGTTAACGGCTCCTACAAGAACGAGCTAATCCATACCCGCAGGTGGAATGACGTTGTAGAGGTAGAAATCGCGACGTTCGAGTGGGTGTCATGGTGGAACGAGGTAAGGCTCCACCAAAGCCTGGGATACCGAACCCCAGCCGAGGTGGAAACCGAATTTTGGAAGCAGAACTTGCCACAGGCAATAATGGAAATCAAAGCAAATGCCTAGGAACAAAACCCGGGGCACTTCAGATACGTATCGAGGGGTTAGTTAGTTCCATGTCTAGAAATTGGGTTATACCGCCGCATGTTGTCTATCTAGTGGCATCCGAGGTTGGAGTCCGCAGTAGCCGTCATATACGAGAACAAGTATGGAAACAGCTTCCCTTTAGAGAAACCTTGGCACGCTTCGCTCTGATGCTCGCCGACGTGAGCTCTGAACTGGATACTGCTTCAACTGTGGACCAACGGTGGGCTGCAGGTATAGAAGATACACGGCTCGGGCTCTCGGTGAAGCTCGCACTTTCGCAGGGTTATCGACTCATCGCTCCGCAGGTAGTTTTGGCATCGATGCGCGAGTTCCTTCTAGTCAGAGACGAAAACGACGGACTTGATACTGGAGAGGATGATCTGGATCTTCTGATCTGTGCGCTACTCGGAGTAGCCGAGGACCTAGGTGATTCTGGTGATCTACCTCAGGATTGGCCCGACAATCCGGATGTCACCCGATGGGGCGAACTCGCAGAACCCCTAGCGGCGGGTTTAATTGCCAATACCCACTTCAACCAGCAGCTTCCGTTGCAATACCTTCTTGCTCGCGCCTCTGAACGTTGGGGTGACACCTGGAACGACAATATTGATGCCGCGACTCAACAGAAGATAGGGGCAAGCCCGCGGGAGTTGTTTCGCGAAGCTACGGGCTCTGATACCGAGGCTTTCATTGACATTGCCCTGTCATTCGTTGCGCAGCACCTCAAAGGTCGACACGTGGTTTTGCCGACTCACTTCATACCATGGGCGCACTTGACTGATCCGTCGCACGAAGAAGCATTACAGGCATTAAGCTCTGATGTGCCCACGCTTAAACAAAACCTACGTGAAACGTCAGGAGAGTACTGGAACTTCGACGTCATCAAGCAGAAACCACTTCTCCGCTTAAAAGACGGCTCCTATCTCGTCATCCATCTGGGATGGCTGGTCGAACAATCTATGAGCGAGCACTTCTACCACGAAGTGCGTCAGTATTTAGATATTTTTGACCAGCAGCATGGCACTGAACGTAAAGATGCATTTCACCGTGCCATTGGAGCCCAGTTCGAAGCCGACGTATCCGAAATACTAGAACGCACCTTCAGTGGAAGAAAGAGCAAAGCTGATCGACTGACCAGCCGAGTCTGGGACGAAAAACAACTGCAGTCTGCATTTTCCAAATCAGTCAGTAAAGGACAGCAGCCCAAGATCCCCGACTTTGTCGTGCAATTCGGGAACATCTGGCTCATTATTGATGCCACATTTAGGGAACCGATTAGGTCGGTAACACACGGGAAATCCGGCGTGGACAGACTTGGTAAGGAAGTCGCCATGTTGATGACGGACAGAAAAGCCGAACAACTCAACTCAATGGTTGAGCTGCTTACCAAAGATGCATCACCGTTGATTGGAACCCCGCTGCCTGATGATCCTACGTTCGTTCCTTTGATCATTTCCGGGGATTACTCGCTGCCCTGGATACTTCCGGTGGCGGCCACGACCCAGGAAGTCCTGAAAAGCAAGAACCTACTTCAACAGCACAATGTCTTGCCCCTGGCCCTGATGACATATAAAGATCTTCTCCTTATGGAACACATTGGCGAATCGCAGGGTCCGCGTGTTATCGAAACTATTAAGCGGTGGAGAACTCACGAGCTGGATAGCTGGGCATTCCACCAGTTCGCCCACCACGAGGGAACGGCTTTACGGTTACCACGCGCCGTAAAGAAGCGGCACAATCAAGCATTTAAGGACTTGCTGCGCAGACTCAAAAACCGGATGAAAGAGACTGAAAAAAGCAACTAAATTAGGTGCTGTTGCAAATAGAAGTTTCCCCTGCTCACTATTGATTGAGGATCCGGTCGACCAACTGTCGAAGATCAATCAGAGAGCAGGCGACCCGGAGTTCGTCGCCATCACTGAGGTAGTCGATGCAGTCCTTCAGTCCCTGACGGGGTGCGCCACAATGATGCTGGGGCATACCCCAATATGCAGCCGAGTTGCTCATGCGAGTGAATACTCGCTTCACTGGGATCCACCGTTAGCGTGCCCGAGGGCCGGCAGACTGAGGACGCATTCGTAGGTGTCGGGGCCACTCGTGGTGCGCTCAGGGGCCACCATATTTACATTCCTTCCGCCGCGTTCTCTGTGCTGCTGATCGATGAGAGGCTACCGGATCATCCCGACGAGGGCATGCGCAGCATACTGCTGGAACATCGTTACGACACCGCGTCGACAGTGTTCAGAACCAAGTCACGCGAAGAAGGACTGGCATCAAAGGCTCGAATCCGGGATGATGCCGATGAGATCATGGACAGAATCGTGCACAACACCATCTGCGTCGACACCAGCACCCACAACATGCTGGAGCACGCCACCAGGAGCCAGCAAAGAAACAGCCCAGCGGGTGTCGACGGCCCCCATCACGACGACCGCTGGCCCCCGCAGGCAATATCCCTGGCCCCCAACCGCAAGATCGGGTGGCCTTCCCCCTACGAATACTCATGCACACTAAGATCGCCCTCATGGAGATCAGCCACGAAGAAGAAGATGCGGGTGGGCAGGGGGCAAATATTGTCAAGAGTTGGGTGCGCCCTGAAGGGGTCGGTGAAAGAGCTTACAAACGTCGTGAGGGTGCAGTTCTTAAACGAACTTCGAAAAGCTACATCAATGCTCAGATGACCTACTGGGGCGGTTCCTTCGATGAACCGCGGGGTGGCCAGCTCCGACTGATCAAGATGACACCTAAAGACACCCCGGAGTGGGATTTCGATGCTCCAGACGCGTTCATCGATCTCAAAAAGGATGAGATTGCGAAGCTGAAGGGATTCCTAGACGAGGAATTCCGACGGGGCGGCTTGGGTGACACCTTTTGGGTTTCCGTTCCAGATCAGGCCATTGCCGATGCTTTAGGGCGACTCCTAGGAGACGAAGAAGCCCAAGTCGTTGATGTGGAAAAATTGACAGCTGCCATGTCATTGAACCCTGAGTTGGTCGCTTCGATCTTGAAATCTGATCAAGCAGAAATCATACTCCAAATACGGGAGCGCTCCCGTAGAATCGAAGTTTTGGACGAGTTAGAGTGGCTCATTTTTCACGAGAACACAGTTGAGAGTAGTTTTCAAAAACTTCTCGAGAAGAACCCCTGGATATTTGGGGGTGAGGTCGTTAAAGCCGACGAACTTCGTAATATAGGCACCTCGGATCAGATCGATATACCGATTGTTCGGGGCGACGGCTCTATGGTGATTGTTGAGCTCAAGCGCGCAGCTGCCACCAGCATCGACCGCAACGATCACGGTTACCCTGTGCTCACCGGTGATGTACACCTCGCAGTTCAGCAGGCTCAAAGATATCTGTACGAACTGGATAGACTTGCGGACACGTTAATGCTGAAGCATGGTTTCGACGCCCGTCGAGCCACCGCCTTAGTGGTGATTGATGTGTCTCCTGATCTGCCGGAGAGAGAATCCGACAAATTTCGCGAGTCCTTTCGGATCTACAATTCCCACCTCGCTCGGATTCAAGTGACGACCTACGACCAGTTACTGCAGAATGCGCGTCGACTAACTGAGTTGAGAAGCCCGGAAAATACCGTTAATGGCTAACTCTAGAGCTACTACGGGCCTGGTCTCTCAACTTTGCAACAGCACCGATCTTGGAAGGTATACAGTGCTCCAATCCTCATTCCAACCTAACTCAATTGATCGAAATATGGCCATACTCCAGCAGTACCGAGAGGCTAGGGATGCGAACCAGGTGAAGGCTATTTTCGACGAGAATATTGAGCGTCTTGTCTGCGATATTGTCGAGCTCGTCGATCCTTTCGATGCTTTTGACGTGATCGAGCTAATGCGACTGCGCGAACTCAATCCGATTCCGGATCCTCGTTCATCAAATCCTGACGGATCTGCTTTCAATATCGAGATTGTCACTGCGGTCCTACTATCGCGCCCTGGGCGCGGCGGTGCACCAACTCCTGGCAATGACAGACCTTGGGAAATCATAGAAGAGCTGCATCGTCTTGCCTCTGAAATCAGCAAGCATTCTGTGTTTAATGCGCTGATACTCGCCGAGAAGAGTGATAACCGAGCTTCCAGAGAACTCGTTCTATACCAAACATCACGCGCTATAATATCAAATTTTCAGTTTGATGAAGTCCGAGATAATCACGACAACGCGCTTCTCAACCATGAGGTGGCCAAACCGCTGGTCCTAGAGACTCTAGGATATTCGGTAGACCACATTAAGTCGGTCCGCGATGCCATCCATGATGTCCAATCCAAACGCCTGACAGAAGCACGCGATGCAAGTGGGGACGCGATACACGACCTGATGCAGAAATACGGAAACGTCACTAGTGGCACTTCCGAGGAGAATCAAGTAGTCAGTGATGCGTTAATTTCAATGATGTTTCGGCCTGGAAATCGAGCCGCAATGTCGGTTTCCGATATAGCCGAGCAGGGAAGACTTTCGGAAGATTTAGTTGAGAAGGTGATAACCGATTATTCACTTGAATTCAACCCCACACAAGACGCGCTGGATAGGGTAAAAAGCCTACTTAAAGGTGACTGGCTTTTCTCCTACAAGCCGTTAGTTCGCAATAAAACTGGTGAGTTTGTTATCGTCGCCAACGGAATCGGGGATGACACAATCAGACGGGTCTTCGAGGAGAAGCAAAAAGACAACCATAAGCAGTTCCAGAAGTACGACCAAAAAGTTCGAGCCAAAGTAACCGAAAAATTGGCAACTTCATACCTCAGCAACCTTATCAAAGCCGATGCCAAGTGGTTGAATGTTACCTATGCCTTTCAGGCTAAATCCGGGAATGACGAAAATCTTGATTCTTCGTTTAATTTCAACCTGTCAAAATGTGAAACAGCCGAATCTGATGGACTGTTTATAAAAGATGACGTAGCTGTAGTCGTCGAAGTCAAGGGAAAATCGATATCAGATAGAGCGAGAACGGGACAGCTTTCGAGATTTATCCGGGACGTTAAAGATACGATCGGCAACGCCCAAATTCAAGCCGAACGTTTAAGCAGTCTCATTAGAAACAACTCCGGAATATGGCTCGCAAGCGGACAGTGGATTGACTTTCGTCATGTGAGACATATTCTCAACGTCGTTGTGCTGCTCGATGATGTGGGGCCGATCGGGACGCAGTCCCAGGACCTAATCGACACTGCCGGGGATTCCGTCTGGGTGGTCTCCTTGCATGATCTTGCAGTCATGAGTTCTTTGTTAAGATCCCCGACGGTCTTTTTGGCCTATCTTCGGTGCCGAATTACATCTAACTATGGGTATGACATCGTGGCAGTCGACGAACTGGATATCCTTACGCAATTTCTTTCAGGAACTCTTTTCTCACACGCAGTAGATGCCGAAGTGTTTCGCCGAGTACCGATTTTTGAACCAACGAACGGGCCTATCGATGTCTGGATGAAGAGAGGTGAAATTCCCCCTGAATTCGGATCTGTGCCGAGGCCACAGTTGGAGGTAGGGCCAAGAACTTCCGATTTGGTCCGACAAGTAATTTTTCATAGTCAACGCGGGTACATGTCAGCCAGCATTGACTTGGTACTCTCTGCGCTTTCGGGGGGTTCGCCATTGGAGGACGGGTTGGAATATCTCTATCGAAAGAGTGTGGGCGAGCATTTGGTCGCCGATTTGCGAATACCAGCAGTTAATGGATCTCCTGAGATAGTGCTCACGAAGGTGGGACAGGAAGTCAACATTTTAGACGCAAGAATGAAAGCGAAGAAGGTCGACCATGAAACGCAGAGCTCCCGCCTTTTCGTCTTCCTCAATACGAGCAACATGCTTCAAAGCTTCCTGCGCACTTAAGCGGATCCGGATTTAGAGGGTGTTGTTGCAAAGTTGGGGCAGTAAGTAGGAAGAGCGACGTGAAATAATCACAGCCATGGGTATCTTCTCCGGTCGTCATTTCCCTCGCGAGGTCATTCTGTGGGCGGTGCGGTGGTACTGCCGCTACGGCGTGAGCTACCGCGACCTTGAGGAGATGATGACCGAGCGGGGCGTGCCGGTGGATCACACCACGATTCTCACCGCTGGGTCCAAAAACTACGCCCCTGAGCTGGACAAGCAAACACGGTGGTACCGGCAGGTGCCTGACTGGCAGGCCAGTTCCTGGCGAGTGGATGAGACCTATATCCGGGTCGGCGGCAGGTGGTGCTACCTCTGATCTGGCGATCACCGCGGACGGGCATACCCAGTGAAGTCGCAAATCGTGACTCTGTAGATAACGCCATCCAAACGCAACGACCTTAGTCAGATACCTTTTGAGGGTAATGGCACCGAAAGAATTCTTTTGTAGAGCAGGGAACCATTAGGGAATATATGGCGTCTATCTATTGCATGCGGATACTATGTGATGATTTTTGTATTCAAGCTTCCCCTGCAAACTTGCGAGATCTCCTCGTTACGATAATTCCTGGCGAGCTCACGTCCAGCCAGCTCGTGAAGCTGGCTGCTGCCATCTTCGACGTAGAACCAACGGATTTCCTGCTTCTCGACGATTCGCAGGAGATTCCTCAATGGTTTACCGAGGAGGGCTAGCCCTGGCATCGACCGCTTGCTACCGTTTTCTTACGCTAGGAAAGGAACCGGAAATGCCTCTCAGTGCACAGCAGCGTCAGCAGTTGGTCAACGTCATTGCCTCCTCCGAGATGGAAGGCGGCCAGGTAAGCGAACGTGAGAAGAAGAATCTAGAAGCACTCATGCTCGGGGAACTAAGCATTGAAGACGCCATTGCAGACGCATTGCGACATGCTGGGGTGGAACGCTGAACGACGAAAAGCAGCGCTGGGATCGCTTGATCTACCCAGCCACAGGAACACTGCGCAATCTCTATGGGGTCGAAGAGGAAGAACGCTGGACTGAGCTGGAAAAGGAGTTGGTTAACTATCGTGAATCCCTAATCTCCCCAGGAGGAATCGTCGGTGATGATCTCAGTGAGGAATTGAAGGCCTACCACCATCACCTATTTCAGGATTGCTACACCTGGGCAGGATCCTTTCGTGATGTCGACATGAGCAAAGAGAACTTCCTAACGGGCACCCAAAGCCTCTTCGCGTCGTGGGAAACCATTGAATCGCGCTTGAATGAGTTGGATCCATATCTCTATGCCCTGGAAGATACCGATTTTGCGCGAAAGATGGAGATTTTTGGATACCTCCATTCGGAACTAAATGAAATCCACCCATTTCGAGAAGGTAATGGGCGAACAATTCGCACTTTCATGACACATCTTGCCGGGCGCTATGACATCGTGGTGGATTGGGTAAACGCTAAAGATGCACAAATGATTGCCGCGGCCGGTTCGATGCTGGGTGACGAACTAGATTCGACCCCCTGGAAGAATCTTTACCTACGTATTTGTTCGATCGCGGACTGGACCGACGAGGAGGAGTCGCTAGGAATCTATGACTTGCCCAATGAGGAAGAAGGAGACCTCACGTTTGGTAAGTCTCTAATAGACACGATCGGGTCTCCCAATCTTGACCTTAGCTTCGAGGAAACGAGTGCCCTTGATAGTCAAGTCGAGCCATTGAATGACATATATCCCTTTGGAGTAATGACTAAACGTAACAGCGAGCTTGAGTCATAACATATAACTAATTCATTTTTATGTACTGTGGTGCAGCGTACATCAGTGAGCAAGGCCGCTTCGCGGCCGCGCTAGCCCAACGAGCGAAGCGAGGCGGGGGCTTGAATGGCTAGTAGTGCCAAGAATCAGGCTTCAATGTTACGCACTTCAAAAGCCAAGATCGTCCTTGTCCCATTTGTCTTTAAACTCGTCGTAGTCGATTTGTGAGTACCACGAGGAGTAGTGCGTACCGGAAGCATCGACACCATCGGTCCTCGGCGGCGAGGAAAAGGGAGTCTCAACATCAGTATGGGCAGGCGGAGTTGTCTTCTTAGAATCCGCAGCTGGAGTTGATTTCTCGGATGTCATGACACGATGGTATCGCTTTTTTGGAAACATGGTTCCTCCATAATGTTTAGGATATTGATTTATGGGGCTTGAGGAGATTCGGCAGTTTGAGGGCCTGTCAAAGCAGGTAATCGAGAGTATTCGTGCACTGCCATCCGACTTTGCCATCGAAGGGGAGTTGGCGATCTCGTCCCTGCTGGAGCTGCAACGAGCTTTGGAAATTGAGCGGCTGCGTTCAATGGAAAGGCCTTTGGATCAAGATATTCGTGGTCTACAGGCTCCTCGTGAGGATCTGGACTATGCACTTACATCCCGTGCTGGTTGGGAGATGTTTGGGTTTTCTTCGTCGCTAATGCCCTTCTATTCCTTCCAAACTCATAGATTGCTGGCGACCGAAGTCGCGGCGGGAAGGGCACAAAAGGAGTTCTTTCTTCCGGAAGATGCGTGGAAGTCTCTGAATTGGAAGGTTATCAAGGGCGAGACGTCTATCATCACCCCGGACGGCAAGCTGTTTGGTGAGGGTCAAGTCAAGCCTAGGCCTCGGGTGGAGTTCTTGGAGCCAAGGGTAGTGTTTCACCCTAGTCGAGTAGTCCACGCTTCCAACCATGGACTCCAAGCTCGCCTTCTTGAATTTCTGGATTCTCAAGACGTTGAGGTGCATTTCGTAGATCCTTATTGGTTGAATGGCAAGGTATCTGAGCTACAGGTGTCGAAGGACAAAAGAATACTTTATTTGGGCAATCGTGTTGATGAACAGAAACAGCTTCGCGCCTTGGTGCGAGGGTGTGTGGAAGCCGCTCTTTGTACCTTTGACACTCCAAACTTGGCACATACGAAGCCTGTCATGAATCCACTGTTGGCGTCTGCTGTCTTTCATGCAGTCGCTTATGCCAACAATCTCACTACTAGGCCTTACTCCACATCATTCCTCAAAGAATGGCCATCGAGGCTGGACCCATCCGACGTTGGTAAGTGGGCCCAGGTCGTTGAGGTTTACTCGTCAGAGCTGCTTTCGGCCACGGCGATTGAGACATCTCCGGCGTCAACCCTAGAATCCCTCGTCCTCGATCTCACCTCCCAGACACAGGATGCAACGAACGAAGGCGATCAAGCCTTACTTCCCGGTCGACACCTGGTTGACCTCGTTCAAAATGGACAATCTACCGGTCAAAGGCACTCGCACCATTGGGGCATGACAGAAACAAATCAAGCCGATTCGGTCACAGTGCTAACTGAGCGTGAGGGCTTGGAACTCTAGAGTCCCGCGGCTAGCTTGATATAAGTGCAGCAATATAGCAAGCTATCAAGATAACCATCAATCCAGTGTTGAGTGGGGAGGTACCGGCCCGCGATTGTTTGAAGACGTGTTCCTCATCGGCTGAACGCAGACCGGTACCACACTGTTAAAGAGCAAGGCCGCTTTGCGGCCGCGCTAGCCCAACGAGCGAAGTGAGGCGGGAGTTTGACTGTTAGGGCTCGCGGAGCTTGCTTATAGCGCTAGTGACTCCCATCTCGAATGTGGCTAGCTGTGGAAGAGGTGCTGCTTGCACTTCGATGGCCACATCTTCCCATTCGATCCCGATTGTCTTAAGGTGCCAGGCAAGCTCGGTCGCCATATCTTCAATCAAGTTGATGTACTCGTTGTGATCGTCGACGGCAATGTAGCGTGCATCTTGCAGTTGCTTGACGGCTTCGCGCAAGGGGGACATTCTCAGTCCTTTCAGAGTTAGCTTGCTAGCCAGCTATGTTTCTAGATTGGTAGCAAGTTAGTTAGATAGGTTGTTAGGTTGGTTGTTTGCGAGGTGCTTGCGGATTAGATCTGTGACTATTTCGGTCACTGTGGTGTCTTGATCGGCTGCTAGTCTGCGTAGATCTCGTTTCATTTCTGGGGTGATTCGTACATTGAGTTGCACTTCTTGCTTGGGCACTCTCTGCATTGACTGTGCTGCGCTGGTTATCGGCTTGCTTTTGGTAGGCCGGCGCATAGAGCTCATCGTTCGATCTCCTTGGTTAGTTCGGCAAGGATGGAATCGTAGCCATAAAGCTTCTGTGGGACTTGGCCGAATGTTTTCTTGATAGCTTCACGCTGGGGGATACCGATCGTGAAGGTCGCTATGTGTTCCTCCTCGAGAGCCTCGCGCAGTTCCTGGAGCGAGTTGGTATTTGGGATGACCGAGGTCAGAAGGACTGTTACCGGGGTGGATCCGGTGAGGTCAGTGGTGGACCACATGCGGTTGACCTCGATCGTGGACGGGCGGGTAGGTACGATGACGTGGTTGGCTGCATGGATGGCTGCGTCGATGATGCCGGATTCGCCTGGAGGGCAGTCAATGATGATCCACTCACTGCCAGTTGTCTTGGTCCGGGTGATGGAACGTGCATTTGCTGGAACGACCTCGAAGGGCAGGGGAGTACCTACATCTTCTGCCTGTTGAGCCCATTCGGTAGCGGATCCCTGGGGGTCTCCATCGAGGACGTGGACATGCTTGCCCTGGTTTGCGAGGGCGGTGGCGAGATATATGGCTGAGGTGGTTTTTCCAGTCCCACCTTTGAGGTTGCAGAGGGTAACGATAGGCAAGATATCTCCTTCTAGAGTCTTGCGGATTGAACGAGTCCGCGGATGTCTGTCGATGCTTTGGTGTATCGCTGTGTGGTTTCGATGGATTCGTGGCCAAGGGCTTCTTGAATCGCGATGATGTCTTGGGACTCCGCGTATGCGGTTGTGGCGAATCGGTGGCGCAGGGTGTGCAGTGTCCAATTGTCTGGAAGGTTTTTCGCCGCTAGTTTCCCTACCCACCTCGGGGAGAGATGCCCGTGGAAGTTTCCCGGGAACAACCATTTTTGGCCCTGGATGTGTTGACTCATCTCGAACATCAAATCTGGGGGAATAGGAAGAACGCGGTCTTTTTGCCCCTTCCCATGAACTGTGAGGATTCCCCATCCATCACTGGCTGGTTGGATGTCTGTTGCGGCAATTGAGGCAATTTCCGCACTACGTAGTCCGAGCTCCGCAGCGAGACGAAGAATTAGTTTGAGGCGTTCATTCGGCGTTGATAACGCCTCTCGGATCGCAACGTCTGGTGCTGGCCTCGGTGGAGGAACTGGCCGCTTTATGGATTTTAAGAGAATCGACGGGTCCTCGCATTCGTTCCGTCGGGAGTGCCATTGGAAGAACAAACGAGTTGAAGCATGATAGGAGTTCCGCGTCTCCGGAGCCCAATCCTTGCTACCGCTCCACCTCACGAGATCCTCACTTGTAACGTCATGGGGCCGATCAACCCCACACTGCCTGGCAAGCGTGCGCAGATGTCGTATGCGGGTGTCGATGGTGGCGGGCGTGCGGCCTTGTGCCCTGAGGAAGAGTTCGAAGTCGAGTAGCTCCGGTTCCCATTCCGTCGGGATCGGCTTAAGCGCGGGTCTTTTCGAAACAAGCATGATCCTTTAGCGTCCCGCAAGGGTTGCCTCTCGGTGGCCATATCCGCGTCAAAAACCGCCGTTTTTACGGTTCGGGGGGAGCTAAGATACCCACTCTCAGGATATTTTGATAGCTTGCTAGCTTGATAAAAATGCAGCAAGCTAGCTAAAAGTTCAAAAAAAATATGTCGAAGCGAACGAGTTATGCGCCAGTAAATAGCCCATAACCCAGAGGTCGTAGGTTCGAATCCTGCCCCCGCTACTAATCCGGAACCCTCGGTTCGCGAAAGCGAATCGGGGGTTTCTTGCATTGCATCGACCTTCTTGGGGAGAAGGTCGGCTACATGAACCATAAACGGGTTTTGGGACACAATGTGTGTCTGCTCAGCAGGCAGTAGAGTTCATAAGCGGAGCGCCTATTGCGGGTTGTGAATTCGGGCTATTCATTCGTCACCATCTTGGAAGTCGCCTTTTCACATCCACCCTAGGTCACGAGCGTACTTCAAAGCCGGAAGGGCCACTAAATCTTAGCCCCTATCCACATTGACCGCAGCCGATATACTTGAGTGCGCCTTTTACCTGAAGGTGGCGAAAAAGGAAAGCAAATATCCCCTCACCTCATAGAGGGCACAACTTGGCCCGGTGATGAGGCATGGAGGGGAAAGTACCTGCGATCGAAAGTGTCGACAAGTCCCGTCGCCTGCGCCCGCCCCTGGGCACGGGTCTGATTGCTTCATTGTCATGGACAAAGCTGTGCGAGCTTGTTTGCCAGCGACAGGAGCCCGGCAGTCAATCACGGGATCGGGACTGCCGGGCTGTCGGCCACAATGAAGAGTAAGGAGCTAACTCATCGATGCGGATCTAAAACAGCACCTATTTGCTGTGGACAAGAGCATCGGTGGTACATGCTGCATCGGAGGCTGACACCCAGTGCGCGGAGCTGCGCTTTGCCATCTGCTCGCGGTACTGCTGGGTGGTCGTGGGAAGGAGTTCGCCGGTGGCCCAGTCCAAGATGATGCCATAGTGGCGCACGAGGTCGAGCTGGTCAAGCTCACCAGCGAGGTAGCGCTCGGCAACCGAGGCTGGATTCTCGTTGAGTTTGTCCATGCGAGTGGCGCGCTGGATCGCGCGCAGGGACTCGGTTCCGTCGGTGTCGAGGAAGTACTGGTCGATCTCGGGATCGATGGCCTCGATGATGACGCCGTAGTCCTTGGCAGCGCGATCGATGGAGACGTAGCCGTCGATCACGTCCTCGAGGACTGCCTCGAGGTCGCGCTCGAGGGGATCGCCGAATCCACCGCCGCCCGCGGAGGGGCGCTCGAAGGTATCGCCTGGGCCGACTGGAACGTTGGAGAACAAAGCGCCGAGGAACTTCTCATCCGGGGTTCCCCTGTTGAGCCAGACACCTTGGGGAATGGAGGGGAGGCCGCCCTCGATGCCCCAGGTAACTGAGCGGGCGCGGTCGCAGCAGTAGCTCATGACGGTCTCGCTTGCGTCGGTAAGCACCCCGCCCTTGGACACTCCCACGCCGCCGCGGAACTTGCCTGGGCCACCGGAGTCGGTGACCAGTGAATGGTGGCTGGTGAGCACGGGGGACAAACGTTCTTGACCTTCAATAGGCTGCACGGCCAGGCCGGGGCCGAATACAGGTGCGGTTGCGGAGGCACCGTCGCGGTCGACACGGCCGCCCCAACCGCCAGCCATCCAGTCGTACCACATGAAGAAGTCGCCCTTGCTGCCCACCTCAGCTACGGCGCGGGTGTCATACCCGCCGATAAGCAGGTATTCCAGGTTGAAAGCGCAGGCCATGGCGCGCTCTTCCATCAGCTGGGACCACAGCTCGAAGACGGCGTTCATGATTTTCTCGTAAGGGCCCGAGCAGAATCCGGTCACCGCGTGTGGGAGTCCCGCGTTGACCACGGTGCCTTCCGGGCCTAAGTCGACATCCATAGCGCGATAGAGCCCGGAGTTAAGGGGGACGTCAGGGAAGAAGGTCTTGGTTCCTGCGACAATGCCGGAGAAGGCCGAGCCATAGCCGGCGTTGAGGAAGCTGGCCACCGCGGGGGCCGAGCCCTCCAAAGAGTAGGACAGGCGCCCCTTGTCGATGCGCATGGTCACCTTGATGGGGACGAGGCCCTCCTCCTTGGCGGGGTCGAGGTCGAGGTAGTCCACCGTTGACCATTCGCCGTCGGGAAGCTCGAGGACGCGGGCGGTGACGATGTCTTCCACGTAGTCCTGGACCTCTCGCAGTGCGGTGCGCACGGTACCCACACCATACTTGTCGACGAGGCGTAGGATCTCTCGCTCGCATACGGCCGTGGCCTCGGCCTGCGCCTTGAGATCGCCCAGGACAATTTCGGGGCTGCGGGTGTTATGGGCCAGGAGCTTGGCCACGTCCTCGAGGAAGATGCCCCTGGACCAGATGCGGACCGGGGTGATGCGCAGACCCTCGGTGTAGTAATTTGTCGCGGAGACATCGAAAGAACCCGGCACCGAGCCGCCAGCATCGGCCCAGTGGCCTTTGTTTTGTGCGAAAGCTAGAAGTTGGCCGTCATAGAAGATGGGGCGCAGGAAGGACACGTCATTCATATGAGTGCCGCCCTGGTATGGATCGTTGATGGCGAAGACGTCGCCCTCGTGGATATCTTTGCCGAATTGCTTGAGAACAGCCTGGCATTGGAAGTGCAGGGTGCCCACGTGGACTGCGATGTCCTGATCTCCTTGCATTACGGTGTTTCCCTCGGCGTCGCACAGCGCCGAGGAAAAGTCACGGGAGTAGATGACAAAGGAATAGCAGGTGCGCAGAATCTGCTCGGACATGAGGTTCACCGAGGTGGCGAAGGCGTTCTTGAGGACCTCGAAGGTCACCGGATCGAGGGTGCGGCGCTGATTGCCAATGGAGGTAGCTGCAGCCATGGTCTTTTCTCTTTCTTGACTTAGGCGTTGACGCCTGCGGATTGAAGGTTGTGGGCAAAGGAGTGGAGTTCATCCTTGGTGTCGGCCAGCCCGATATGGATTCGGATGTTGGCCCACTCGTCGATCACTGCGACGTCTCCCGGCGGGATGACGGTGGTGGCATCTAGCTGGTCGATGATCGCCGGGCCCACCAACGTGGCGCCCGGGGCGAGCTCGGTGCGCTGGTACACGGGCACCTTCGCCCAGCCACCGCCTGCGGAGAAGTAGACGTCACGGTAGGTTGCGGGCGTGCTGGCCTCGTGCTCGACCACCTCAAAGTGGGCAAACGGCGGGCTATCTAACTCGCCGATGGCGACGATGCCAATCTGGTAGAACTCGACCTCACCGTCGCGGTCGGCGAAGGAGTACTCGCGCTCGTGTTCGTCGTGGAACAAAGCGACGGCGTCCTCGAGTGGTGAGCCGGATTCAGGCAGTTCCACGGTCAAGGAGCGCCACTGGCCGCGATAGCGCATGGATGCCGTGCGCTTGAACTTCATGCGTTCGGGCAGGACGTGTTCCTTGGCTAGGCGCTCACGCCCTTCGGCCTTGAGCGACTCGTAGGCCTTGCGCAGGTCGTCCTTGTCCACCGAGCTGACCGGGGACTGATACATCTGGGAGATATCGTGGCGGATGTCCACGAGCAGGCAGCCCTGGGCAGAGGTCACGCCCGGGTGTGGTGGCACGACGACGGTGGGGATGGATAGGTCCCGGGCGACCTCTGCACCGTGGAGGGCTCCTGCGCCGCCACCGACGACCAGGACGAAGTCGCGCGGGTCGTAGCCGCGCCGGATCGACAGGACGCGGACAGCATCGGCCATGTTCGCGTTTGCCACCTTAATGATGTCTTCGGCGGCGGTCTCAATATCGAGACCCAGGGGATCGGCTACGGTCTTGCGCACTGCCTCCTCGGCAGCGGACTTGTTGAGCTTGAGGGCACCGCCGATCAGCTCGGTGCCGAGGCGGCCCAGGGTCACGTTTGCGTCGGTGTTGGTGGCTTCCGTGCCACCGCGTTCGTAGCAGACCGGACCCGGATCTGCGCCCGCGGATTGTGGTCCGTTGCGCAGCGACCCCGCTTCGTCGATCCATGCCAGCGAGCCGCCACCGGCACCGATCGTCCCCACTTCGATGGAGGGGAAACAGATGGGGAAGCCGTATTCGACCTGCCATTGTTTGGTGATGCGGATGTCACCACCGTAGACCAGCGAAATGTCGGTGGAGGTGCCGCCCATCTCGAGGCCGATGGCGTTGGGGTAGCCACAACGGGTGGCGATGTCTTGGACGGCGATTGCGCCCGCAGCGATGCCGGAGGCCGCGAGTCGGACGGGGTACTTGGACACCATCTGCGGGGTCATGGAGCCACCGCCGGAATGGAGCATGAGCAGGTCGCCTTCGTATCCGCCCTCGGCTAGCTGTCGGGACAGACGGTTGACATAGCCGGTAACCAGCGGTGCCAGCACCGCGTTTGAGACGGTAGTGGAGAAGCGATCGTGCTCGAAGATTTCCGGCAGAATCTCCGAAGAGGTGGAGATGGCCGCGTCGGGAAGCTCTTCGCGCAGGATCTCGTACATCCGCGCCTCATGGGCTGCATTGGCGTGTGAGTTGATGAAGCAGATGGCGACCGTCTCGATTCCCTTACGTTTGAGGATGCGTGCTACATGGCGGGCTTCCTCCTCATTTAGGGGGGTGATCTCGGTGCCATCGAAGTCGACGCGTTCTTCCACCTCGTAGCGGTCACGGCGGCGAATGTAGGGATCAGCGACGTCTTTGTAGGCATCCCACAGCTCATCCTTGGTGCCGTCGCGAATCTCCAGCACGTCTCGGAAGCCCTTGGTGGTCACCAGCGCGGCGGCGGGGAACCGTCGCTGGATGAGCGCATTGGTGGCAACGGTTGTTCCGTGCGAGAAGACCTCGACCTGGGACAGCTCGACGTTTCCCTGGCGCAGGCCGTCCATCACCGCGATCATGGGGTCGGCCGGTGTGGACGGCACCTTTGCCACAGATAGCTCGTGCGTGAGCGTATTGACGATGGCCACGTCCGTGAAGGTTCCGCCGACATCGACGGAGACGCGGAAGGGTTTGTTGGTGCTCATGGGGTCCTCACTTTCGGAAATACCTGTCAAACAATCGGTATTGAGGAGTATTGCGGGTTGGCGGCAAAGGCGGCAATGTAAATATCTCCAAATGGGAGGCAAAAAATTCAGCAGAATTACAAAATAGGTGGTTATGCCCATTAAAATCTTCACCAAGAAATGCCAATCGCGATGCCAAGTAGGTGACAAATGGCGACCTCGGCGACCAACCCCACCCCCGCACGGCTAAGGATCTCCGACCTCCTCCTCGTTGAGCCACGGCTGAAGTTGGTGGGCACCATCAAGGGCAGCGGCGAGTTTCAAGGTCTTTGCGCAGAGGAATACGGGGCGGGTGAGGATTGGCTGGTCTTTCCCTCCCGCACGGCGCGTCCACTGGAGGCAGCGCGCAGGCTCACCACCGCGGCAGGCCTCGTCTTCGTGGAAGGCGAAACGCTTGCCACAACCGCCGATTCGGACGGATCGACAGTGCCGACCGTGCCGCCCACGCAGGCTGCGCCGACGCTAGCGGCAGTAACAACTGCGGCGGTGGAAGCCGCAGCAAGCGCCCCGGCTACCCTGCTTCTGGCCACCGGGGGAATGACCCGGCTGGACGTTCGTGCTGCCGTCGATCAGCTGCTTCGGCGTCAGCCTCATCATCAGGCATGGCGAAAGCTCCAAACCATCGCCCACCTCAGCCAGGCTCTCATGAGCCAGTCTCCCGAGTCCGCGCTATTGGCGAGCTATGCCTCGCTGTCCGGAGATGCTCTCCTCCTTTTAGATCTTGATGGGCACGTCCTGGCCAGTGCGGGCATGCTTCCTTCGCGCACCATAGCCCGCGCCCTGCACGGTGAATCCGGCGACAGGCCTTCCATGATGATCGGTCGGTGGAACGTGGCTGCCCAGCTGATCGCTGCCGACGCCACCCGTCGAGCCACCGGTCAGGCCTGGTGGTTGGTGCTGGGCAGGCGGACTGTGGACACACCCAACGTGGAGGACCCGAGCTTTGTCGCACTCCAGGAACTGCTGTTGGGCGTGCTTACCGCCCGCAGACACATGGAGCATTCCCAGCTCGCAGACTCATCTGCGCTCCTGGCTAGTCTGTGTGCGGAGAGTTCTGACAAGGATGAGCTTGAAAGATCGCTCATCGGCCGTGGCTTTTCCCGCCGCGCGCGCCTCCGGCTACTCATTGCCGGCACGGCCAAGGATGCCTTTCGCTCGGAGATCGTTGGCGACATCGCAAGCCTCGGTGCCCGTTATGGAATCCCGCTGTTAGTTGGCTATCGCAAGGGGCGGACCCTCGTGTTGACCACCGACTCGGATGCGGTGAGCCAGCTTGCTGCGGCCCTGCCCGGCCCGGTGGGGATCTCAGCGAGGTTTCTCCAGGTGGGGCAAGGCCCTCTGGCGTGCCGGGAAGCAAGCGTTGCGGCCATCGTCGCGGAAAAGAAGTTGGCCCACAGCGTCGGATTCGATGACTGCAGTGCGATTCAAAAGGCCGCGGCCCTGCTGGGGGAGGATGCGCTCAGCGATGCGGTTGGCGGTCTCGACTCCGCCATCGGTCAGATTAAAGACGGCGTGTCGGTGTGCGTTACCTGGGAGGAAGAGAACTTTAGCGTCGCCAAAGCGGCCAAACGCCTCGGCATGCACTCCAACACTGTGCGCAACCGCATCGAGGCTTTGTCGGGCCAGATAAGCTTCCACGAAGCCGACCTCGTGCTGTGGTCTTTGTGGCGCACGCTTGTCTCACGCGAGCGCTGAAGGTGCTTGCCGACGCCTACGGCTTCGCACCGATATGAATTATCGAGGCGGCGATGTATTCACGACGAGACTTCTCGGCAGGCCCATCGTGCTTACATCGTCAGGTATGGGCTGCGAAACGCCTGCCGGTTTGCACTTCGCGATGGGCGGACTAACTTTAGCCGTCGGCAAGCAAAGTGCAAGCGCTAGGACGCCCGATCGGTGGTGGTCTGCGTTCCCAATTCGGGGAAGGGATCCTGGCCAACAAGATAGCGGATAAAACTATTGAGCGTGGCCACCACCGGTACCGCGAACAGCGCGCCGGGCAGGCCGAAGAGGTAGGTGCCCGCCGCGACGGCGACGATCACACCCAAGGGGTGGACGCTGACGGCGTGCCCCATGAGGAAGGGGTGCAAGACGTTCGCCTCGATGAGGTGAACCACGATGACCACCACGAGCATTGCTGCCGCCATCCAGAAACCCTTGTCAACGAAGGCGATGAGGACGGCGACGAAGCCCGACAGCCAGGCGCCCACGATGGGGATGAAGGACATGAGGTAGACGATCACGGTGATGGGGATGATCAGGGGCAGGCCGAGCGCCCATGCGCCCACACCGATGCCGATCGCATTGATACCGGCCACGGCCAGCTGTGCGCGGGCATAAGAACCTAGGCTCACCCAGCCGCGACGGGCGGCCTCATGGGTGGCTGGGCGGGAATGTGCGGGCAGGAAGTTCAGCAGGAAGCGCCAGATCTGCTTGCCCTGCAGTAGGAAGAAGAAGGTCGCGATAAGGCAAATGAGAAAACCCGCGCCGAAATCGGCCGTGGTGGTGCCCACCTTCATAGCACCCGAAAACAACGGAGAACTCGTGCCGCCGCTGGCCAGCGAATTGAGGCGTTCGGAAAGCTGCGAATTATGTGGCAGCGTAAGATGCAACGGCCCATTCTGCAGCCAGTCGCTGATCTGATTAATGCCCTGGGTGGCGCCGCTGAGTAGATCCCTAAAACCAGAAGTAAGCCGCTGGATTGCTAGGACGAACGCGGCGATGACGATGCTAAAAAAAACAGACTCCGTGGCAAGAGCGGCAATGCCTTTGGGGAAGTGTGCCTTGTCGCGCAGGGTGCGATTCAGTGGCTCAAGCATGGCGCAGATGAGCAACGCGATCGCCAAGGGGATAAGCACCATGGTGATCTTGCCAATCACCCGGCCCGCCACCATCACACCACCGGCGATGAGAATAAGACATAGCGACCAGGCGGCGGCGACGATGACGGGGTAGGGAACATCGCGCTGCAGGCGCGACATGAGGGACTTCATGTCCTCAATAGTGGCACAGGTACTACCGGTGGAAACAATGCCTGCGCCGGGGCCGGTTTTCGCATGACACCGCCGATGAATCCATTCTGCTGGTGAGCAAAAGGGGGGTAATCGGTGCTGCGCGAGTGGAAAGGGCAGTGGCTACGGGACGCGGCAGTGGCCGCACCACTAGGATGGGGTGCATGAACAGTCAGCTTGAATATTCCATCGCGGCTGAAGACGTACGGACGTCACTCATCGAGCGCACGAAGTATGCCTCCGACGCATCCCACTATCTATTTACCCCGCAAGCGATCGTCGTCGCACGAGATGCCAGCGAGGTAGCCGCCGCCTTCCGGGCAGGTGCAAGCCAGAACATCCCCGTGACACTGCGCTCCGGGGGCACGTCGCTTGCGGGTCAGGCCTCCGGCGACGGCATCATGGTCGACACCCGCCGACACTTCAAAAACGTCGAGGTGCTCGATGGCGGCAAACGGGTGCGTGTGCAGCCGGGTGTCACGGTGCGCCAGGTCAATGCGCGGTTGGCCCTCTACGGCTACAAGCTCGGCCCCGACCCGGCTTCCTCCGGGGCCGCCACCATCGGTGGGGTCATCGCCAACAACTCCTCCGGAATGGCATGTGGCACGCAGTTCAACACCTATCAGACACTGGAGTCGATGACCTTCGTGCTGCCGTCTGGCACCGTCATTAACACGGCCGACGCCGATGCCGACCAGCAGCTTCATGCCAAGGAACCAGAGCTTGAGCAAACCCTAATGCGGCTGCAGCGCCGGGTGCGCGACAACGCCGAGTCCGTGGCCACCATCCGCAGGCACTTCGCGCTGAAGAACACCATGGGCTACGGCCTCAACTCCTTCCTCGACTTTGACAGCCCCGTCAAGCTGTTGGAGCACCTGCTCATCGGCTCTGAGGGAACCCTCGCATTTGTGGCCGAGGCCGTCTTCCGCACGGTGCCGATCGCGAAGCTGGCCACCACCACCGTCGCCGTCTTCGATGATCTCGACGGTGCCACCCGCGCGCTGCCAGCCCTGCTGGACACCGGCGCTGCCACCTTGGAGCTTATGGACTCCTCTTCTATAAAGGTCGGCCAGTCCTTGGCCGGGGTACCCGCCGCGATTACGGGCTTTGACGTCGAAAAGCAGGCGGCCCTGCTCATCGAATACCACGCGAACGAAAAGGAACAACTGCACGCCCTGGAGCAGGCGGGCTCGCGGCTGCTGGGGGAGTTGAAGCTGCGGGCGGCCGCGGAGTTTTCTCAAGAACCCACCGACCGCGCCGTGGCCTGGGCCTTCCGCAACGGCCTCTACGCCTCCGTTGCGGGCGCGCGACGCACCGGTACCACCGCGCTGCTCGAGGACGTGGTGGTACCCGTTGCGGATCTCGCGCCTACGTGCGAGTCCCTCCAGGAGTTGTTTATCCGTTATGGTTACGACGACGCTGTCATCTTCGGCCATGCCAAGGACGGCAACATCCACTTCCTGCTCACCGACCGCTTCGAGGGCGAGGAGGCGCTGGGGCGCTACAACGACTTCAACGAGGAGATGGTCTCGCTCATCCTCGCCGCGGAGGGAAACCTCAAGGCCGAGCACGGCACCGGGCGCGCGATGGCCCCCTATGTGCGTCGCCAATACGGGGACGAGCTTTATGAGGTTCACAAGCTGCTGAAATCCGCCTGCGATCCGCGCGGGATCATGAACCCCGGCGTCATCATCGACGAGGACGCCTTGGCGCACATCAAAAATATCAAGCTCAACGCGCAGGTGGAGCAGGCTATCGACCGCTGCGTGGAGTGCGGCTACTGCGAGCCGGTGTGTCCCTCGCGCAACCTGACCCTCACCCCGCGCCAGCGTATCGTCGTGCGCCGCGCGCGGGCCAAAGCGCTGGCCGAGGGGCGGCTTGACGACGCCCGGGAGCTGGAACGCGAATATGAATACCAGGGCATTGACACCTGCGCGGTGGATTCGATGTGTGTGACCGCCTGCCCGGTGGGCATCGACACCGGAAAATTCATCAAGTCGTTGCGCCGTGAGCGCAACGAGGCCGGCAACGCGGTGGTGCCGGGCATGTGGACCGCTGCCGCTAAGGCCTGGAAGGCAGTGCCGCCGGTGGCCTCGGCGGCGCTGACCGGGGTCAACTACCTGCCGACCTCGCTGACCAAGGCTGTCACCGATGTAGCCCGCAAGTTGGTGGGCGAGGACGTCATGCCGGAATACCAGCCGGAGCTCGGCAAGGGTGGCAAGCTGCGTTCGCGTCTGGGAACCCGCGTCGGCGCTTTAGGTGTGGACCCGGTCGCCGTCTACGTCCCGGCCTGCGTCAATACAATGTTCGGCCCCGTCGACGGCGGCACCGGCGTGGGCGCTACCGACGCCTTCGTTCAGTTGATTACTCGCGCTGGCATCGCCATGGAAGTCCCCGCCGATATCGACTCGCTGTGTTGCGGCACCCCGTGGACCTCTAAGGGCATGTCGAAAGGCCACGCGATCATGAAAAAGCGCGTCCAGGAGTCGCTGATGAAGGCAACCGATCACGGTCGCCGGCCGATCGTGTGTGACGCCAGCTCCTGCAGTGAAGGCTTTAAGGCCATGGCCGAGGAGGTTGGCATCACCGTCATCGATGCGGTCACTTTCGTGCGCCATCATGTGCTGCCAAGGATCACGGTTAACCACCGGCTGGAGTCGGTGACCCTGCACCCGACCTGCTCGTCCACCCACTTAGGGATTATCGATGACTTGGAGGCTGTGGCCCAGGCCGCGGCGGAGAAGGTCACCATCCCCGCCGACTGGAACTGCTGCGGATACGCCGGCGATCGCGGCATGCTGCACCCGGAGCTGACCCACTCGGCCACCGAGGCGGAGGCCGCCGAGGTCAAGCGCCTGGGCGCGAAGTACCACGCCTCGCTCAACCGCACCTGCGAACTGGGGCTAACCCGCGCCACTGGGCAGCCCTATCAGCACGTCCTCGAGCTGCTGGAGCTGGCTAGCCGTCCCTAGCACACAGCAGGGTATTGCCTGCTTGCCGACGCCTACGGTCTTACCCGCCTGTGGGCGTCGGTAAGCAGGGCGTGAAAACACAACGCCGCCATCGAACTAGGATGCCGGCGCCGGCTCGGGTGCCGCGTTTTCAGGCGCGCTGCAGGGATTGCTTTCCGACGCTCAACCTGCCCAGCGCGCCGGGATCTTGAGCGCCGTCTATCTTATCTCCTATAGCAGCGCCGCCCTCCCCGGCTTAGCCGCCGGCGCCATGACCCGCGTCTTTAGCCACTTGCAAGTGGCCTTGATCCCAGGGGCCGTAACCCTCATCTGCACCGTATTCGTGCTCCTGCGCCCACGCCCGGCCCGCGCCTAGGCCAAGGCGGCCATGTCGTGTCCGACGCCACCCGCACCCCACACCCACGAGCACGCGAACGTGTCATTGCCAGTTCGCGGCCCGAGCAGGCTGGCACCGCGCCAGTGCAGGTATCGGGGGAAAGAACAACTCTAAACAACACCAAACAACTTTGAACAACTTCAAACAACTGTGATGACCTGCGATAGGAACTCCAGAAGTGGTGACATTGAGTGGATACCTTTTGAGGTGTTTCGTATCTGGTCCCAGTTGTCGAAGTTGCTCTTTCGAGCTGAGATTTCTTGTTGCGGAGGCATTGCTTTTCGACGGCTAAGCCCAAGGGCTCTTCTGAACTCTTTGAGCATGGCTTGTAATAAACTTCCTAGCTATGACCTCGCGTGTGAACCAAAGTGTTCAAAGTCATCAGCCTTCTACTCGCAGCCGTTTTGCTGCTGAGCAATTTCGGGATACCTGGAAGGGTAGGGGTTATGAGAAGGGCGACACGGCGACCTTTTGGAACCACCCTCTCAGCGACGTCGTCGGGATGGATGATGTGGTTACCAACGTCCGCTATGAGGAGCGCGCGGCCAGTGGCGGATTTATTGACGTGATGATTAGCGACGCCAAGACGATCGTCGAGCAGAAGGCTATTAACGTTGATTTAGAGAAGGCCGAAGTTCGCCAGGGTAAGCCCGTAACTCCATTCGAGCAGGCATTATCCTATGCAAACTCAATGCCCTATTCTCTCAGGCCGCGCTTCATCATCGTGTGCAACTTCCAAGAGTTTCGCATTCATGATCTTGACCATGTGCACCCCGAATCCGACTATCTGGCATTTAGTCTTGATGAGCTGCCGGACCAATTCCACCTGTTGGACTTCCTCGTCGATCCGCAGCGGGCAAGGCACCAGCGTGAAGAGCAGGTCTCGATGGATGCTGGCCAGCTCATCGGCACGCTGTATAAGGCTTTGCGCGAGCAATATGTGGATCCAGATAGTGAAGCCAGCCAGCATTCACTCAACGTTTTGTGCGTGAGACTGGTCTTTTGCCTCTTTGCTGAGGATGCAGGGTTATTCGGCAAGGATGCCTTCTACGGCTATTTGAAGGAACTGCGTCCCAATCAGGTGCGCAGCGGTCTCATTGAGCTTTTCCGCGTTTTGGACACCCCTGTTGATCAGCGTGATCCTTATTTTGAGTGAGGAGCTTCAAGCCTTCCCCTACGTTAACGGTGGGTTGTTTCGTCAATCGGAAAAGAGCGAGGTGGAGATCCCCAACTTCACCCCGGAGATGAACTCCTTGTTGGTCGAGGAGGTCTCACGCGACACCGACTGGGCACAGATCAGCCCCACTATCTTCGGTGGCGTCTTCGAGTCGACACTCAACCCGGGAACCCGCGCTAAGGGAGGGATGCATTACACGAGCCCAGAGAACATCCACAAGGTCATCGACCCCTTGTTCCTCGACTCTTTAACGGATGAGCTCGAAAATATTGTCTGATCTCTACGACCCTGACGACACGTTCTTGTACCCCGAGCTGGCCAAAGCCCATGATGGACTTGATCGTGCAGTAGAGGCTGCCTATGGGGTTGACTTCAGCGAGCTCGATGACGACAAGCGCGAGGCAGCCATCGTGGCGCACCTGTTCCCCGCTGTACGCAGAAGCCTCGAAATGAGAGATAGCCGATGAATACAGGAAATCACAGGGATGGCTTGAGCCGGCCGAGTGGTTTCGATCATTGAAAGAACGCGAAATCTGTGGAGTAAAAAACAACTTCAAACAACTCAAAACAACTACCCTGAGCTGCGGAAAAGGTGCCAAATAAGGGTAATTTATCGGCAGAGTTGTGGCCGAGTTGTTTCAAACAACTAAGCAACAACAATTCGCCCGGAATAAGTGGGGTAGAGAAATGGCCTGCGGACATGTGGCCTGTGGACGTCGGAAAGCAAGCAAGGGTATGAAAGGAGTAAACGCCGACACGAGGGCGAAGCCAAGCGTCAGCGTTTCTGTAGTGTGCTTGTTGGTTTAGATGTGGGCGGGGGAGTCGGTGCGATCGGCAAGCTCAATGCGCGGGCGCACATCGACGTTGGTGATTTGGGTGGAAGGTCCGGCGTCGACCACCATGCGCACTGCTTTGGCTACCTCCACCGGGTCGATGTAATGCGCCGGAACATACGGCTGGCCGGTTTCAGCCATCGAACCGCGCAACATGTCCGTATCGGTGGGACCCGGGGAGACGGTAGCCACCCGGATGAGGGGTTCTTCCTTGCGCAACGCATCGGCCACCGCGCGCAGCGCGTGCTTACTGGCCGCATACACCGCATTCCCCGGGTGCGCACCCTGGCCCGCACCGGAGTTGATAAAGATGACCTGCCCGCCCGCGCGGCGCAACGCCGGCAATAGATCCCTCGTCAATATGGCCGGTGCCACCACGTTCAGGCGCAAGTGCTCGTCCCAATCCTGCGCGCTGGCTTCGGCGATGCTTCGACGGTGGGCAATGGCCGCGGCGTGGACCAGGACATCAATGCGCTCAATGCCTGCCAGCGCCGCAGGCAGCGTCAGCGAGGTTAAGTCGTGGCCGGGGGATGCGCGCCGGGAGATCTCAATGACCTCATAATCGCGGACCAAGTCCGCGACGATCTCGCGCCCCATGCCACCCGACGAGCCGGTGACCACGGCAATCGGACGCGGCTTGGGGTTTTGGGAGGCGCCATCAGTGGCGATTTCCGGGTGACTCACTTGCGGTACCTTTCCGGCAACACCGGCTGGCCAAGCACCAGCATCAAACGGTTTGCCCAGTTGAAGAAAGCGGCGGCGTTGATGACATCGATGGTAGCGGCAACGTCGGTACCCAAGGCGGTGAGATGGGCTGGGGAAATCTCCAGCTTCGCCAACGCCACCGCCACGTCGCGCACCGCGCTCCAACCGGGTGCGTGCAAGTCCGCATCGAGATTGGCAAGCAATGCGTCAACGTCGCGCTCATTGCCGGACAGATCCACCGCACGTGCGGCGTGCACGCTCGCACAATAAATGCAGCCGTTATAGCGGCTGGTAGCAGCGGCGGCGAACTCGCGCAGCGCTCGGTCGATCCCGCCGTCCTCATTGTTGAAGATGTCGAAATCTGTCAGAGTACGCGCCTTCAACGCCTTCGGGTCGCGGGCGAGCAACTGGAAATATGGGAACCTCGCACGCGAAGGCTCGACCAGGGCATCTAGCTGTTCAGCGGTGAGTTCCTCGGTGGGAACCGGCGCCACCCACGGAGTCCAGCCCAAAGAAAAGCGCACGAACTCCTCGGGCTCTGGATCATGCGGATCAAGTACGCGCGGGCCGGCCACCCACGTACTCGTGTCCGGGACCGGCACATCGGCCAGGCCGTGGCTGCTGAGCCCGGTCAGCGCCTGCAAACCGGTGACCACCCGCAGCTGGAAGTTGAGGAAGGAAATTAATTGGGTGACGGTGACGATCTCATCGTCGGAATAGTGCTGCGCGAGATGGCCGATCACCTCGCGGGAGGATCGCGCCGGGGCAAGCGTCAAGAGGCGGGCCACATCCAACCCGGCGGAAAGGCGCGGTCCCTGCTCGACCGGCTCGTCGGCGCCTAGGTCCTCGTAAAAGTCCACCGCCGAGGGGATGCGCAGCAGGCGCGCCACCTCCGCGGCGATGGCATAGCGCTCGGGAAGGGCGCCCTCGAGCAACGCCTCGAAGCTGGCCTGGGCGTTTTCCACCGCGGCCGGGCGCAAGCGTCGGGCCTGGCGTTGCTGCGGGCCAATCCCGGAGAGAATGTCAATGATGTCAAAAGTATCAGTGGGGTAAGTAGTGGTAGTCGTGTCAGTCATAGAAGCATCGTCCTTGCGTTCGTACTGTTCTGTGTGTGCTTCGTCTTACAAGCCAACGTTGAGCGAGCCGTCCAAGAACTTTCGTCCCGGGATGGCGCTGAGCAGTTGCTTGGTGAAGTCGGTCTGCGGGTTGTTGAAGACCTCTTCTGTGGTACCCAACTCCACCTGTTTTCCGTGGCTCATCACCGAGACGGTATCGGAGATCTGACCCACCACCGCCAAGTCGTGGGAGATGAACACATAGGTCAGGCCTAGCTCGTCTTGCAGCTTGGCCAAGAGTTTGAGGATCTGCGACTGCACGGTCACATCCAGCGCACTGACGGCCTCATCCAAGACCACGAGCTCAGGCTCGATGATCAGCGCGCGGGCGATGGCCACGCGCTGGCGCTGACCACCGGAAAGCTCCGCGGGCTTGCGACTAGCCAGCGCAGGGTCCAAAGACACGAGCTCCAGGTATTCCTCCACCTTCTTGACGGCCTGGGACTTGGAGGCGAGCTTGAAGTTGGTCAGCGGCTCGGCGATCGTGGCGCCGATGGTTCGGCGCGGATCCAAAGAGGAGTAGGGGTTTTGGTACACCAGCTGGATCTTGCGGTGCAGCTCGCGCTTGCCCGCCTCGACCCTGGTGCCATCGAGCAGGATCGAACCCGAGGTGGGCTTGCTGAAACCTGCGATGGCGCGCCCGGTGGTGGTCTTACCCGAGCCGGACTCGCCGACGATGGCATGAGTCGTGCCGCGCGCCACGGTAAAGGAGACGTTGTCGACCGCCGTGAAATCGCCGAAGACCTGTGACAGCTCGGTGACCTCGAGGAGGGTGGGGGAACCTGCCCGCTTGGGTCGCAAAGACACCTCGGCGGTTGCCAGAGACGGGGCATCGGCAAGCAAACGCAAAGTGTAGGCGTCCTTAGGCTCGTTGAGCACCTGGGCGGCAATGCCGGACTCGCGAACCTGCCCGTGCTGCATCACCACCAGGTGATCGGCGCGGTCGCCGGCCACGGCCAAATCGTGGGTGATCAGCAAGACACCGATGTTGAGCTGCGCACGCATCTCATCGATGAGATCGAGGATCACCTTTTGCACGGTCACGTCCAGCGCGCTGGTGGGCTCATCGGCGATGATGTAATCCGGTTCCAGGGCAAGGGCCGCGGCGATCAGCGCGCGCTGCTTCATACCGCCGGAAAGCTCGTGCGGGTATTGATTGTAGCGGCGCTCCGGGTCGTCGATGCCGACCTTCTCCAGCCACTGCAACACGGTGCGCTTGCGCTCCTCCGGGGTGCCCACCTTGTGAATCGCCAAGCCCTCGCCCACGGACTGCCCGATGGTCTTGACCGGGTTGAGCGAGTTGTTGGGATCCTGCGGAACTAGGCCGATACGGCGCCCGCGGATGCTGTGCCAGGAGTTCGTGGTCGTCAGCTCTTGGCCGTCGAGGGAAATGGAACCCGCGGTGACCTGTGCGTTATTAGCCAGCAGGCCGATGATGGCCTGTGCGGTGGTGGACTTACCCGAGCCGGATTCGCCCACGATCGCGGTGATCTTTCCCGGTTCAACCTCCACGCTGACGTCTTGGACCGCCTGAACCACTCCGCGGCCAGTGGCGTAGGTGACCGCGAGGTTAGTGACTATAAGGCTCATCGGTTCTCCTTCGTTACGATGCGGCTGAGGTAGTTGGTGGACATCACCACGGCGATGATGACCACACCGGGCAGGACGGTCAACCACCAGCTGGTGGCGATGTAGTCGCGGGAGTCGGCGATGATCAGACCCCACTCCGGGATGGGCGGCGGGGCGCCGTAGCCCAAGAAGCCGAGCACGGATAACTGCAAGATCGCGGAGCCGAACTGGACGGCGGCCAGCGCCAGTACCGGGGCCAAGGAGTTAGGCAGGATGTGGCGCAGCAACACCTGCAGCTTGGTGGCACCGCTGCCATAGGCGGCCTCGACGAACTCGAGTGCCTGCACTTTCAGTACCTCGGAGCGCGCCAGCCTGGCGAAGGTAGCCACCGAGGTAACACCGACGGCGATGGCGGCGTTGAGGGTACCGTAGCCGAGCAGGATAATCACCGAAAGCGCAAGCAGCAGGGAGGGGATCGACAGCAGCACATCCACGATGCGCATGACGACGGCGTCCACGATGCCGCGGCTGGCACCGGCAATAAGGCCGATGAGCGTGCCAGCGATCAGACCGACGAGCACCGCGATCAGCGCACCGAGCAGGGTTTGGCGGGTGCCGTAGACCACGCGGGTATACAGATCCCGGCCCACGGAATCGGTGCCGAACCAGTTGTTCAGGCTCGGCGGCAGCAGACCCTCGGCTTGGCCGGAGTAGGGGTTGCCGTAGGTAAACAGCCCCGGGAACAGCGCGGCGACAACCGCCACGATGAGCACGGCCGCGGCGAGGATGGTGGCGGGGGATTTCCTATTCATGAGTTATGCCTTCCTGCGTAGGCGCGGATCGATGGCGGGGTAGAGCAGATCCACCAGCAAGTTGATGAGGACATAGGTGGTCGCGGCGATGAGAACCACGGCGAGCAACACCGGGGTGTCGCGGTTGGCTACCGCCGCTACCGTCAGGTTGCCGATGCCTTGGCGGCCGAACACGGCCTCGGTGACCACGGCGCCGCCGACGAGCTCGCCGAATAAGATGCCCGCGATGGTGATCGTCGGAAGCAAGGCGTTGCGCAACACATTGCGGAAGAACACCCACGATTCGCCAGCGCCCCGGGCACGCACGACCGTCACGAACGGGGCCTTTTCTACCTCCTCTACCTGTCGCAACAACACCTGGGCCAAGGGGGCGGCGATCGGAACAGACAAGGTCAGGGCGGGCAGGATAAGCGACTGCAGGCTCGAGGCGCCGATGACCGGAACCAACCCCCACTTGAAGGAGACGAGCTGGATCAAGATGATGCCCAGCCAAAAGCTCGGCAGGGAGACCAGGAAAGCGGGTAGGGAATGGAAGAAACCGCGCACCCTGCTCGAGGTAGCGGCGGCCACCGCAATGAGCAGCGCCCAGATAACAGCGAGGATAAAGGCGGTCAACGCCAGCGCCAAGGTGGAGGGAAACGCCCCTGCGATCAGCGCCGACACCGCGGTTCCCGTCTGGGTGGAGTAGCCGAAAGAACCGGTCACGAAGCCCCATAGCGAGGCAAAGTACTGCGCAAGAAGCGGGCGATCTGCACCGGTTTGCTCGCGGATTTCCTCGACTTGTTCCGGGGAAAGCCCCAGCTCGGGGCTGGCGTAGCGGGCTGCCACGGCATCAGAGGGAAGCGCGTGCAGCAGCAAGAAGGCCACGGTATAGGTGACCAAGAGTACCAGCACTGCCTGGCCTATGCGGGAGAGAATCTGGTTGCGGGTCATTACTTCTCCTCCAATGACGTGTTGTAGAACCAAGGACGACCAATGGACTCGGTTTCGAAGCCGTGGACATACGGCTGCAGGCCGTAGACCTGTGGTTCCTCAAATAGAGGGAGCACGTAGGCCTGCTCGGTGAGGTAGGCCTGCACGTCCGCGACCGCCTTGAGCCGCGCCTCCTGGCTGGGGGAGGAAGCAACAGTGTTCAACAGCGCCTCCAGCTTGGTGTCGAAAGGCTGCCCGGTCTCCGGGTCGGTATTACGCAGCGCGTTGCGGTTGTCCACGGCGAACTTGGACTTGATCACATCCAGGTCGGCGCGTCCCACCATCGAGTGGCGGATCTGGACCTTGTTAAGATCCGCGGAATCCGCAGTCTGGGTGGCTTGGTCGCCGGGGTTGAGCGTGATCTCCACGCCGATGCGCGCGAGCTGCTCCTGGATCTTGGTGATGACCTCCCGCGATCGAGGCTGCGGAAGTGCCTCGTTCACATTAAGGCTTAGGCGCTGACCGTCCTTGATGCGGATGCCGTCGGCGCCGCGCTCGGTCCAGCCTGCCTCGTCGAGCAATGAGGAGGAAAGCTCCTGGTCGTAGGTGTAGGCATCGCCCTGATCGACATAGCCCAAGGCCGTCGATGCGAGGATCGAGGTGGCTAGCGGATAAGAGTCGGAGAACAGGGTTCGGATGATCTCCTCGCGGTCGATGCCGTGGATAAGTGCCTGGCGCACGCGGATGTCCTGAAGAAGTGGGTGTCCGAAGCGGAAGGAGAGGTGGTTGTTGACACCGTTGGTGGGAGCCGAGGCCACGGTGAGGCCTTGGTCGGTGAGGTGTCGCTCTACTGGTGCCTCGATCTGGCGGGCGATGTCAGCCTGACCTGCCACCAGCCCGCCGACGCGCACTGATTCTTCCTGGGCGAGGATATAGCGCACGCCGTCGAGGTAGGCGCGGCCTTGGTGCTCCAGTGAGGGCGGGGCCCAGTCATAATCCTCGCGGGCCTTGATGAGAAGCTCGGTGCCGAGCTTTTCCTCGGCAATGACGAACGGGCCCGACCCGATAATCTGGGTGGCCTTGCCGGGCGCGAAGCCCTCGTTGCTGAGGCCTAAGGTGGCGTCGGAAAGCAAACCAGCATTGTAGGAGCTGGTTGCCTGCGCGAAGCCGGGGCTGGGGGCGGTGAAATGGAAGCGGACAGTGTCCTCGTCGACGACCTCGCCAAAGTCGTAGTTGTTAATCTGCTCGCTTACCGTCAACGTGCGTGACTTGTCGCCTTTGCCGTACAGATCGAAGTTCTTCACCACGTTTTCTGCAGTCAGGGGGGTGCCGTCGGAATAGGTGACGTCCGTGCGGATGTCGAAGGTGTACTCGGTGGCATCGGCGTTGATTTCCGGGAGCGCGGTGGCGATCCACGGCTGAAGCTCCAGCGTTTCCGGATCCTGGTACAGGAGGCGGTCGGTGATCTGGTTGACCACGCCTCCGTTGGGATAATAGCCCGCCGCAGGCGGATATAAGGAGGTAAAGGTGTTCGGCTGAAGGTAAACCAGCGTGTTATCGGCCTCGGCGGGTTGGGCACTTGCGCTGCAACCGGCTAGCAGCCCAGCTGTTGCCAGGATGCCGATGATGGGCATGAGCTTCATAGGGGATTCCTTCTAATACAGAATAAAGGCAGCATTGTTAAATAACTGTGGATTCCACACTGTAGTAGACAGGGTTGTATAATTCCAACACACTACTAAGTACACATTTAAAAAAGCTGGTTATCGTGCAAAATAAAAGTTTCACTATTGCAATTATTGGAATGGGTCCGCGGGGCGTATCCATCATTGAGCGCATCGCTGCGCAAGAAATAGACCCTCCAGTGCAGCTTGTCTTGATCGATGACGCACAAATCGGTGCGGGCAGGGTCTGGGACACCGCGCAAACCCACCTTTTGTGCATGAACACTCTCGCCGGGGCGGTCACCCTTTTCACCGAGCCCGGCGCTACAGTTGAGGCACCGGTTCTCGAAGGTCCCACCATGTACGAGTGGATCCAGGCCATCCGTGGCGAGTCCATCCCCGCGCCCAAGGCCGCGTTGGTTGCGCGGTACCCGATCTCCGTCGACTCCTCCTTCACAGCCGAAATCGCGGCCACCCGCCCGGAATCCAACCCCAGCCGTGCGCTATATGGCGCCTATATTCGCTGGGTGTACCAGGTCGCTCTCGGCCAGCTCCCCGACACCGTCACGGTCGCCGAGTACAACGCCCGCGCATTAAGCATCCGGCAGTCACCGTCTGCGCCGAACGCCGATGTGATTACGCTTTCCGACGGCCAGGAGATCACTGCCCATGCCACCGTCATGGCCACCGGCTGGCAGCGCCCACAGCTGGAGGACAACAGCGAGTTCGGCCTGTGGGTCGCTCCCGATAACCCGGTGGAACAAGACCTCTCCCGGATCCCAGCGGGTGAAGAAGTTCTCGTGCGTGGGCTTGGGATGGGCTTCTTTGACGTCATGGCGCTGCTGAGCGTGGGCCGTGGCGGACGCTTCATCGACGATCCCCACGCCCGCTCAGGGTTGCGCTATGAGCCCTCCGGCCAGGAGCCGAAGCTGGCGGTGACCTCTGGGCGCGGCTATCCGTACCTGCCGAAGAGCGAATATCACTCATTGCCGCCAGCGGCCACCCTGTCCCGGTTGAAGTCGGTGGTCAACGCCTTGTCCGGGCAATCCGGCATCGACTTCAATGCCCAGGTGTGGCCGGCGATCGCCGCCGACTCCTTTGAGGCCTACTATCGCACGCTGCACAGGGTCGACCCCGGGGCGATCACCGGCAGCATCGAGGAACTGGTAGCTGCCATCGATACCGTCTGCGGGCCGTTGGGCAGTACCAACCGCGGCGTTGACGCAGCTGGCGCTCTCCCTGCCTCAACCAGCGTGGTCGACGCCGTGGATCTCGCGCTCGAAGAGGCCGTGGCCGAATTCGTGCCCGATCCCAAAGACCGCTTTAGCCTGCGCATGTGGAAAGATCCGCTGGCCGGGCTGCGCGAAGACACAACAGCATTAACCGCGCGCATCGCCGATGCCTTAGCCCGCGACATCTCTGCGGCCGTTGCTGCCCGTGACTCGGCCTTAAAGGCCGGGCTGTGGGAGGTTTCTGCTGCCCGCAAACCTGCCTGGATCTTGGGCTCGGAGGGCCGCTATTCCTACGAGTCGCGCAGCGATGGCTTCAACGCGTTCATGGCCTTCGGCGGCATGGTTGGCTCCGGGCCGCCGCTGTTTCGCACTCGCCAACTCTTAGCGCTTGTCGATGCCGGTCTGGTGACCTTCTTGGGGGCGCGTCCACAACTTGTGGCGAACTCGGAGGGTTTTCAGATCACCACCGCCACGACGGGTGAGCCGGTATCCTCACCGGTGCTCATCGATGCCTGGATGCGCGATCCCGACGTGCGTACCCCGGCCGATCCCCTTGCGTTGTCCCTCGGCGATCGCCAGCGCCCCTTCGGCGAAATCGCAGCCGATGGCACCGCAATCCCCACCGCCTCGCCTGAGGTGGTGCCGTCCACCCGGCAGCTTGTGCGCCGCGACGGCACCCCGGACCCGCGACTGCACCTAGTGGGTATTCCCACGCACGCTCAGTTGCCGGACACCACCATCTCGCCGATGCCAGGCACCGATCCCTTGATGCTGCAAGAAACCGACAAGGTGGCCCGCCACCTCATCGAGGTCATCGGCGGTTAAGGCAAGCGCGCTGGTGGGTGTCGGCAAGTACACGTCGGCAAGCGAACGTCGGGAAGCAGGCACGTAGACGTCGGCAAGCAAGCGTTGGCAAAAAACTCGCAACCTGGACATTGATCTTGCACACCGATGGGTGCAGGCTTCATACGATGGTGCAGGTTGCAGAGGATAGACAGACCCTTGGCTCAAACATGCCCCCATGTGAGCTAAGGGTCATCGCTTTGCTGGACAACAGCTTGGTCTCTTGGGGCGGGAGCAACGGGCAGGGAGAGCGAGGGGGAGAGGTCGTCAGGTTGCGTCAGCTTGGCCTGCGCCGCTGTGCGGAGGAGGTGCTGTGCTGAAGGGCTGAAGTGGTGAAGTGCTGAAGGGGCGAAGCATCGAAAGCTGCTGTGACACCGTGACGTGAGGTAGGGGTTTTGGGGTGGAAAGTTTAAGTGCTGGGCAGGGGGTGGCTTTCATTTACAATATGGCGCTAATACGGTTGTTGTGACTGCGGGCACAAAAGGGTTGCTTTTTGTGATGAGGGTTTCCCGGCGTCCGAAACGGCATCACCGTGGCATCCTCGTGGCGGATCGAGCGGCAAAAGTCCATTTCGCAAGGTTTGTTAGGTGGCATCGGTAATCGAATTGGAAGTAGGAGAAAGATTATGACCAACCCCTATGATCCGAAAAAGCCTGGATTCCAAGCTGACGATGCAACCGCCGAATTTGGGTACTACGGCTTGGGGAATACAGATCAGCTCCAAGCCAACGGCGCAGCACAAGCCAATGGCTATGGGTCAAGCGCTGGTGGAAGCGGCGCTGGCTACGGCAGCGGTAGCTATGGTGCTGGCTACAGCGCTGTAGGCAACGGCGGTGGCTACGGTGGCGGCAATTATGGCGGGAACTATGGCGGCGGTGGAAACCCGTTGCCACCGCAGCAGGCGACGAATTCGCTTGCCGTTTGGGCATTGGTGTCGTCGTTTTTCGTCCCGCTGCTGGGAATCATCCTGGGGCATATCTCCCTAGGGCAGATCAAGCGCACCGGGCAGGGCGGGCGCGGGATGGCGCTGGCGGGCACCGTCTTGGGCTACGTCTTCACCGTCCTTGGGCTGGTCGCGATTGCTTTGTTTTTCAGCGTCGGCATGGCCGTAGACAAGGGAATTGAAAGCTTGGAATCTACCAAAAACCAACCCAGCGCGGTGTATAGCTCCCCGGCAATCCCAGAGGAAAACTCTGTCACCGACGTATTGGGTGACCCCAACGCAGCGCTGGCGGCGCCAAGCGATAGCGAGATCGACGCCCTTTTGGGTGAGTTCAATTCCACAGGGGGTGACATTCCAACGCCGAAGGTCAGTGATCAAAACTGTGCTGCGGCTTTCGATTACATGGATGTCCTGGTTACTGACCCGACGCTTGATCAACTGGAGACAACCCCGGAATCCCTGCGCGCCCAGGCGCGTTGGCTAAGCGATTTCGCCAATCGCATCGAGGAGCCCGACGTGCGCGAGGAAATCCTTGCCGTGGCCGCCGTCTACGAAACCGGTGAGATTGACGCAAGCTTCGATCCGGTGCGGGCCGGCGCGGTGGCCATGGTGCCGGTAGACCTTGCTACCGACTGTATGGCAGCAGGTAACCGAGGGTAGGACACGTCATCGGCGGTGGCCACGCCGCTACGCTGTGGCCTGACTGCGTGCGGTAAGAGTAAGACGCGGGATCTTGCCGTCTAGCATGTCGGTGTATAGGGCTTGTTTGTGGTCGATGTAGTCCAGCATGTCGTTTAGCAGCGCAATCTGGGCTTCAACCTCAACTCGCTGGTCGGCCATCATTTCCATCCGAAGTTTAGGCGGGACGAGTCCCACCTTTTTCTGTGGTGCCCATGGTTGTCCCTGGGGGCGACTTCCGGGAAAGCCTGCGCTTGTGATGGCCATTACCTTCTGTTTACTCGTGCTTTTGCCTTGGAATGGTGCCGGGTTACTGTGCTTTCCGACGTCCACAGGACCCCAGTCACTCAGTGCCGTTTGGGTCATATCGGTATTTTTTCTGAATCTTGCAACCGTATCAATGCAGGTCATCAAGTGAAAGTGTGGTGAGGGAAGCAAGACTGCTTGCCATTGGTGTGCTGCGGATGAAGTCGAGAGTCATTATGCTGTGACTACCAACACACTTTGGATGTGCTTGAGGAAGCAACGGCGGGCATTGGAAGGAGGTAACCATGTGCGACGGTGGTGGCGACGGCGACGGTGATGACGATGGCTGGGGATTCTTCGACATCGGTGGCGGTACCGGCGGGGACTCTTTTGAAGGAGGCGCGGCCTCAGAAAGTTGGCGGCCCTCTCCGCCCACCAATTCGATGGCCATCGCCGCAGCCATCTCGGTCTGGTTCGTCCCCTTTCTTGGGATCATCTTTGGGCACCTTGCGCTGGTTCAGATGAAGAAACGGCGTGAATCTGAAATGGTTTTCGCAATTTTCGGACTCTTGGCGGGATACGCATTCACGGCCTTTTTCATCGGCGTCGTGTTGGTATTTGGGTCACTGATCACAGGCTTGGTCGCTGCACCCGAGCCGAGCGCTGTTTCTGGTTATTGAGTTGGTTGCCTTTTCGCATGCGATGGCGGCGACTATCGGATAAATGGGAAGTCGAATCGAAAGCCTGAGGAGTGCCGAGGGGATCGAAGGTTACGCGTGCGTTCGAACGCTCGTTACAGCAAGAGGAGAAAAGAGAAGGGGCGACAATGAGCAACATCTATGGGCCGGGCCACAACGCAGGAGTTGACGACGTGCGTGGCTACCCGTACAACTCCTATTGGAATCAACACGCCCAAGGTGACGCAGCCAATCAATACGCTGTGCCTGGCTCACAAGGCGCGAGTGCATCGAATGCGCCGACGAATCCTGCGTTAAACCCGTATTCTTCCGGCAAACTCTATTCCCAGCAGGTTGACCCGGCTCCCGATGGCTCAACCAACATCTTGTCCATCTTTGCCCTCGTTGGTGCCTTAATTTTCCCGCCGTTCGGCGTATTCCTCGGGCAAGCTGCACTGCGGCAGATCAAGAAAACAAATCAAGGCGGTCGCGGTATGGCTTTGGCGGGTACCATCCTGGGATACGTCTCCTGCGCCATTGTGCTGGTCACCATTGCAATCTTAATTGTGACAGGAATCCCCAACTTCTTTGATAATTAGGTCGTCGAAGCCAAGGACACCAGGCCTCCGGCCTCGAATCCGAACGACACTGCGGCGTTTTCTTAGAAGAATTCTTTCCGTCTTGACCCAGGCGCGCACGGCTTGGGCGCCTGTGGCGCGGCGCGTAACGAAGAGCCCACAACACGCAAACCATGCGTGGCTCGTTAAAATCGCTAGGTGAACTTCTTTCTCCTGGCGCTTTTGGGCTTGGTCGCTTTGGTCGGGCCCGCGCTGAATCTGCCCCGGCGTTTGTCGGTGCCGGTGGTCATCGGGGAGTTGGCGGTGGGACTCATCTTTGGCGCTACCGGTTGGGGCATCTTCGATGCCACCGACGCAACCTTCTCCTTTATGGCTGAGGTTGGCTTCGCGCTGGTGATGTTTATCGCCGGCACGCATGTCCCCTTCCATGACCCGCAGATGCGCGTCGGTTTGCGTCGCGGGCTGGGGCACGCTGTTATTGTCGGCATGCTTTCGGTCCCGGTCGGAGTGGGATTGGCTTGGCTCTTCGGCACCAATCACGGCCTGCTCTATGCTGTCATTGTGGCGTCGTCATCGGCGTCGCTGGTGATCCCGGCGCTTGGCGGGGCAAAGATCACCGGCGCGCAGCCAACGGCGATGATCATGCAGATTGCCATCGCCGACGCTGCAGCAATCATCACGTTGCCCATTGTTTTGGCGCCCGATCGCGTGAGGCATGCGTTGATCGGCTCAGGCTTGGTGATTGTATTGGCCTGCGTCTACGGCCTGATTGCGCGCAACCGGCATCTCAGACGCCTCCGACAGGTGTCCAAGAAGCGCAACCTTGCGCTGGAAATGCGCATCGTCTTGGTTGCCCTTTTTATCCTTGCCGGGGTGGCAAGCTACTTCGGGGTGTCGGTCATGCTCGCTGGCTTCGCCCTCGGCCTGGCAGTAAGCGTCAACGGTGAGCCCAAGCGGCTCAAGCGCCAAATGTTTGCGCTCACCGAGGGCTTCTTCGCACCCCTGTTTTTTGTGTGGCTGGGGGCATCCATCAATCTGCGCGCGCTTGCCGACGCTCCCACGGGCATTCTCCTTGGCCTAGTGCTTGCTGTCGCCGGTGTATTCATTCACCTCCTTCCTACGGTGATGGGGCAGCCGTGGCGGATGGCGATTGCCACGGCGGGCCAATTGGGAATCCCGGTGGGCGCGGTTGCCATCGGCTCGACCCATGGGTTGCTGGCGGACTGGGAGGCACCGGCCTTCCTACTGGGGGCAATACTGAGCATCCTTGCCGTGGCGCTTGTAACCCCAACCATCGCAACACAACTCGCATCGTCACCCGGAACCATGGAAGGTAAAGGCGAAGGTCAGGGGGCGGTTTAACAAACGCGTAACTGAAGAGTATGCTTCAAACGCATTGGGGCATTAGCTCAGTTGGTAGAGCGTCGCGTTCGCAATGCGAAGGCCAGGGGTTCAATTCCCCTATGCTCCACATGTTGTACTCACTTCAGATACAAATTTGTGAGTATGTTTCGATCCCCCCCCCCGGGTTCCGCGTTGTACTAGGTATTTCGCGGGTCTGGAGGGGGTTCAGTATTTCTCGGACACAGGTGGCGTGAGAGTTCTGGTCGGTTTACGAAGGTCGAGATTGGGGGTGCACGGTTGCGCGGGGCTCGGACTCGGGGAGCCGGGAAAGTATGGGCTTCTGTTAAAAGAGTGGGCCAGATGCTAAGCCACCGGCACCGAGTCCAGTAACACCTACAGGGAAGTGGCGACCCGCGACGGGAGTAGCCCATGATCAACCTCGATAAGATGGAAGGAGCCTCCGTTGACAAAGACGGTAGCCGCGATCCCGGCCCACTGACCTCCTCATACCCAACCCCACTTACAAAGGGATCGCCGCAGGGTGAAATCCAGCGCCAAAACACGAAGATGTTGCCGACGAGCGGCTGGCCCGGGAGCTCTGCAACCACAAGCTTGGGGAAGCGTGCAACGCAGCGGATGGCAACGGCTCACCGCAGCGGGCAGCAGGCATGAAGTTTTGATCGTGGCTTAAGGCATCAGGGGGTGGTGGGCGTCGGCACGCACAAGGCACGTGGGTGATCAACACCCACGTTGCTGCCCCTTTTAAGACGGTTGCCTCAGAGCCATTGAATGTAGAAAAAGACCAGGTTTGCGCCAGAGAGGCACAGAAGTAGTCCTAAGAGTGTGGCCTAGGTGCAGAAGGTGCTCTGGTGCCGCTGTCGGCCTTTCGATTTCCGGAGCTCGTTCCTCACACCTGCCCGAGGGGCTGCCACGGATCGGGCTCGAAAAGGTCGTCCACCGTGCATCCGAAGACCTTTGCCATGTTGAACGCCAGCGAAAGGGAGGGATCGTGCTTGCCGTTCTCAACGGAGATGATGGTCTGCCGTGTAACGCCGAGGATCTTTGCCAGTTTCTCTTGAGAGACTCCCAGCCGAGCGCGTTGCTCCACCAAGTGGTTGTGCATCAGGCCTCACGCTTCTTGAGGACTAGGTATGCGATGCCGAAGCTCGCCCAGCCGAGGAGCACTACGCCCCACAGCCAATCCCGATGGATGTGCAGTTCGCGCAGGGACGGGAGAAACAGGGCGACCATTTCGAATACCGACAGAATGATCATGACGGTGAGAAACGCGTAATAGCCGGCTCGCTGGACCCATTGCGCCTCCACGGACTCCTCAGGATGCACGACGGCGCCCGTCATGGTGGTGCGATCGACGATGAGCGTGATGATGAGCCCAAAGCCCATCGGAATGGCAACGAACGCGATGGCGAGCGCCATCATCCACCCCTGGGGGTCACTTCTGTTCGCGGCTAAGTGCAGCAGTCCGAACAGCAGGCCGATGGCGGTTCCGCCGACGAGGCCGATAGGCGCTGCGGGACGCCCGCTCTTGGTGTGCCCCCATTTCCGGGGTTCCACAATGCCCTCCCTGGGTACAGTTTACTTGACGTAAATAAGATTAGACGTCAAGTTTCTATTACGTCAAGTATTCTTTACGTTGTTCGCGTCACGACAATCAGCCGGCCTCATCGGTTGACTGGGGCTATGCGACAAGAGTGTAAGTTTTCCCGCTTTTCGGTCTTGACCTTCTGGTTTGATATGCAAGATTCTTCTCGGAGATTGTGAATCGTCCTTTTGCCCCCGACTACAGCATGTGCCGTGAAGTGAATGTGAACGGCAACGCTCCGTACGTCAGCTAGTCCGGGCCGATGGGCGCAGTCAAGCAACTCCGTGCGCGCGACGCAATCGCGACAGTGGGGCTGGATGAAGGCGGCGATCAATGACTTTGACCCCCAAGGTCCTGTTGGCTTCCAGCTTTGCCGTCAGTATGGATTGACGCCGCGTTGGATAGTTGGCGGTCTCCCGAACTGAACTCAAGTCTTCACGTGCGGTGAGACGAGGACAGGTCCCGAGTCATATGACTTAAGAGTGCTAACGCTTCGCAACTCGGCCCATGATGTGGTGGTGAAACAACGATCGTCTTAGACACCGTTCACCGTCGAACGGTAAAGGGACCGCCCTCGGGTTCGCCGAAGATAATGACATGGAGTGCTCGTTGCGGGGCTTTTTCGGTCTCGTGTGTAAGCGCCATGGTCTAAGCCCGCCGTCGTGCCCACTTCCGAGGCGACAGTGCGGGAGCGGGAGTAGCGAGTCTAGTGCGTGTAGGTGGTGTGCTGTGCTGGTACTGGTGGGCAGCCCGTGGGGTCCTGGGGGAGGGGTGCCCGCGGCGAATAAGAAGGCCTCGGGGACGGTGGGTGCTGCAGGGCGTCGGTGAGCAAATAGGGCTGGAACATGTGGCGGCAAACGGACCGTGCCGTGGTACGGCGTGTGGTAAGGGATCGAGAGTAAAGCCGTGAGCAAGGCGGGCTTTCCGATCGGGTGAAAACGACGCGTCAGGCGACAATTTAGTTCAGAATTATTGCAGTAAAATTTGGTCGGAGACAAAAGTCACAGTGGTCAGACAATAGTGTCGATGTGAGGACAAAATCGCCTTGTGCAGGCAAAACGGAATTGTTGTTTGATGTTGGATTATGTTGCTTTTGTGATGTGACTTTTGCCAAATGCTTTTGGTTCTGCAAACGGCCAAAAATACGCCTACATTGTGGGGTATGAGCCAAAGAACAATCGGAGTGACTGAGGTCGCATTGCGCGATGCGCACCAGAGCTTGTTTGCAACCCGCATGGCCATGGAAGACATGGTCGCAGCATGCGAAGATATTGATCAGGCTGGGTACTGGTCCGTCGAGTGCTGGGGTGGCGCCACTTTTGATGCCTGCATCCGCTTCCTCAATGAAGATCCCTGGGAGCGTCTGCGCACGTTCCGTAAGCTGATGCCTAACTCTCGTCTGCAGATGCTGCTGCGTGGTCAGAACCTGCTCGGCTACCGCCACTATGAGGACATGGTCGTCGACAAGTTCGTCGAAAAGAGCAAGGAAAACGGCATGGACGTCTTCCGCGTTTTCGACGCTCTCAATGACCCGCGCAACCTCGAGCACGCCATGCAGGCCGTCAAGAAGGTCGACGGCCACGCACAGGGCACCATCTGCTACACCGTCTCCCCGCTGCATGACACGGAAGGCTACATCAAGCTTGCCGGCCAGCTGCTGGACATGGGCGCTGACTCCATCGCGCTCAAGGACATGGCCGCACTGCTCAAGCCGCAGGCCGCCTATAACATCGTCAAGGGCATCAAGGAAACCTACGGCGAGGACACCCAGATCAACGTCCACTGCCACTCCACCACCGGCGTCACCATGGTCACGCTGCTCAAGGCCATCGAGGCCGGCGCGGACGTCGTTGACACCGCCATCTCCTCCCTGTCCCTTGGACCTGGCCACAACCCAACCGAGTCCTTCGTCGAGCTGCTCGAGGGCATGGATTACACCACCGACCTGGACATGGATCGCCTCATCAAGATCCGCGACCACTTCAAGACCATTCGCCCGAAGTACAAGGAATTCGAGTCGAAGACGCTGGTAGACACCAACATCTTCCTGTCCCAGATCCCGGGCGGCATGCTCTCGAACATGGAGTCTCAGCTCACCGCACAGGGCGCTGGTGACCGCATCGATGAGGTTATGGCTGAGGTTCCGCGCGTGCGCAAGGATGCAGGCTACCCTCCGCTGGTGACTCCTTCCTCCCAGATCGTGGGCACCCAGGCCGTGTTCAACGTCCTCATGGGCCGCTACAAGGTCATGACCGCCGAGTTCGCTGACCTTATGCTCGGCTACTACGGCGAGTGCATCGGCGAGCGCAACCCAGAGCTCATTAAGCAGGCTGAGGCACAGACCAAGAAGGAGCAGATCACCGTCCGCCCAGCCGACCTGCTCGAACCAGAGTGGGATAACCTGGTCGACCAAGCCAAGGCGCTAGAGGGCTTCAACGGCACCGACGAGGATGTGCTCATCAACGCACTGTTCCCGGGTGTTGCCCCAGGCTTCTTCAAGACCCGCCCGGAGGGCCCGAAGAACGTGGGCAAGGATCCAGCGCTGATCAAGAAGCGCGAGAACGAGGCCGTTCTCGAGCCGATTACCTACAAGGTCACCGTCGGTGGCCGCACCCAGACCGTCCACGTCGAACCGGCTGAGTAAAGGAGTTTGAAGAACAATGGCTGAAGAAAAGTCAATGGCCGAGCGCCTCGAACAGCTGGCCAAGGCCCGCGAAGAGGTCAAGCTCGGTGGCGGCGCCGACAAGATCGAGAAGCAGCACGCCAAGGGCAAGCTCACCGCCCGCGAGCGCATCGATGCCTTTGTGGACGAGGGAACCTTCCACGAGACCGGCATGTTCGCCAAGCACCGCACCACCCACTTCGGCATGGATAAGGCAGTCGCCCCAGCCGACGGCGTGGTCACCGGCACCGGCGCCGTCTTCGGACGCCCGCTGCACATCGCCTCCCAGGACTTCACCGTCATGGGCGGCTCGGCTGGTGAAACCCAGTCCAACAAGGTTGCCGCCATGATGAAGGCATCCGCTACCACCGGCACGCCGTTCGTGTTCATCAACGACTCCGGCGGAGCCCGCGTCCAAGAGGGCATCGACTCCCTGTCCGGCTACGGCAAGGTGTTCTACCAGAACGTTTTGCTTTCCGGCCTGGTCCCACAGATCTCGATCATCGCCGGCCCCTGCGCCGGTGGCGCTGCCTACTCGCCGGCACTGACCGACTTCATCATCCAGACCCGCAAGGCCAACATGTTCATCACCGGCCCGGGCGTGATCAAGTCCGTGACCGGCGAAGAGGTTACCGCTGACGCACTCGGTGGCCCCGATGCCCACATGACCAAGGCTGGCAACATCCACTTCGTTGCCGACGACGACGAGCAGGCCATCCTCATCGCCCAGAAGCTGTTGAGCTTCCTGCCGCAGAACAACACCGAAGAGCCGCCGGTGGTGGACCCGGATCCGATCGTGGAGCCGGACGAGTCCCTGCGCGACATCGTCCCGGTGGAGGGCAAGAAGGGCTACGACGTACGCGAGATCATCGCCCGCGTGGTCGACCGTGGCGACTTCCTCGAGGTCAAGGCGGGCTTCGCCCCGAACATCGTGGTGGGCTTCGGCCGCATCGTTGGCCGCACCGTCGGCGTCATCGCCAACCAGCCCAACGTCATGTCCGGTGTGCTGGACATCAACTCCTCCGACAAGGGCTCCGAGTTCATCCGCTTCTGCAACGCCTTTAACATACCGCTGGTCACCTTCGTCGACGTCCCCGGCTTCATGCCTGGTGTCGCCCAGGAGCACGGCGGCATCATCCGGCACGGCGCCAAGATGCTGTACGCCTACTCCGCAGCCACCGTCCCGAAGATCACCATCGAGCTGCGCAAGTCCTACGGCGGCGCACACCTGGCCATGTGCTCCAAGGACCTGGGTGCAGACCGCGTGTTCGCGTGGCCAACCGCCGAGATCGCCGTGATGGGCGCCGAGGGTGCCGTCAACGTGGTCTTCCGCAAGGAAATCGAGGCGGCCGAGGACAAGGCAGCCAAGCGTGAGGAGCTCATCCAGCTCTACAAGGACACCTTCTCCACTCCGTTCATGGCAGCCTCCCGCGGACTGGTCGACGACATCATCGACCCGGCCGAGACCCGCCTGCACATCGCGGATGCCCTTGAGGTGCTTACCAACAAGCGCGAGACCCGCCCTGCTAAGAAGCACGGCCTGGGTCCGGTGTAAAGATCGGAATCGTCATGAGTGAACCAAACAATGAGGAGCTGCTCGCGCTCGTCGAGAATCTGACCAAGCGCCTCGACGCCGCCGAGTCCGAGATCGCCGAGCTGCGCCGTCGTTCGGACGCCTCCATCCCGGAGGACGTCATCATCGCCATCTCCGCTGCTGTCTCTGCCTTCCTGGGTAACCGGGGTCGGGTCAAGGCCGTGAAGTTTGCACGCCACCGCACCTGGGCTGCGCAGGGACGCCAAGAGGTTCAGCACCACATTCCAAGCCAGTTGTAGGCACTTTCAAGTAAGGGTTAAACAGTATGAAACTCAACGTGACAGTAAATGGCATTGCCTACTCTGTCGAGGTAGAGGTCGAGGAGGAGCAGCGTCAGCTGGGCCCCATCGTCTTCGGTGGCGCAGCAGCGCAGACGCACTCCGAGCCCGCAACCGCATCCGTGCAGGGTGTCTCCGCTAACGCGGTCGTCGCCCCGCTGGCCGGTTCCGTGTTCAAGATCCTCGTCAACGAAGGCGACGAGATCGAGGCGGGTCAGGTCCTGCTCATTCTCGAGGCCATGAAGATGGAAACCGAGATCACCGCACCGAGCGCCGGTGTGGTCGGACAGATCCGCGTCGAGGTCGGCGAGTCCGTCCAGGGTGGCCAGGCTCTGATCGTCATCGATTAGGCAGTGCAACATACGGCCTGACGCAATAAGAAATGCCCCGCTTCATGCGGGGCATTTCTTAGCTTTCGGGGAGGACGTCGGCAAGCACGCGGTGCCCGCCGACGTCCTAGAAGCTGGATCTAGTAGCGCGGGCCTTCGACGCCAGCCTGGTTGAGCATTGGGACGTTCCAGATGGCCTCGGGGACACCGAAGGCGTCGACGAGAACCTCAGCCCACGGCGCGAGGGAGTCCACGAGGTCGCGCTGGGCAGCACGGGCGATGCGTACTCGGCTGGAAGGAAGCACGTTGTGCTCCTCGAACCAACCGGCGTCCTCGATGATGGTCGACAATGCGTAGAGGTTGCGGACCTGCTCCAGCACCTTGCGGGCGGAGGAGTCCTTGGGCAGCTTGCCTTCTGCCTCGACGAGCGCCTGCAGAGCCAAGGACTCCATGCGCGCCCAGCCGGCGGCGATGAGGTGATCTTGCGCCTTGTCTACCTCGATGGCGGCCTCGTCGAACTCCAGCTTGCGAGCATCGCGCATCCGGCCAGCCAGGGACTTGAGGATGGACTGGGAGCGCTGCTCCAGGAGATCGACCTGGTAGCCGGGGTCGAAGAGGGAATTCTCGGCATTGCGGCGAGCGGCATCGAGGGCTGCCTGCACCGTCTTGTGCAAGCCGGAGCGGCGACGAACCAGGTCGGACACCTCGTCGAAACCGTACTTGACCATGTCCAGAGTGGACAGGTCACCCATGTCGCGGGCGTAGGCGGTGAGCATTTCCTTGCCCACCATCTGGATGAGGACGGTGTTATCGCCCTCGAAGGTGGTGAACACGTCAGAGTCTGCCTTGAAGGTGGTCAGCAGGTTCTCAGACATGTAGCCTGCGCCGCCGCAGGCCTCGCGGCATTCCTGGATGGTGCGGGTGGCGTGGCGGGTAGAGATGGCCTTTAGTCCCGCCGCCCAGCTCTCCAGCTCGCGGGAGGCAATCAGCTGCTCCTCGGTGGGGTTGGAAAGGTCGAGCACGCCCTCGGCGATCTGGCGCTGCTGTTCATACAGTCGTGCGGTGACCTCGTTTTGCAGGAGCATCAGCGCGTAGGTCTTGGACAGCGGCACCAGCAGGCGCAGGCGGTGCGAGCGGTGCTCGATGAGGCGCTTCTCCGGTTCGTTGCCGCCGGGGGAGAACTGGCGACGCTGGGTCGCGTAGTGCAGGGCAATCGCCAGCGAAGAACGGGTTGCCGCATTGGCGGCACCGCCGACGGCGATGCGACCACGGATCAGTGTGGACAACATGGTGAAGAAGCGGCGGTTCTTCGACTCGATGGGGGAGGTGTAGTTTCCGGCCTCGTCCACATCGCCGAAGCGGTTGAGGAGGTTCTCACGCGGGACGCGCACGTTGTCGAACAGGAGCGTGCCGTTGTCAACGCCGAGCAGGCCGCCCTTGTGGCCGTGGTCGCCGATGGTGACACCAGGAAGCGGGTTGAGATCCTCATCGCGGATCGGAACGATCAGGCAGTGCACGCCGTGGGACTCCTCCACGCCCGGGGTGTATAGCTGCGCGAACACAGCGGCAATGCGACCGTGGCGGGCGGCGTTGCCCAGGTAGACCTTCTTTGCCGAAGGCGTGGGGCTGTTGATGATAAATTCCTGGGTTTCCGGATCGTAGGTCGCGGTGGTTTGCAGCTGGGCAACATTCGAGCCGTGGCCGATCTCGGTCATGGCGTAGACGCCGAGCAACTCCAGATCCATGGTGGGCTTGATGTAGTGGCGGTGACGCTCGGTGCCAAGGTTATCGATGGCGCCGCCCCACAGGCCCCACTGGACGCCGGCCTTGACCATGGCGGAAAGGTCGGCATGGCCTAGGGTCTCGAGGCCGATGATGGCGCGGTCGGCCTTGCCAGAGCCACCGTTGGCGCGGGAGAAGGAATCGTAGGCGTAGCCGGCGTCGCGGAAGCGCTCGAGAACGGGCAGGATATCGTCGCGGATCTCATCGAGAGTGCCATCGATCTTCGGCAGGAAGAAAGGATCGTTAAGTAGCTCACGGATATCCTCGCGCAGCTCGCCGAACTGCCCGTCGAGAATCATGCGCAGGTCATCGACTGCCTGGCGATCCGGGGTAGCAGGAAGCGGACTGGGAAGGTGTGCGTCCTTGGCAGCCGCCTTGGACGAACCCTTCGTAGCGTTCTTGACTGCGCTCTTGGCAACGGCCTTGGCGTTTTCCTGAGCCTTGGTGATGGTGGACATTGGTGTTCTCCTTCTTGAAGTCGAAAGGATAAGAGGATGGGGTGAATAGGATGAAGTTGTCGTTGGAGAGGGGTCTGTTATGCCTCGAGGATGGCAACGATGCCTTGGCCGCCTGCCGCACAAATGGAGACCAGCGTGCGCCCGCCACCGTTTTCGTGCAGCGTCTTGGCGGCCGTGGCCAGGATGCGGGCGCCCGTTGCGGCGAATGGGTGGCCAGCTGCCAGCGAGGAGCCCTTGACGTTGAGCTTGGCGGTATCGATCGGGCCGAGCGCGCCATCGAGGCCCAGCCGCTGGCGGCAGTACTCGTCGGATTCCCACGCGGCAGTAGTGGCCAGAACCTGGGAGGCAAAGGCCTCGTGGATCTCGTAGAAGTCGAAGTCCTGGAGGCTGATCCCGTTTCGTGCCAGCAGGCGAGGAACGGCGTAGGTGGGGGCCATGAGCAGACCGTCGGGACCGTGGATGTAGTCCACGGCGGCGGTCTCCGAGTCGACGAGGTAGGCCAAAGGCTCCAGCCCGTGGGAGCTGGCAAAGGCCTCGGTGCCCAGCAGTGCCACGGAGGCTCCGTCGGTGAGCGGGGTGGAGTTGCCAGCGGTCATCGTTGCCTGTGCGCCGTGGTCGATGGCGTCCTGCTTGCCAAAGACCGGCTTGAGCTTGCCCAGTGATTCGATGGTTGCGTCCGGTCGGAGGTTCGTGTCCTTGGTGACCCCGAGGAACGGAGTGATGAGGTCGGAGAAGAATCCGGCGTCATAGGCCGCAGCCAGATTGCGGTGGGAGGCAAGCGCCAACTCGTCTTGAGCCTGGCGGGTGATGCCGAACTCGCGCGCGGTGATGGCCGCGTGCTCACCCATGGATAGGCCGGTGCGGGGCTCGGAATTGGCAGGCTGTTCGGGGGCGAGCTGGCTTGGCCTGATCGAGCCAACGAGCTTGAGGCGGTCGGCGGCGGTTCGCGCGTTGGAGAGCTTGATGAGGGTGCGGCGCAGTTGATCGCCGACGGCCAAGGGGGCATCGGAGATGGTGTCGGTGCCACCGGCGATGGCCGATTCATAACGCCCTGCGGCGATGCCATCGGCGACCAGGATAGCGGCCGCCAACCCCGTGCCGCAGGCTTGCTGAACATCGATGGATGGGGTGGTAGGTGCCAGCGCGGAACCGAGTACCGATTCGCGGGTGAGGTTGAAGTCGCGCGAGTGTTTAATCACGGCACCCGCGGCGACCATGCCCAGCTCAAGATCCTGCAGTCCATAGCGGGCGACGAGGCCATCGATGGCGGCGGTGAGCATGTCCTGGTTGGAAGCGTTGGAGTATTCGCGGTTGGAACGAGCGAAGGGGATGCGGTTGCCGCCGAGAATGGCGACGCGGCGAGACGTGGTGCTCATCGGAACTCCTTTTGTTGAGGAAAGTAATATGGCGTAAATCACGTTGTCTTGATAATGTATCCTACATCACGTACCAAGATGATGTACATCACCTTAACCTAGGTTGTTAGAAAGGTTAAAGGGCGAAAGTGAACAAGAAGTCTCGAAATTGTAGTTGAGCTGGGAAAATAGATAGGACAATAAGGGTCACCGAAGGGTATTTTTCGCCGCAACTGCACAAACAAACGGTCTGAAAACTGCACTCCCGGTGCAAGGAAATGACGCCAATGCGTCCTTTTTAAGTACCGGGACAGGCCCCGCCCACGGGTCTGTGAAGCTTCAGATTCGCAACTTCTCCACCCACAAAAACCACATAAATTTCTCGCACCCTCCCGCAAACGGGGAAGGGACATGAAGAAAGGACGGGCCATCATGGCCAAGACAGGATTGCTGGAAAACCTCATCAACTCCTCCGCCGCTGGCAAGCTCGGCGTTCCCCAGGGGGTGCCGCTGCGCCGATACGTCGAAGGCAAGCCCGCCCTCGACGGGCCAGTGGTTATCTGTGGCAGTGGCACCTATGCCCCCGAGCTCGAGCAGTTGCTCGCTGATGACTATGAATTCATCCCCGCCAACGCAGACACCCCGCGCGCGGCCATCGTCTTTGACGCCACCGGTATCACGCGCCCCGAGGATCTCCACGAGCTCTTCGACGTCTTCAATCCTCAGATGCGTAAGCTTCGCAAGTGCGCCCGCGTGGTCGTGCTCGGCACCACCCCTGAGCTGCTCACCGGCAGCGCCGGTGCGGATGCCCGCATCAGCCAGCGCGCGCTAGAGGGCTTCACCCGCTCCCTGGCCAAGGAGCTGCGCCACGGCGCGACCGCCCAGCTCGTCTACGCGGCACCAGGATCGAGCCTGGGTGAGATCGAATCCACGCTGCGCTTCTTGCTGTCGGGCAAGTCGGCGTTCGTCGATGGGCAGGTCATCCGCATCGGCAGCACCGGCACCGGCACGGACGTTGAGGCACCGGAAAGCTGGGACAAGCCGCTAGCCGGCAGGCTCGCTGTCGTCACCGGTTCCGCCCGTGGCATCGGCAAGACCATGGCCGAAGTCCTGGCCCGCGACGGCGCCAACGTCATCTGCGTGGACATCCCCATGGCGGGCGAGGCACTGGCTGAAACCGCCAATGCGGTCAAGGGCACCGCCCTTCCGCTGGACGTCACCGACCCGAACGCAGCCGCAACCATCGCCGAGCACGCTAGGCTGCGCTACGGCCGCAAGATTGACGTCCTGGTACACAACGCGGGCGTGACCCGAGACAAGTTGCTGGCCAACATGGACGAAAAGATGTGGAACATGGTCCAAAACATCAATTTGGTCGCCCCCGTGCGTATCACCGAGGCGCTCATCGAATCCGATCAGCTGGGCGAGCACCCGGCCATCATCGGCGTCTCTTCCATCGCGGGCATCGCGGGTAACCGCGGCCAGACCAACTATGCCACCACCAAGGCGGGCATGATCGGACTGGTCGATTCCCTCAAGGAGGAGCTTGCCGCACGCGGCGGAACCATCAACGCGGTGGCCCCCGGCTTCATCGAGACGGCGATGACCGCCGCCATGCCCACCGTGCCCAAGGAAGTTGGGCGCAAGTCCAACTCACTGGTGCAAGGCGGCCAGACCATCGACGTCGCAGAGACCGTCGCCTACCTTGCAGCGCCGTCCTCCGGTGCGGTCAGCGGCAACGTCATTCGCGTGTGCGGCCAGTCGATCATGGGGGCTTAAATCATGATGAATAACGTGCACGACGACATCGAATACACCACCTTGCCCGCCATCCCTGCGCTGGCCAAGGAATACCGCAAGGTTGCTGTCGACCGGGTCCCGGGCGTGGGCAAGAAGCGGTCGGGTAAGTCCGATCCCACCCGCGGGTTCGCCGTGGTGGGGGTGCGGGTGGATTCGGACAACCTCGCCGCCTACAACCAGGCGGTAGGCTTTCGAACCTCGAACCAACTGCCGCTGACCTATCCGTTTGTCTTGGGCTTCCCGCTGGTCATCCACACCATGTCACAGCCGGATTTCCCCTTCGCCGCGATGGGTGCGGTTCATATTTCCAATTCGATCGAGCAGCGCCGCGCGATCGGCGTAGACGAGCAGTTCTCCCTGCTCGTCCACGCCACCAACCTGCGCGCGCACCGCAAAGGTTTGCTCATTGACCTCGTCACCGAGGTGGTGATCGATGATGAGCCGGTATGGATTCAGACCTCGACCTTCCTGGGGCTCGGTGCGAGGCTCGACGCCAAGGCGGACACGTCGGTGGTCGACCGCGGTGAGCAGCGCGGCACCAACCTAGGCGAGGCGGTGCTGCCGAAGAAGGTGGCGCAGACTGCCCAGTGGAAGGTGACCCGCGCGGATATCGATGCCTACGCTGCAGCCAGCGGCGACCGCAACCCGGTGCACACCAGCACGCTGGGTGCCAAGGCCTTCGGCTTCCCTGGGGTCATCGCCCACGGCATGTACACCGCCGCAAAGATGCTCACCCTCCTTGAGGGGCGGGTAGACGGGCACGTGCGTCACACCGTGGATTTCGCTCGTCCGGTCGTGGTGCCGGCGAAGATCAGCTGCTGGGCGATCCGAAGCGAGGACGGCTCCTGGGATCTGCAGGTTCGCAAGACCAAGGATTCGGAGAAGGTGCACGCCCACGCGACGGTGGAACAGCTCTAACCCCGCGCACACAACCTGCATGAACGAGGGCACGAGGACATCAGCCTTGCTGGATGGAGCCGTTCGACGCGGTGTCGCCGTTGCCGGGGACAGCATGCCCGCAGGCCTGGCTTGCGGCGTGCTCGCGCGCGGCGCCGTGCTTTCCGACGTCTATAGCCGCTGGGCTCCTTCAGTCCGCTATGCCCGGGATCGTGCCCATCCTTGTAGGGAAGGGATGCTGGCGGTAACGGCGAGGACGGTTGGGGCGCAACGGCGCCGGTGGGCGTCGGAAAGCACAACTATGGTGCCCAGAAAACGAGCGAAAGATTCCTGCCCCGTGAGACGGAAATTACTTGCACAAAGTATGTGACGCTGCATAAGGTTAGGGCAATCATAAGCATGATAGAGGCGCGGCCAACAAGAGTAGCTTTCCCCTTATGACACGTGCGCTAGGAAGCACTGGGAAGCGAAAGGGGCGGCCGCCGAGAAAGCGCGTGAGGTCCTGGCCTGCGTGTTTTCGGGCCAGTGGACAATATCTACTGGACTGTCGCTGTGAAGCGGAGAGCTGTCATGACACGTGCGTTTAACGTTTGGAGTCATGAATCTCATGGCTCCTTTTATCTTATGGTTCCTTGAGTTTCTCGATGGCGTACATGCTGGAAAGCACAGTCTTGGGAATCTTAGGCATCCACAGGGTCAAAGACACCATGGCCTTCACGCTTATGAGGAATCTCGCGCCAGTTTGCCTGCGGGAAGTCCAAAGGCAAGCACTTCAAACACGATGACTGAGAAAGAGAAGGCACCATCATGAAAAGCTACGTCAAGAAGGTCATGGCCATCGGCATGGCACTCGGCCTGGCCGCTTGTAGCGCCACCGATAACTCCAGCTCCACCTCCGCCTCCGGTAGCGCCGGCACCAGCGGATCCGGCGTGGAGGATGGCGTTTTGACCGTGGCCATGGAGGCCGCCTACGCCCCGTACAACTGGGCTCAGCCCACCGACGCCAATGGCGCGGTGAAGATGAAGGACTCCGAACTGTACGCCAACGGCTACGACGTCATGACCGCCAAGAAGATCGCCGAGGCCAACAACTGGGAACTCGAGATCAAGCAGCTGGACTGGGATTCCCTCATCCCGGCCGTGCAGTCCGGCACCGTCGACGCCGTCATCGCCGGTCAGTCCATGACCGCCGAGCGCGAGCAGGAGGTCGACTTCGCAGGCCCGTACCTCTACGCCAACATCGTCGTCTTGACCAAGAAGGATAGCCAGTACGCTAGCGCCAAGTCCCTCGCGGATCTGGCCGGTGGAAAGGTCACCAGCCAGACCGGCACCATTTGGTACGACACCCTCATCCCGCAGATCGACGGCGCCAACCGCCTGTCCGCATCCGAGAGCGCACCGGCCATGCTGATGGCACTCGAGACCGGCCAAGTCGACTACGTGGTCACCGACATGCCCACCGCCGAGGGCGCTGTGTTGGCATACCCGGACATGCAGATCGTCAACCTGGATGAGGGCCAGGGCTTCGAGGTCTCCGACGAGGATGTCAACATCGGCGTCTCCGTGCGCAAGGGCAACACCGAGCTCAAGAACAAGATCGACGAGTTCCTTGCCACCCAGACTGAGGACGACTTCACCGCGCAGATGGAAGAAGCCGTCAAGATCCAGCCCCTCGAGAACAACTAGTACACGCCCAGACCCCACCGGGTGAAGGGCTCGAGGGCGGCCGGAGGCAGGTGAAAAGCGCCGGGGGAGTGGGATTTCTACTTGCTCGGCGCACGGATGCTCGCGCCGGAGTCCTGGCCAAAAGCGTTACCTGGTGGCCGTCCGGCAGACGTGTGTAAGTTCCTGGATCGGAAGAAAAGAAGTGAGCAACTGACATGCTGGCACAACTGTGGCAAGACATACTTACCCTGTTAGATTCCTATGGGGCGACCTACGGCAAGGGCATCCTCAACACCTTGATCCTTGCGATCGTGGCCACCTTCTTCGGCTGCATCATCGGGTTCATCTGCGGAATCCTCCAGACGATACCGCACGATAAGTCCGACCCCGCCCTCAAGCGCGTGCTGTTGTGGATCGTGCGCGCGATCATCCGCATTTACGTGGAGCTGTTCCGTGGCACCCCGATGATCCTGCAGGCGGTGTTCATCTTCTACGGTTTGCCGTACTTCTCCAACAACGCCTTCCAGTTCACCAACCTCTGGGCGGTGTCTATCGCCGTTGTCTCCATTAACACCGGAGCCTACATTGCGGAGTCAGTGCGCGGCGGCATCTTCAGCGTGGACCCCGGCCAGATGGAGGGCGCACGCGCCATCGGCATGAACCATTTCCAGGCCATGCGTCAGGTGGTGCTGCCGCAGGCGCTGCGCAACATCCTCCCGCAGATCGGCAACAACTTCATCATCAACATCAAGGACTCCTCGGTGATGTTCATCATCGGTTTCTCCGAGTTCTTCTCCGTCCACCGCATGGTCGCCGGCGCGGTGTTCAAGTACTTCCCCTCGGCCGTGATCGAGATGGCCGGCTACCTCACGCTGACCCTGGTCTCCTCCTTCCTACTGCGCTGGCTCGAGCGCAAGCTCGACGGCGCGGACGCCTATGAGCTCCACGAAACTCCGGACGCGCACAACGGCTACCACCTGATGAATAAGGATCCGTTGGTCATGGCCGCTGGCAACTACACCTTCCGGGATAACAGCGCACAAGGGTCCCACTCCGGGAACCAGCAGGCGCAGCAGGAAGCTAACCAGGTCAAGAAGGAGAAGTGAACTCATGGCTGAGATTGAAACCCCCATCATCGAGGTAAAAGGCCTGCACAAGAGCTTCGGCAAGAACGAGGTACTCAAAGGGGTGGACTTCGAAGTGCACCCGGGTGACGTGACCTGCATCCTGGGTGCTTCTGGATCCGGCAAGTCCACGCTGCTGCGGTGCATCAACATGCTAGAGACCGCCAGCGGCGGCGAGATCCTCTTCCATGGCGAGGACATTCACGGCCGTTCTGTGGATCAGAACAAGTACCGCTCCAAGGTCGGCATGGTGTTTCAAAGCTTTAACCTCTTTAACAACATGTCCATCCTGAAAAACTGCATGGTAGGCCAGCAGACTGTGCTCGGACGTTCAAAGGAGGAGGCCGAGGAAAAGGCGCGCTTCTACCTCGAGAAGGTGGGCATGCTGCCGTACATCAACGCCAAGCCCCGGCAGATCTCCGGTGGGCAGAAGCAGCGCGTTGCCATCTCGCGCGCGCTGGCAATGGACCCAGAGGTCTTGCTTTTCGACGAACCCACCTCCGCGCTTGACCCGGAGATGGTCGGCGAGGTCATCTCGGTGATGAAGGACCTCGCCCGCGAGGGCATGACCATGCTGGTGGTCACCCACGAGATGGGCTTTGCCCGCACGGTGGCCAAGAATGTGGTGTTCATGTCCGATGGCAAGATCGAGGAGCAGGGCACCCCGCAACAGATCTTCGATAATCCCACTAAGGAGCGCACCCGAGAGTTCCTCGCCCGCTACCTGTAGCCGCAGCCCCGTGCTTTCCTGCGTCCCCAGCCCAACCGTGGCTGGGGATTTTTCGTTGTGCATTAAAAGACCGTTTGCTGCGTGTAACTTGAGAGATTAAGAACCGCGGCCGGTGTTGCATGCTGCTTCGGCAGCCCATACCTTGGGCCGGTGGCACCGAAGTATGGGTAGCGGGCGGGGGTAAAGTCGGTGTGGTCTTCATAGGTGTGCGTTGACCGTGTAGCTTAACCAGAGTGCAGGCTATCAATTGTGGTTGTGCTCATGGTGAAAGCAGGAGGGTCACGGCATGGGGAAGAGGAAGAGCCCTCAGCCCGGTGGCTTGGGTGCGAATTTTCTTCGAAATTGCAATGTGGAAAGGGTCCAAGGCGGGGACATGCGAAAATTAGGAAGGTTGCGGTCCGGCTCGGCGCTGGCTTTGCTGTCGGTGGCGGCGTTGGTGGGGTTGGCGCCGCACGCTGGTGCGCAGGAGGCCGCACCGCTGCCGCAGGAGGTTGCGGCCGCGGTGCCACAGGAGGCTGCCGATCAGCTCGGCGTTGGCATTGCCACCTTCTGGCAGCAGGTCGACGAGGCGCGAGCCCAGGTGCAAGCACAGCTTGATGAAGCGCAGGCGCAGCTGGAGGCGCAGGTAGGCCAGGTTAACGCGGACCTTGGCAAACAGGCAGAACAGGCACGCCAGCAGGCCAGCGCCGTCGTGCAGCCGGCAACGGATGCGCTGGGTGCGCAGGCTGCTGGTGCTACTGCCGGTGATGGCGCACAGTATGTCGAGCCGATGACCGACGGTCCTGACTACCACTGGCGCACGGATATCGCCTCCCAGATTCTGGCCGGGCGGCCGGGGCCGGTACTCCAGCGGGTGCAGGGTAGCTACTTTAGCGCGCCGGATATCCCGGCCGAGTCCATCGAGGCGGAGCAGCGCGGGGTCTCCCTGTACGGGCCCGGCACGCCGATCTACATTGGCGAGAGCGGCTTTTGCACAGTGGCCTTCACCGGGGTGGATGCCGCAGGCCACAAGGTTGCCATCACCGCCGGACACTGTGGTCAGGTCGGCGACGCGGTGGCCTCCGCCGATTCCTGGCGGGTGGGACCGTCGGGCACGGTGGTCGCCCAGGGTGCAAACATGGATTATTCGGTCATCGAATTGGGCTCGAATGCGCAGGTGACCAATTCCTATAATGGCGTGACCGTCAATCAGCTCGGCCAGGGCAATCTGCAGCCCGGCCAGGTGGCCTGCAAGCAGGGCATTTCCACAGGTACCACGTGCGGCATCGTTTGGAGCAGTAATCCGGGCGTGCAGATCACCCAAATCTGCGCAGGCCCGGGTGACTCCGGCGCGCCGGTAATGTTGGGCGATCGTGCCGTCGGCATGGTCAACGGTGGCACGCTACCGTTTTATGAGCTGGCCTGCCGCACCCCGCTGCAAGGCGCGCTGTTTATGCCCACTGTCTCCACTCCGGTGGATGCCATTCTCGCGGACCTCAACGCCCCGGGCCCAGGCCATGTGGGCTACGGCCTAGGCGTTGCCGGATAGGGTGCTGGGGGAGAAGACGCCGTCGAGGACGCGCGCTCGGTAATTCGAAAAAGAGTTCAGCCGGCCCCTTTACGTCGACTGCGGTTGTGCCTCCGCGGTCGGCGTACGGCGTTTCAGGTCTGACATTTGGTTCTCGTTGACCTCCGTCAAAAATGTGGCGGGGGTCATTTTATTGGAAATGACATTTGCCACATGAGGTTGTCTTTACTGAGGTCATTATCGAAGGGTAACCTACCTAAGGTAATACAAACTTTGGTTTGCCTTTGGTTGGAAGGTGTCGCGCATCGCCACTGAGGTCGCCGGGCGCTGCGAGTAGCACGCCCGCGGGTGACATCGGCGGGCCAGCCTCAAAAGGCAGGGAAGAAAGTTCCAACACATGACTACCGCACTGCAAACAGGCTCCTTGGACTCGATCTGCGTCGGAGGGGCGTGTCGCGTGTGTGACATTGATGAGTGCATGGATCCCAGCCAGCGTCGCCGGTTGGCCGAGCTGGGCATCCGCCCGGGTTCCACCTTCAGCGTCACCCAGCGCATCGCTGGCGGCGGGCTGATCATCAAGAAGCGCTCCACCCGCTATGCCATCGATCGCAGCACGGCTGCGCGCATCGGGGTGGAAGTCCTGTCATGAGTGCGCCAACACCCAACGCCACAGGTTCCGGCGCCGAGGAGCTGGCCATAGCCCCCACGCCGTGCGGCAATGACTTTGCAACCTGTAAGTGCTCGGATACCGGCCTGAAGATCGCGCCGAAAGACTCACCCATCATCGGGCTCATCGGCGCCCCGAACTCGGGAAAATCCACCCTGTTCAATGGCCTGACGGGCGCGCGGGTGCAGATGGGCAACTGGCCGGGCACCAGCGTGGAGATCGCCCGCGGTGCGTGGACCATCTCTACGCGCACCTTTGACCTCATTGACTTTCCCGGCGCCTATTCGCTCGATGCCCACAGCCCCGACGAGGCCTTCACCCGCGCGATGATCGTGGAGGCGGCGCCGGAGGATCGCCCCGACGTGGTCATTGTCGCGGTCGACTCGGCAAGCCTCGAGCGCGGCTTGTACATGGTGGCGCAGCTGTTGGAGTCGCGCCACCGCGTGGTTGTGGTGATTACCAAGGATGATGTGGCCCGTGCCGCAGGCCAGGAGCTGGATGCTGCATCCCTCGAGCAGGCGATCGGCTGCCCGGTCGTGGTCGTCGACCCGCGCCACCGCAAGGGTCTCGAGCAGGTCGAGGAGGCTGTCGAGGTTGCTCTTGCTCGGGAACCTTGGCGTCGGAAAGCAAGCGCAAGCCAGGACGAGTTTGAGCTGATCGACGACCGCTATGCGTGGATCGAAAATGCCACCGAGCAGGCGGTAACCCTGGGGCAGGCGCCAGCAAGCAGCGTGACGGAAAAGATCGACCGCGTTGCCTTGCACCCGGTGGCAGGCCCGCTGCTATTTTTGGCCGTGATGTGGCTGGTCTTCCAGATAACCACCACCGTCGCCGCGCCGATCCAGGACCTGGTCTCCGGCTTTTTCGAAGGCCCCCTGTCGGACTGGACTCGTTCGCTGCTGGGCCTGCTGCACCTTGATACTCCGCTGGTCACCGGCTTGCTCATCGATGGCCTCTTCGTGGGTGTGGGCACCGTCTTGAGCTTTGCGCCGCTGATGGCGCTCATGTTTTTGTGCCTGGCCGTGCTCGAGGATTCCGGCTACATGGCACGCGCCGCGGTGGTCACCGACCGGGTGATGAAGGCCATCGGGCTGCCCGGCAAGGCCTTTATTCCCATCGTCGTCGGATTTGGCTGCAACGTCCCGGCGATCGCCTCCACCCGCGTGCTCGCCCAGCGCGACCACCGAATCATGACCGCGCTGCTGGTTCCTTTTGCCTCCTGCTCGGCACGCCTGACCGTCTACGCCATGCTCGCTGCGACCTTCTTTCCCGGAGCATCGGGAACGGTGGTTTTTGCCATGTACCTCATCTCGATTGGGCTGATCGTTGCCATGGGCTGGGTTTTCCGAAAACTCCTATGGCGCACGATGGGCACCGAGGCGCTGGTCATCGACCTGCCGGTCTACCAGCTGCCGGGATTGCGCCTGGCGGCGAGTGTGACCTGGACGCGCGTGAAAGGCTTCCTCAAGACCGCCGGTGGCATTATCGTCGTGTGCGTGGCTGCGGTGTTTGCCCTGCAATCGACGCCTATGACCACCGAGTATTCCTTCGCTGACGAGAACCTGCCGGTGTCTGAAAGCGTCTACGGCGAGATCTCGCAGGCGGTGTCGCCGGTGTTTGCGCCGGCGGGATTCGACTCCTGGTCGATCACGGGCACCCTGGTGACCGGCTTTATCGCCAAGGAGGCGGTGATCTCCACCTGGGCGCAGACCTACGCGCTCGATGATGTCAGCGAGCAATCCGCCGCTGAGCAGTCCGTCTCTCCGCTGGCCGACGCCATCCGCGCCGATTTCCATGGGGCCTCCGGCGGGCATCCGATCGCCGCGATCTGGGCGTTTATGGTGTTCTTGCTGGCGTATACCCCGTGTGTGGCCACGCTGGCTGCCCTCAAGCGAGAGATTGGCTGGCGCTGGACCGGGTTTGCCGTGGGTGTCGAGCTGGTCACAGCCTGGGTCCTGGCCGTAGCCGTCTTCAACCTGCTGCGGATCTGGTTCTGATGAAGCCAGCAACCGCCGTGCTCGGCGCGATACGCGAAGGCCACACCACCGCCGCCTCGATCGCTTCGGCCACCGGCCTGCGTGAGACGATGGTGGCGACGCTGCTCGAGCACTTCAAGCGCGACGGTCTCCTGGCCGCCGATGCCCCCAGCTGCGGTACGAACGGCCATTGCTCCAGCTGTGCGGTGGCCAATTCTTGCGGTTCCAAGCAGTTGCTGACGTTGCAGCTTCGCCCGCCATCCTAGTTTTTGCTTGCCGACGTCTACAGTCCCGCGGTCACCCGCCCACAGCAGTTGCTGTGGGTTTTTTTCTCATCTCCTGGCACCAGAGGGGGCGGGGAGCCCGCGGATCCCTGGGCTTCACATTTGCGGTCGATAGGAGTCGGTCGAAAAGGCTGCCAAAAATACCCCGGGGTGGTATAAAAACCGCGCCTATTCGACCGCGCCTATTCGACCGCAAATGTGAAGCCCCCAGGCCGTGGTTCGAAAAGCAGCAGGGATTAGCTCAGCCGCGCGCGGACCTCGTCGTGAAGCAGGCCGTTGGTGGCCAGGGCGTCGCCGCCGTGAGGGCCGTCCACGCCGGCGAGGGAGGTGAACTTTCCGCCCGCCTCGGTCACGATGATCGACAGTGCTGCCAAGTCCCACAGGGAGACCTCCGGCTCGGCGGCGATGTCGACTGCGCCCTCGGCAACCAAGCAGTAGGAGAAGAAGTCGCCGAAGCCGCGCAGGCGCCAGGTGTCGTCGGAAAGCCCCAGAAAACCCGGTAATAGTTCACGGTCGCGCCAGCCGTCGAGGGAGGAGAAGGACACCGAGGCGTCCTTGATCTTGGAGACCGCCGAAACGTGCAGCTGGCGCGGGGTGCTTCCGTTGAAGCTGCGGTAGGCCCCCGCGCCTTCGGCCGCCCACCAGCGGCGCGCCAGTGCCGGTGCGGACACCACGCCCACGACCGGTCGGCCGTCGACAAGCAGGGCGATCAGCGTTGCCCACACCGGCACGCCCCGCACGTAATTCTTGGTGCCATCGATGGGGTCGATGATCCACTGGCGCCCAGTGAGGGCAACGTCGCCGCCGAACTCCTCTCCCAGAATGGCATCACCTGGGCGATCCTGGGCGATTGCCTCGCGCAGCAGTTTCTCGGTGGCGATGTCTGCGTCCGAGACCGGGGTCATATCGGGCTTGGAATCCACGCGCAGGTCTGAGGCCTCGAAGCGGGCAAGCGTGTGGGCGTCGGCAAGCTCGGCGAGGCGGAGGGCGAAGGCGAGATCATCGGAATAGGACATGTTGGCTCCTAGGGAAAACGGGTAGTCAAGGAAAACAAACGCAGGAAGTACACAAAGCCGAAGGCCCGCCGTCGCGGTGCGGCTAGGAGGAGGCGAGGACCTGGCGGATCTCGTCGACGGTGCGGGCGCTACCGGCAACACACCAGGTAACGCCGCCTGCCTCGATCTTTGCGCAGGTGCCGCCAGCGCCCTCCACGAGAGCGCGTCCGGGCAGCCAATCCCACGCGGCCACGGTGTGCTGCATCCACGCCCCCAAGGTGGAATCGGCGACCGAGCCCAAATCCACCGAGCCCGCGCCAAGCATGCGCCAGGTCGCAAACAGCCCTGCCACCTTCAGCCACGCCTGGGTCAGCGCGTCATCGGCCAGGTAGTTGGGGTGCAGGTAGGTGCCCAGGCTCGAGGTCGCAGGAGCGGCGTCGGTGATACCGGCGACCGGCTGTCCATCGCGAGTAGTGGGAATCTCAGGGCCGCCGAACCAGGTATAACCCATCGCCGGGCGGTGCACCGCGCCGAAGTACAAGGTGCTGGGGTCTTCGGGATCGCCTTCGACAAGGGCTACCGCGGAGCACCAATAATCGGAACCGGTGCTGAAGTTGTAGGTGCCATCGACGGGGTCGATCACCCACGTGCGCCCGCTGGCGGACGGGCGGGAGGCGCCCTCCTCGCCGAGCACGCCGTCTTCGGGGCGCAGCAATTCCAGCGCACCCGCCACGAAGTGCTCGGCCGCCCGATCGGCGTCGGTGACCACATCCGACACTGAGGTCTTCTGGTCGACAGTGACCCCCTGCTCGCGCATGCGCCAGGCCAAGCGCCCGGCGTTGTAGACCAAGGCTTGGGCAAGGTGCTCGTCGGAGTCTTTCTCGTGGGCGATGGCAAAGGTCTTCGTAATCGTTGCGATCATGTCGTTGAAGGATGCAGCCTGATTGCTCATGCCCTCTATTGTGCAACATCGGCCAAACCGCGCACCGGCATGGGTGACACATTGCGCATGTAAGTAAGATGTATGTTCATGCGACCGGAAACCTCAGCAGCGTTGGACAAGCTCGACACCACACTAACCTCAATCGAAAAGGTCATGGACCCCGAGGAGATGGCCTTGCGCGTGCGTGAGCTCGAGGCGCAGGCGGCCGACCCCAGCCTGTGGGACGATCCGGAACACGCCCAGCGGGTGACCACCGAGCTGTCCAGCGTGCAGGCGCAGCTGAAGAAGCTCAGCGGCCTACGCGATCGCCTGAATGACATGCCGGTCATGTACGAGCTCGCCGAGGAAGAAGGCGAAGGCACCGAGCTTGCCGACGAAGAACTTGCCGAGCTGCGCGAGGAGATCGAAGCGCTCGAGGTCAAGACCATGCTCTCGGGCGAGTACGATGCCCGCGAGGCCGTGATTTCCATCCGCTCGGGCGCCGGCGGCGTCGAGGCTGCCGACTGGGCGGAGATGCTCATGCGCATGTACACCCGCTGGGCTGAGAAAAATGGCCACAAGGTCGACATCTACGACATTTCCTACGCCGAGGAGGCTGGCATCAAGTCCGCCACCTTCGTCGTCCACGGCGATTACATGTATGGCACCCTGTCGGTGGAGCAGGGCGCGCACCGCCTGGTGCGTATCAGCCCCTTCGACAACCAGGCCCGCCGCCAGACCTCCTTCGCCGAGGTGGAGGTGCTGCCGGTGGTAGAGCAGACCGACCACATCGACATCCCCGATTCCGAGGTGCGCGTGGACGTCTATCGCTCTTCTGGTCCTGGCGGACAGTCTGTGAACACCACGGACTCCGCGGTGCGCCTGACACACATCCCGACGGGCATCGTGGTGACCTGTCAGAACGAGAAGTCCCAGATCCAGAACAAGGCGTCGGCCATGCGCGTGCTGCAGGCCAAACTGCTCGAGCGCAAGCGCCAAGAAGAACGCGCCGAGCTCGACGCCCTGGGCGCAGGTGGTAACGCCTCCTGGGGCAACCAGATGCGTTCCTACGTCTTGCACCCATACCAGATGGTCAAAGACCTGCGCACCGGTTATGAGGTCAACGATCCCTCCAAGGTGCTCGATGGCGACATCGACAAGTTCTTGGAGGAGGGCATTCGCTGGCGCATGTCCGAGCAGGCCAACGCCGAGTAGGCTGACACGCATCCCGACGAAAGCCAGGACTACATGCCAAAAGGAAACGGGGACACCGTGAATGCCGTGGGTAGCGTCACCGACGCCATGATCATCTTCGATAAAGTCACCAAGCTGTACAAGACGTCCACGCGCCCAGCGCTGGATGAGATCACCTTGAGCATCGGCAAGGGTGAATTCGTCTTTCTTATCGGCCCGTCGGGCTCCGGCAAGTCCACGTTCCTGCAGCTGCTCATCCGGGAAACCAATGTCACCAGCGGCGATATTCGCATCGCCGACTTCCACGTCAACACGTTGCGCGGCCGCCAGATCAACCAGCTGCGCCAAAAGATCGGCTACGTCTTCCAGGACTTCCGCCTCCTGCAGAATAAGAACGTCTACGACAACGTGGCCTTTGCCTTGGAGGTGATCGGCACGAAGCGGGACGCGATCGCCACGCTGGTTCCCGAGACCCTGGAAATGGTCGGGTTGGCATCCAAGGCCACCCGCATGCCCCAGGAGCTGTCTGGCGGTGAGCAGCAGCGTGTGGCCATTGCCCGCGCGACCGTGAATAAGCCCTTGGTTCTGCTTGCCGACGAACCCACCGGCAATCTCGACCCGGATACCTCCAACGAAATCATGGTGCTGTTGAACCAGATCAACCGCGGTGGCACCACCGTGGTGATGTCCACCCACAATGCGCGCGCAGTCAACGACATGCGCAAGCGAGTCATCGAGCTCAAGCTGGGCAAGCTCGTTCGCGACGATGCCCACGGCGTCTACGGCGAGACACACTAGGAGAGATCATGGGACTTGGATACGTTTTTCGCCAGGCCATCTCCGGGCTTGGCCGTAACATCACCATGACGATCGCTTTGGTGATCACCACCGCCATCTCCTTGGCGCTGCTAACGACGGGCTTCTTGGTCACCAACATGACCGAGAAAACCAAAGACATCTACCTCGGCCGCGTTGAGGTCATGGTGCAGTTGGATGAGGACATTTCCGGCAGCGACGATGACTGTTCCACGGCCTCCTGTAAGGAAGTCAAGGACAAGCTCGAGGATGCCCCTGGGGTGACATCCGTCGAGTATTACTCGCGCGAGCGCACCTACGAGCGTTTCGTGGAGGTCTTCCAGGACACCGATCCGAAACTGGTGGAGGAGACCAGCCCCGAGGCGCTCCCGGCTGCCCTGCACGTGCGCCTTGAAGACCCGCTGGATGTGTCCCCGCTGGAGGGCATCGCGGATATGGACCAGGTGGTCGACGTCGTCGATCAGGCCGATGACCTGCGCGCTGCCACCGACAACCTGGATTCGATCCGCAACGCCACGTTCCTTTTCGCGGCGGTGCAGACCATCGCCGCCATCTTCCTCATCGCGAATATGGTGCAGATCGCCGCTTTCAACCGCCGCCGCGAGATTGAGATCATGCGCATGGTCGGCGCCTCCCGCTGGTACACCCAAGCCCCCTTCGTTATTGAGGCGGTCATGGCCGCGATCATCGGCGCGGTATTGTCCGCCGCGGGCCTGTTTATCGGCAAGACCTGGGTCGTCGACTCCACCTTGCACAACCTCTACCAAGCCCAGCTCATCGCCCCGATCACCAACGCCGACATCTGGACGATAGCACCCCTCGTGGGCATCGTGGGCGTGGTTTTCGCAGGGTTGGTGGCCCAGGCAACCCTGCGCTTCTACGTGCGAAAATAGGGCTTAACCCCAAAACGTACCAGCACTCATGAGTCCCGAAAGGCGCAATGCCTGCCGGGACTTTTCTGGCCACGGGCTCGCGTGAAGTAGGTCGTGTGTAGTGGTTGAAAAGGACTCTCTTTTTGGACCGCTGGTAGGCAACCCATGACCTTCAGCCACCCAGCAGCACCGTTTTCTAACACCGCCCGTCAGCGTTGGCTTGCTCCTTGATGTCTGGGCACCGTTTCCTCGCTGTTTCCTCGCCGTTTCCCCACGTCCGGGTTCGGTTTTCTTGCTTTCCGACGAGGTGAAGTGGTTGCTGGCGCGGGCCCTGCCAACGACGGTCCTTGCAGTGCCACTTCCCATGGCAGGCCTGGGAGGATCGGTCTCGCCACAGCTGTGGCTGTTTCACACCGACCTAAATCGTCATTACCCAGACACAGCTAGCGCGATGACGCCTCAAGCAAGGCCCGGCTGCGGCTGCTGCCTGCGCCCGGAGAATACACCAGCGATGACGGTGATGATGAGGAGAATGATGCCCAAGACCCACCAGCCGGTCGCGCCTGCATCCATGACCCACGTGGTGATGACCAACGGGGCGATGATCTCCACAACCGAAAAGGACATGTTGAACAAGGCCAGGTAGGTGGTGCGCTGCTCCGCTGGGGCGAAGGCATAAGAAATTGTCCAGGACGCGGAGGTCTGCGCGCATTCCGTCACCGCCAACACGGTCACCACCACAAAGCAGATGATGACGAGGCTGCGGTAGGCGTCGGAAAGCAAACCGGCGCCGAGCAAACCGCAACAAACAAGCAGGCCCAGCCCCGCGCCATACAGCGCCCACTGCGCGCGGCGAAGATTGGTGACCAGGCTCGTGATCGGGACCTGTGCTAGCACCATGACGGCGGTATTGATAACCAAACCCCACGAAACGAAACTGTGCGGCAGGATGTCTGTGGTAGTGATCCACAACGGCATGCCGATGAGCATGATGTGAATGACAAAAGTGGGCACGTTGACCAGCAACGCCAACGTGGCAAAGCGAACGTCCCTCAAAGCAACGAAAGCCGAGCTCAGCGGCTGAGCATGAACTTGCCGTGGCGCCTTGATCAGCGCGATACCAATGAGGGATACCGCCATGCATGCCGCCACCAGCCCGAGGATCAACCTTCCCAGGTGGGCGTCGCCGGAGTTGAGAAACGGGATAGCGATGATCGAGCCCAGGCCGATGCCTAGGTTGCGCAGAGCCAAGATCACCGCCATGGCCTTGACCTTTTCGGTGGTGATCACCGCAACGATCGACTGGGTGACCGGGAAGGAGGCGGTAAACGCCGCGCTAAAGCAGCAGATACTGATCACGAAATGCCAAAAACTGGTGGTCAAGGCGAAGGAAGCCATGAATACCGACTCAATGAGCATGAGCACAAACATCGTCGGCTTTTGCCCGATCCGGTCGGCGATCACCCCGGCCGGGAAGCTGCACACCAGACCCGCCACCGCGGCGGCGGAGGTGCCCACGCCCACCTGCGCGGGGCTGAGCCCAACCACGGTGAGCAAGAAGATCACCGAGGTGGATAAATACACGCCCTTGCCGATCGCGGCAACGAGCATGGCAGAAAACAAGGCGAGCGTGTTGCGCTCACGAAACAAGGTGTTCAAAGGCGATGAAGGTCCGGTGTTTCGGCGTGAAGGAAGGGAAGCGAAGAAAATCGGGTGGCCGCAGCGCATGGGCCAGGAGTATCCGTAGAATCGCCCCGGCCAACCAACCTTAGCGGAGATTGGGTTAACTACAGGTAATCAGTACTATGAACTCATCATGGCCAAGAAGAATAAGAAGAACTCGGGCGCAGGTGGCAAGGATCCCGTAGTAGCCACCAACCGCAAGGCCCGGCACGAGTACAAGATCCTCGAAACCTATGAATGCGGTGTTGTGCTGGTAGGCACGGAGGTCAAGAGCCTGCGCGAAGGCAAGGCTTCGCTGACCGATGCCTTTGCCACCATCGACGACGGCGAAGTGTGGCTGCGCAACCTCCACATCCCGGAGTACTCGATGGGGCACTGGACCAACCATTCGCCCAAGCGCACCCGCAAGCTGCTGCTCCACCGCCGCGAGATCGACTCGCTGATGGGCAAGGTGCGTGACGGCAACAAGACGCTCATCCCGCTCAAGCTCTACTTCAAGGACGGCCGCCTGAAGCTGGAGCTGGGTCTTGCCCAGGGCAAGCAGGATTATGACAAGCGCCAGGACATCAAGCGTCGCACGCAGGAGCGTGAGATCACCCGCGAGCTCGGCCGCCGGGTCAAGGGAATCCAGGGATAGGACACAAGCGCCGGGGAGCCCGGGGTGCTGGGGTGCTAAGGGGTGTGAGCTCATCCGATGGGCGCCCGCGTGATGTCTGACATCGCTAGACTCAAAGGCGGTAGAAGGCGCGCCCACAAAGCATGCGCCGCGACGCCACCGTCGGTGGTATCGACGCTTCGACACATGGTGAAATTCGTGACCCCTCTTCTTCACTTTCTTGCCGATCAACCCGTCCTTTTAGTATTCCTGCTCATCGGTGCCGGAATGGCCTTCGGCGGGATCAAGATCCGTGGCATCAGCCTTGGGGCGGCCGCCGTACTGTTTCTGGGCATCGCCTTTTCCGCGCTCGCAACGAGTCTTGGCGTTGAAGTAAGCCTGCCCCCGCTGGTGGGCACGCTGGGCCTGGTGCTTTTCGCCTTCGGCATCGGCAACAACTCAGGCGTGACCTTCTTCCAGTCGCTGAAGAATGCTACCGGGCCGGTGCTGGGAATGGTCGGGGTGTTTATTCTCGCGGCCATCGCCGCCTGGGGCGTGGGCAGTTTCGTATTCGGCCTGGATGCGGCCATGATCGCGGGTACCTTCGCCGGCGCCATGACCAACACCCCGGCGTTGGCGGCCGCCTCCGAGGCAACGGGAGATCCCACCCAGGCGACCGTGGGCTACGCCGTGGCCTACCTTTTTGGCGTCATCGGAATGATGATCGCCACCGTGTTGGTGCTGCGCGGCGCCGGGCTTGACGACGACACCGCCGCCCCCGTGGTCCAGATCAACATGCAGGTCACCCGCCCGGGCGGCATCAGCGTGGCGGAGGTCTTCGACATCGGTTCTAACGGCGTACAGGTCACCCGCCTGCGCCGCGTGGGCAGCAACGAGGTGGAGATCCCCGGGCAGTTCGACATCCTGCACCCCGGCGACGTGATCACCCTCGTGGGTTCCCCACGCTTCCTCGATGCGATCCTGCATGCCGCAGGTAGGGAGTCGCCGCAGACACTGACATCCGACCGCCACGAACTCGACTTTCGGCGGATCACCATCTCCCAACACCAGCTGGCCGGGCACACCATCGATGAGTTGAACAAGGAACTGACCAGCCGCTGGGGTGCCCGCATTTCCCGAGTGCGCCGCGGCGACCAAGACAAGGTTGCCGTGCCGGACTACGCGGTAGAACTCGGCGACCGCGTGCGGGTGGTCGCCCCGGCGGAGGCGCTGCCGGAGATCTCTGCCTTCCTCGGGGATTCCTCCCAAGGCCTTACCGATATCAACCCCATTTCTCTCGGACTTGGCCTCGCGGCCGGAATTGTCATCGGTCACTGGACCATCCCGCTGCCGGGCGGGATCTCCTTGAGTCTGGGCGCTGCCGCTGGTGTGCTCATCGTGGCCTTGATCATGGGTCGGGTCGGCAGGATTGGCAAGCTCATTACCGCCTTGCCGCATTCGGCGAACACCGTGCTCGCCGAGCTTGGACTCTTGATGTTCCTTGCGCAGGCGGGCACCAACGCCGGCGGCCACATCCGGCACGCCTTTGCCACCGATGCCTGGTGGAAGATCTTGCTCCTCGGGGTGCTCATTACCGCGTTGGTTGCTGCCGGGGTGGCTGTAGTCATGCGCAGGTTCTGCCGCATCGGGGCCACCAAGACCGCAGGCATCCTCGGCGGCGCGCAGACCCAACCAGCGATCTTGGCCTTCGCCAACAACCGCACCGGCGCGGATCCGCGCGTCGAGCTCGGCTACGCGATGGTGTACCCGGCGGCGATGATCGCGAAGATCCTCGTGACGCACATGCTGGCACTGCTGGCCTAGGTGGGTACCGGCCCATGGTTGTTTTCAGCAGGGAAGCAGCTTCGCATGGGCAGTGGTATCTGTAATGAGGAAATCAGGACTGGACCTGCTGACGATGGGGCAGCGGTGCCCGTGCTCGTGGATAGGAGGTTTAAGAAAGCCGCGGGGGAGTGTTGAGCGTCAATAGTGGGGCACCTGCTTCGACACAAATATAAATACTTTGATGAATGTCAAAATAATTGTGGGTAGCTGCATGGTTAACTAAAGAGGCATGACCTGGTATTTCGCGGATCCGCTGGGTTGTTTGGATAGCCGAACTTTTGTTGCCGCGGTGTCTGTTGCGCGATAGCTTCCAAGCATGCTCGAAAACATCGGCGGGATCCCCGCCCACCCACTGTTCGTCCACCTGGCCGTCGTCGCCATTCCGGTGGCGGCCATTGTCTTCATCGTCTCCATCTTCCGTCCGGCCACGATGACCTGGTGGTGGACCAATGTCAGCCTCGCGGTAGTTTCCTTCTTTGCTCTCATCCTCGCCCGCTCTACCGGTGAGGGGCTGTTGTCCGCCCAGGGATTTAGTGAGGAGGACCCGGGTCCCATCGCCGACCACGCCATGTATGCGAACTACATGACTGGAGCCGTCATTGTCCTGGTTGCCTGTGTTCTGGTGGCAGCATTCCTGCCGCGTTTCTGGAAGAACGAGTCGGGCGCCGCCACCGTCGTTCGTGTGCTTCATGTCGTAGGTGCCATCGCCGCGGTGGCTGTGGTGATTACTGCCGTCATGACCGGCCACGAAGGAGCAGTTCAAGTCTGGAGCAACTAGCTTGACCTAGCGTAGTCCCAGCCTTCCGGCCGCCCTCACCGAGGAGGGAGGCTGGAATTCTGCCTTTTGGGAGGGAAAGGGCAGTGCCGTGGAGCGGAGCGGGGTGCAAAAGAGGACGGTTCAGTCTCCCAGGGGAGCGCATACTATCGCGACCCGTGGAAAGAGGGGCTGACTGCCACCCTAAATGGTGTGATAGTGGTGGGTGGATGTGGTTTTCCCCCTCCACTCGCCGTTGGTGTTCTAAGTTTTAAACATGCGCTAAAGTGACCTGCGCGACACATTGAAAAAGGCGACAGGCGTGGTCTCCGGGAACGTCTCGCGGCTGACCATGAGCAAAGAAATGACACCACTTCACACAGCAAAGGGGCTATGACGGTGAGCAATGCAGATCAGGTTCGGGAAGACATTCGTCTATTGGGCCGGGTGCTGGGCAAGGTCATCGCCCAGCAAGAAGGCGAAGATGTCTTTGACCTGGTGGAGTCCACCCGTCGAATGGCCTTCGACATCGCCCACGGCGACGCCCGCCCGCAGGACCTCATGGACATCTTCCGCGACCTTGATATCACCAAGACCAACCTGGTCGCACGTTCCTTTTGCTACTTCGCGCTGATCGCCAATCTCGCCGAGGACCTCGATGATGAATCGGTAGAGGCGCCGGTGAGCCTGCGCAAGACCTTCGCCAAGCTCAAGGATGCCGGGGTGACCGGTGCCCAGGCCGCGGCGGTGATCCGAGGCGCCCAGGTGGCGCCGGTGTTGACCGCGCACCCCACCGAAACCCGGCGTCGCACGGTGTTCGACACCCAAAACCGCATCAAGGAGTTGTTGAAGGAGGCGCACCGCGGCGGGGACATGGAGCGCATCGAAAAGGAGATGTACCTGCGCATTACCTTGCTGTGGCAGACCGCGCTCATCCGCATCGCCCGCCCCACCTTGGAAGACGAGGTCGACGTGGGACTGCGCTACTACAAGCTCTCCCTTCTCGACCAGGTGCCAGCCTTAAACCGGGCGATCCGCCACAATATGCGCGACACCTTCGGCATGCAGCTTGCCGACGTCCCCGTGGTGCGCCCCGGCTCGTGGATCGGCGGTGACCATGACGGTAACCCCTACGTCAACGCCGATACCGTCACCTACGCCACCCGCAAGGCGGCAAAGACCGTCCTGCGCTTCTACGAGGATGAGCTTGGCGAGCTCGAGCGGGAGCTGAGCCTGTCCGATCGCTACTCCTCCTGCTCCAAGGAGCTGTTGGAGCTGGCCGAGGCCGCCCACAACGACTGGGAATCGCGGGTGGACGAGCCCTATCGCCGCGCGATCTACGGCATCCGGAATCGCATCCGGGCCACCCTGGCGCAGCTGGAGAAAAGCCCCTCGCGCAAGCTGCCTAAGCATGCGGTTTCTGCCTATGATTCGCCGAAGGAGTTTCGCCATGATCTCGACATCATCGACCGCTCCCTGCGCCAGTTCAATGACGACGTCATCGCCGACGATCGCTTGGCGCGCATCCGCTCGGCGGTGACCACCTTCGGCTTCCACCTCTACACCCTCGATCTGCGCCAGAACTCCGAGTCCTTCGAAAATGTGCTCACCGAGATCTTCGCCGTTGCCGGCAAGGTCGACGATTACCGCGGCTTGGGCGAGGACGCCAAGGTGTCCTTGCTTGTCGACGAGCTGCGCACCCCACGCCCCCTGCTATTCCCGGACGCGGAACCGATGAGCGCGGATACGGAAAAGGAGCTCGGCATCTTCCGTGCGGCGGCGCGCGCCGTGAAGCTATTCGGCCCGCAGTCGGTGTCCCACTGCATTATCTCGATGACCGGCACGGTCTCCGACATCTTGGAGCCGATGGTGTTGCTCAAGGAGGTAGGCCTAGGCAAGGTCGATGTGGTGCCGCTGTTTGAGACCATCGATGATCTCAAGGCGGGCGCCGGAATCCTCGAGAAGCTGTGGGCGGTGCCCTTCTACCGCGAGCATCTGCGCCGACGCGGGGATGTCCAAGAGGTCATGCTCGGCTACTCCGACTCCAACAAGGACGGTGGCTACCTGCAGGCAAACTGGGCGCTCTACGACGCCGAGCTGGCCCTAGTGGAGGTGTGCAAGAAGCACGGCATCGAGCTGCGGCTGGCACATGGCCGCGGTGGCGCCGTCGGCCGCGGCGGCGGTCCCACCTATGACGCCATCCTGGCCCAGCCCAAGGGGGCGGTATCGGGTTCGGTGCGCATCACCGAGCAAGGCGAGGTCATCTCCGCCAAGTATGGCGCCCCGGAGACCGCCCGTCGGCACCTAGAAGCCTTCGTCTCCGGCGCGCTGGTGGCATCGCTAACAGACACCGAGCCGATCGCCGACCCGGATGCCGCCTACGCCATCATGCGTGAGCTGTCCGATCTTTCCGGGGCGAAGTATAAGCAGCTCATCGGCGACCCCGGCTTCATTGAATACTTCACCCAGTCCACCCCGCTGCACGAGATCGGGGAGCTCAACCTTGGCTCGCGCCCAGCGGCGCGCAAGCAGACGACCGCGATCTCGGACCTGCGCGCCATCCCGTGGGTGCTGTCCTGGTCGCAGTCGCGCACCAACGTCCCCGGATGGTTCGGGGTGGGATCGGCCGTTACTGCCTGGGCCGGCGATGACGAGGAACGCTTAGAGCAGCTGCGTGGCCTATATAAGACGTGGCCGTTTTTCCGCTCGGTGATCTCCAACATGGCCCAGGTGATGGCTAAGGCGGAGATCGGGCTCGCGCGCCTGTACGCGAACCTGGTCGATGACAAGGAGATCGCCGATCGCATCTACACCCTCATCGCCGAAGAGTTCGAACTGACCCAGAAGGTGTACACGCTGATCACCGGAAACGAGGAGCTCACTGCGGAAAACCAGCGTCAGGCCCGCTCGCTCAAGCGTCGTTACCCCTACCTCCTGCCGTTGAATGCCATCCAGCTGGAGCTGCTGCGCCGCTACCGCGCGGGTGATGATTCCTTCCTCGTGTCCAAGACGATCCAGGTCACCATGAACGGTCTTGCCACCGCGTTGCGCAACGCGGGCTAATCATCCGGTTATAATGACGTGTTTTGATTTGACCGATCCGGCGTGGGCAGGGCAGTATGTCCGCCCCGCGCCTTCTTACGGGAGGCACGCTCTCATGGCACCACGCAGCGAAAGACTCGCCCGGCTTTTCCTTCTTCTCGGCGACGACGGGCTAGACCGGCTCGCCGATTCCACAGTCATGGTGATTGGCCTGGGCGGGGTGGGCTCAGCGTGCGCGGAGGCACTCGCACGCGGCGGCGTGGGTTCGCTGATCCTGCTGGACGGCGACGTCGTCGAGGAATCCAACATGAATCGCCAGGCGCTGGCCTTTACCGCCACCCTCGGCATGAAAAAGACCGAGGCCATGACCACGATGGTCCACGAGATCAACCCGGATTGCACGGTCACCGCCCGCTTCGGCTTCCTGACCCCGGACAACGTCGAGGAGGTCTTGAAGTCCTTCCCGCAGCCCGACTACGTCCTCGACTGCATCGACACCGTCACCCAGAAGCTGGCGATCGCGAAGTGGTGTGCTGACAATGGGGTACGCCACCTCAGCTCCATGGGGGCTGCCAATCGCCTCGATCCGACCCAGCTTGAGTTTGCCAACATCCGCAAGACCAAGATCTGCCCGATGGCCAGGGTCGTGCGCCTGGAATGCAAGGCCCAACGGATCAAGGGCGTGGAGGTCTTATACTCCACCGAGATCCCGCAGAAGCCGGGCAAGCCGGGCGCGCGCACGAAAGGGGAGTCCTTGGGGTCGATGAGCTACATGCCGCCGATAATGGGCCAAATGCTGGCTGGGAAGGTTATCCGCCGCCTGTCCGGCCTGGAGCCGCTGCCGCGCCCGCCGCGCCGCTTCCGCACCCGCGAGCAGGCACTCGCGCTTGAGGCGAGCAATGCGCAGCTTGCTTGATACCCATTTTCACCTCGACTTCGTCGACGATCCCGCGCGTTTGATTGCCTTGCTTTCCGACGCCAAGGTGGCGATCATCGCGCAAACACTGCTGCCCTCGGCCTACCAAGCGCAAAGGGACGGGTATGACGATCGGAACGACACCCGCCTTGCGCTGGGTTTTCACCCGTGGGAAATCGTCGATGACGATCAGGTGGCCCGCGAGCTTGAGGTCTTCGACACGCAGGTAGCTACCACCTCATTCATCGGGGAGGTAGGCCTTGATTTCGCCCCCAGACACCTCGAAAACAAGAAGCGACAGGTCCAGGTCTTTACCCATATCCTTGGCCGTGCCACAGCAGGCCACGTACTGTCCATCCACGCCGTACGATCCGCAGGGGCCGTGGTGGATCTCATCGAAGAAACCGCGACGCAGGCCACCGCCGTTATCCACTGGTTTTCCGGCACGAGCGACGAGCTTACCCGCCTCATGCGCGCCGGGGGATACATCTCCGTGAACCCGCGCATGCTGGAGACCAAGCGGGGGCGCGCCTTCATCCGCCAGGTGCCTGCCGAACGGCTCCTGCTGGAGACGGATTTCCCCGCCACCCGGGGCGCGGATGCCGCAGACACCGCCGCCGCTACCATCGGGGCGCTTAATGGGCTCTACCAGGCCATTACGCAGCTGCGTGGCGAGGACATCGGGGAGATCCTCACCGCTACCCAGCACAGGCTTTTCGGGATCTAGGCGGGACTACGTTTTCCGGCCACGTGCCTTCGCAGTCCCGACCCCTCGCCACGTAGCTGTATCCCGGTAAAGCATCCGCGCCATTTTCGACGTCTGTGTCCACGTCCTGGATCACCGCCGCCTCATCACACGTTCTCGCGGGTTACCGGGTCAGACGAGGACCCCTCCAAACCCGCAGCGCCAAAAGCGGTGGCTTCCTCGGCCGTGCGGAAGCGGGTGAGTACTTCCTTCGCTAGGGCGTGGATGTTGGAGACGTAGTTGTCGCGCTGGTTGAGCTGGGTGCCGCGCACCCCGTCGGCGGAGGTAAGCGCTGCGATGGGGGAGTGGACGTCTTGTGCGGTGGCGGGCATGGAGTGCATCTGCGGGACGAAGCCGATGAGGTAATCATCGAGCTCGTAGCCCAGGCTGCGCCCGATTCGGGCGGCCTCATCCGCAAACCGCCCCCGGAAGCGTTCGAAGGCGCCGATGAGCTGCTCTTGGCCGTTGGCCTTGCGCTTGACGTACTCCAGGTTGGTATACCCCAGGTAGCGCAGCGCCCGCCCATCGCGTCCCGGCAGGCGCAGCGGCGCGAGCTTGCTTTCCATATCGAAGGCGTGGGCGCTCCACGCGGCGATGCAGCGCTCGGCTATCTCGCTGTACTCGGTCACCCACGCATCAAACCAGCGCGAGAGGTTGCCGAAGGCGTGGAAGGAAAACAGGTCCGTCGCCGTCGGGGTGACGAAGGCGTCACAGCCCAACAACACCGTGCGGTTAAAGGGGCCGAGGCTGGGGCCGACGTCGAAGAAGATGACGTCGTAAAGGTCGCGCTGCTCGACGGCGTGCGCGAGCTGCCCGGCCCAATGGATGCGCCGGAAGTCGCCGGTCTTGCCGCCCTTGGCCGCCGACCACGCATCGCTCATCACGTCTTCGATCTGGGACAAAGCCGGGTGCCCGGGCACCACGTCGAGCTGGAAGCGCTCCGAGCGCACCGGGTAAAAGTCGGCGTCGATACTCGGTTCGCCCTCCATGAGCGGCAGGAAAAGCGACACCACGGTCTGACGCAGGGAACGTCGGAAAGCACTGTCGTCGGAAACCGAATCCTGCTCGTGGTAGCCATAAATGTTGGCTGTCTGCTCCTCGCTGAGCATGAGCTGGGTGGCGTTGCACTGCGGATCGCAATCGACGTACAACACGCGCAGGCCCGACAGTGCAAAGTAGTGCGCAACGTTGGTAGACAGTGTGGTCTTGCCGACACCGCCCTTGTTATTAAAGAAGCTGATGGTATGAACGCGATGAGTCATGGAGGGTTCTTTTTCTTCTGTTCAGGAATCGTTGAAGGACAAGTCGAGGACTGACCTAAAACTCGTCGAGGGAAACTTGTAACAACATACTGTCGAAAGCATCCATCGCGCACGAGGCGGGTGGGGACCGGGTGGGGGAGAACAGGAGAAGAAGAAAGTGAAGACGAAAAGGAATAGCGACAAGGAAGAATCCTAGGCTCCTAGGTCGCCGACTGCTTGAGGACATGCCCCATGGCAACCGCCTCGACTCCGCGAATATCGAAGCCGGACAAGCTGTCGTAGAAGGCAGGCAAGTCGCTTGCATCGCTTAAGACTACGTTGGCATAGATCTGGGTGCTGCCGCTGGTAGCCGCGACAAACTTCGTCGCGTTAAGCGCACGCAGATGCTCGCCCAGTGCCACGACATGCCCCGGGGACACGCATAACCAGAGGCTGAAATCCCCGGTGCTTCCTAGTGCGGTGGGGGCGTAGACCGCCTCGTAGTACACAATGCCGGATCGAAGAAGCCGATTGCGATGCCGGGAGATGGTGGCTGCATCCACGCCGAGCCGCCGTGCGGCATCCACCGCGCTGATGCGTCCATCGTGAGCCAGGAGGGCGATGAGCCCCTCGTCGATGGCATCCAGAAACTCCGCGCCCTCGGTGGCACTTCCCGGCTGGCCCCACACCGACACCAACTGAGATACCTGGACGTCGCGCGCCGGGATTTGGGAATAGAGAAGGCCTAACACCTCGTGGTATTCCTCTGCGGCGGCCACCAGGCCGCAGTAGATCTCGGCGCGGTCGCGGGAAAGACGCACCCAGCGCGCGGAAGGTAGCTCAGCAAGCCTCACCCCGAGCGGGCCGAGCCTGGCCGGTGCGCCGACGGCGCGGGCGATGAAGGCGGTGCGGCCGCCGAAGCCGGGCTGGGTGCGCCCGACCACCCTCACGATTCCCGCCTGCGTGAGGGTTGCGTACCGTCGGGCGATGGTGCGTGGGCTTTGCCCGGTCATCGCCGCCCACTGGGCAAAGGTGGCGCCCGGATCCTTGACGATGGCATCGATGAGCGCGCGGTCGGCCGCCTCCAAGGGTCGTGCCTGATGCGAGCGAGGATTCCTGGGATTCATGCTTCTATCCTCCCAAAAGGCGCTGCAATTTTGCCGGTTTCATGCAACTTGGTATCTTTCCGTGCACTCGCCTGCCTAAGGTGGCTGTCATTCACGCCACCCGCGCAGTGCACGAGAGCACAGATGAGTGCGGGGAAAAAGGACCATGGATGAGGAGAAACCAGCTTATGAGCACCGGTGAAACCACACGACAACACGCTCCTATCGACCCACCGGCCACGGCCGAAACGACCGGGCCGAGCGCCAACCCGCACGACACCTTGATGATCGCCACCGCGGCGTTTTCCTTCCTAGTGGTCACACTCTTGCAGTCCCTGGTGGTCCCGGCGATTCCGCTTTTCCCGCTGATTCTTGCCACCAGCCCGACCGCGGTGTCCTAGCTTGTCACCACCACGCCGGTCTTTGGTCGCCTCGGTGACCTTCTGCCGCGGCGTCGGATGATGATGGCGGGCGACAATGGGACTCGTCTTTGTAAGCTCGGTCATCGCGCCGCTGGGCGGGATTACCACCGTTATCGTAAGCCGCGGGCTTCAGGGGATGGGCACCGCCTTGATTCCTATCGCCATGGCGCAGATGCGCCACAGCCTGCCCCACCGGCGCCTGCCGGGGGCTCTGGCGTTGCTGAGCGCCATGCTGGGCATCGGCGGGGGATTGGGCATCCCCGTCGGCGGAGTGCTTTTGTCCTGGCTTGGGTGGGAATCGATGTTCTGGTTCGCGGCCGTCATGTCCTTGATGGCGATCGCGGCGATCTGGGCTTCTATCCCGGCCGCGCCCGCGTCCGCACGCGGGCAGTTTGACGTCCCTGGGGCGCTGTTGCTCTCCTTGGGTCTCACAGCGTTGCTCACGGCGATCTCTCAAGGTGGCGCGTGGGGATGGGCGAGCCCTCTGACGCTGGGTTGCCTTGTTGCCGGGCTGACCGTGTTCGTGGCCTGGGTGAAGGTGGAGGCCACCTGCGCATCGCCGCTGGTGAACCTGCGCACCTCGGCCACGCGCCCGATCCTATTGACCAATCTGGCATCGATTCTTTTGGGTTTGTTGATGTTTAGCAACCTGCTGTTGACCACCCTTGAGCTGCAGAATCCGATCGTGCAAGGTGGCTTTGCGTGGGCTTCGCGCGATGCCGGACTTGCCGTGCTGCCGTCGGCGGCGTCGATGTTTGCGGTTGCCCCGATAAGCGCCCGCCTGGCCTCGCGTTATGGTGCCCGCACGGTGGTGGCCACAGGTGCCGCGATTACCACGGCTGGTTACGTCGGGCGGTTGCTCGCGGCCGGCAACGGCGGGTTGGTCATCTTCTGGGCGACGGTCGTGGCCATAGGCGTGGGCATCGGCTACGCCGGTTTGCCGATGATGATCGTGGCGCATTCCCCCGCGGCCGAAACAGGCTCCGCCAATGTCGTCAATGCGTTGATGCGCTCGATCGGCATGGCCGCTTCCTCGGCGATGGTCGCTGCGATCACCGGCTCGTTAGCGGTGTCGGTGGGGGACAAAACCGTTCCGTCTGCGACGGCGCTGATCGTCGTCGCGGTGATCGGGGTGGTACTCGGGCTCGTCGCAACACTGCTTTCGCTGGCAGCGCGTTCCTCCAAGCGGCCAGGAGTCATCGCTCAATCTCAGGGCTAGCCAGGTCAAACCCAAGGCAACCTAGCCCAGGCGCGAGACTCGCTGCCCAATGCCCATTCACGTAAGTCTTATCGCAGAGATAAGGAAGCACGTATGATGACCCAGCCTGACACACAACGGACACAGACACTAGGCGCCCCGGCCATTGACACCCACGCCCATTTCTTCCCGGAGACTTACCTGGACTTCCTGCGCGATCATGGCCGCCCGGAGTCGGAGATCGCCATCGCGCGCGGGCTCGGCGCGGGAACGAGTAGGAGCGAGATCGCCGCGCGCCTGGAGTGGATGGATCGCGCGGGCGTGGCCTCCCAGGTCATCGCCGCAACCCCGCAGGTACCCAGCTTGCCGGATCCCACGCATGCGCTTCACGCATCGCGTTTGGTCAACGACGAATACGCGCGCATCATCGACACCTACCCAGGCCGGTTCAATGGCTATGGTGCGTTGCCGTCGCCGCACGTGGACGAAGCGCTGAAGGAGATCCCACGCATCTTCGACGAACTGGGCTTTGTTGGTGTTTCTCTCCCGACGATGACGATAGCGAGTAAGCAGGCCGGGCCGCAGTTTCTCGACGAGCCCGCGCTCGACCCCGTTTGGGAGGCACTCAATGACTATCACGCGATCGTGAATATCCACCCCACCGGGTACGCGGCCTGCTCGCCGATGCTATCCGGCTCTGGTCTGACCTGGGTCAATGGTGCCCCGGTCGAGGATGCCACGGCCGTCTTGCAGCTGCTGAAGGCCGATGTTGTACGGCGCTTCCCGCAGGTGCGATTCCATGTGGCTCATTTGGGTGGTGACGTGCCCTTTATCGCGCAGCGCATAGAGGACAACTTCGAGGATTGGCAGGCATTCGCGCACTCACCGCTGGAGCAATTGCGCACGATGTATTTCGGTGCGGCCAACTTTCACGAGCCCTCACTCATCCTCGCGGCGAAGACCTTCGGCGCCACGCAGCTGCTTGCGGGTTCTGATTTCCCCTATTTTCAGCGCGAGAAATACCTCCGCGCCTTCGATTACATTCGTGGCTCGCGCCTGTCCCCGGAAGACATAGAGGTGGTGCTTTCGGGCAATGCCGCACGCTTGTACGGGTACTAGGTTTTTGCTTTCCGACGTCCCCAGTCCGCACGAAAAACCCTACTCCGGGCGTTGCGGCACCTGCGACCCCGCGTTGTTTTCCAGCTTTGATCGCAGGTGTGGCCACGGGAATTTCCCGCCAGTGCCCGGAGCTGGTGTTGAATTTTGGGGTCTTACCAGAGTAGTTTCAACAGCACCCAGGGAACAGAGAAAATAAGAAAACAGGCCAGCGGTACTCGTTCAAAAAGTACCTCTGACCTGCCCTTTTGTGGAGCCGCCGGGAATTGAACCCGGGTCCTACGTCACCTTGCCAGGGCTTCTCCGTGCGCAGTTCGCGCGGAATCTCTGCTCGACCCTCCGGATGGGGCAAACACCTCCGGATGATGGGCCCAGTCAGCAGTGAAAGTCCCCTTTGACCCTGATGACTCAATCAAAGAGCAAGTTCCTTAGTCGATGCCAGGATCTAGGCCAGGAACGAAGCCTAGGCTGACAGACACGCGTCGCTGAAATTAGGCAGCGAGGGCGTAGTCACGCTGAGAGTTGTTCTCTGCGTTTATTAGTTGCTGCGACGCTCATACGGTGGTCTCTAGCCTGCACCGGCACGCTTCCCCTGGCTTAATGCACGCAGTCGAAACCACATCGACCCCATGCTCACACGAAGGCGGGAAAGTGCATCTGACTTCGTGCAGTAGCCCTACACTACTCTCTCCTCACCCAGGATTGCAAGAAGCGATGAAGAGTCCTCGGACGTGGGGACCTTTTAGGAATGTTTCTTGTAATAGGCGGCAAAGTCGCTAAGGATTTGTTTCCAGGCGGCCTTGAAGGCGTCGGATTGTTCGGTGGACTCCAGCCCGCGCATCTCCACTGCGAGTGCTACCTTCGGGGTGCCTTCTTTGGCCGGGGCTTTGTTCGTGATGTTCACGCTGACGGGAACGCCGTTGTCGAGTTCGGTGCGCCAGTAGCGCCACTTGTCGGTTGCGGTGCGGCGGGGTTCGTCGGCAAGCGCGACGCCAGCGACCTCGTAGAGGTTGCCGGCAAACGCCGCCCACGCGTCGGCGACCTGGTCCATGGTGCCGTTGAGAGTCTTGGATGCGCTCGCGCCGAAGGTGCCGTCGCAGCGCTGGGCCCTGGCACGGCGGCCAATGTGGTACTCGAAGGCCACGGCGATTCCCTGAGCCCACCAATGTAGGTTTTTGTCCGCGAGCGCGGGATGGGTGGCCGCGTGATCATAGAGGCGCTGGTAGGCGAGCTTGGCGAGCTCATCATGCGGGGTGTCGTGGTGATCGGCGAAGTAGTCCAACCATTGGGCCTCGGTGATGCCGGTGGCGCGCACGGAAGCAGTCCACAGGTCGGGGCGGGTGGATTCAGACAAGGGGTACTCCTAGCTGGTGGTTCTAGCTTGCGGTGGGGCAGGTTGGGAAGCCTCGGCGCGATGGGAAAGAAGCCGTATGCCCCAGGTAATAAGGAAGCAGGCAAAGATAGCCCACAGGATGGCGCAGACGGCGGCAAGCACATAGATGCTGGTCACGCCCAATGCCAGCGAGGTGGCGGCCAGACCAATGGGGCCAGCGACCTGGCCGATGGCGGTGAAGATGGAAAAGGTGCGCCCGCGGATCTGTTCCGGGACAGACTCGGTGATCAGCACCATCTGCAAGGGGTTGAGCACGCCGCCGCCGAGGCCGGAAATCGCCATGCCCGCGATTACTAGCCACGCCGAGTCGAGGAAGCCCATGCAGGCGAAGCCGATGATGTAGAGCACCATTCCCAGCGTCCACGCGAATCTTTCATGGCGAGCGATCTTGGTGGCGACGATGCTGGCGACCATCATGCCCACCGCATAGGCCGACATGGAAAGCCCTAGCAGTTCCGGCTGGTTGCGCTCCTGGAACCGGGCGGGCAACAGCACCATCAAATACGGCATGACCAGTGCCATCGCCAAAAGGGAGTCGAGCGCGAGCAGGCGCACGAGAGGATAGCTCAAAGCCAGCTTCCAGCCCTGCCAACCGGGGTAGGTGTCGGTTGCATCAGGTTCGCTGGCGGTGCTTGCCGACGCCGCCGGGACCGCATCCGGTGCGGGAATCGCGCCGTTGCTGTCGGCAGCAGCGGGGGAGGTGACACCCAGGCGCAGGAAGAAGGTCAGCAGTGCGGCGAGCAGCGAGCATGCGGCGGTGATCCACAAGACCTGCTGGATGGGCAGGGTCGACATGAGCACGCCCGCCACGGCGGGACCGAGCAGGAAGCTGAAGCCGGAAAGCCCCTGGTTGATACCGGAGAGGAAGGCCAGGTCCTTACCGGAGGCGGCGGCCACGTCGCCGATGAGCGCAGCCCGCGCGGACATGCCGGGGATATCGCCGACGGCGCCGATGATGCCGATGACGATAAACAGCGTGAGGTTTAAGGTGGTGGTCTGGTCGACGATGATCAAAGCGATGATGGAGGCGCCAGAGATGATGTCGGAGACCACGGACATGGGCTTGCGCCCGACAGAGTCGATGAGGTTGCCGCCGAAGTAGGCGAAAATGAGCGAGGGGATGGCGATCGCCGCGGCGACGACGCTAGCGGCCTGCGGGCTGCCGGTGCGCTCTAGAACCAGCCACGGCCATACGATGCCGGCCACGGCGTTGCCGAACATCGACAACGCCGCAGAGCCCAGATATAGCCAGGCGGTAGAGGGATGGGGCATAGTTTTCCTTTCTCAGACCTGCATGAATGACGCACACTCCTGGCAGGTTGCATCCCCTATGATAAGGGGAATTATCAATTGTCTATGCATACAGAAATGGGGCCTGTCATGGCGCGACCGTTAATTGTTACCGCCTTCATTTCCGCCGATGGCGTCATGGAAGCCCCTGGCGGCGAGCCGGGCTACCGGAATTCGGGCTGGACCTTCACAGACATCGATTTCGTGCCCGAGGCCTACGAGATCAAGGGCACCGAGCAGGCGGAGGCGGGTGCGTTGCTATTGGGGCGCACCTCCTATGAGGCCTTCGCCCCGGTGTGGCCGAAGATGGAGGAGTTCGCCGAATACAACGCCATGCCCCGCTACGTGGTGAGCACCACGTTGATCAAGGCCGACCCCGGCTGGGACGCCACCATCCTGCGCGGCGTCGATGAGGTCGCAGCGCTTAAGGAGCAAGACGGCGGCCCCATCCTCGTCCACGGCTCGGCCACCCTCGGCGCCGCGCTTGCCGACGCGGGTCTGGTCGATCGCTATCACCTGTTGGTCTTCCCCGTCCTGCTGGGCGCGGGCAAGCGCCTGTTTAGCGAGGCCGACAAGGACAAGCAGCGCCTGAAGCTGGTGGAGTCGCAGGCCTACTCCAACGGCATCATCAAGGTCGTCTACGACGTGCTCAGCAGTGAGGCAATCGCCCCGCATCCGCAACGCTTGCGGGAGTAAGGTCTGCGGGCAAAAGCCCTGTGACCCCATCATTCGACGTCGACGTTCGGCCTTGCTTTTCTTGGTGCGACGAAAGCGGGGGACTCCCAAAGGAGGGGAGGGGCTATTGCAACCCATTATACTAAGTAGGTCGCAGTGATCGGGAATGCCGGTTGGAATCCGGCAGCGGACCCCGCCACTGTATTTGGCTGACAAGATTTCGGCAGGAAGGCCACAGCGCCTTCCCACCTTGGGCGTATATCAAGGACCCCACTGACCATCGGTTGGGAAGGGGAAGCCCGAAGATCGAGGCCATAAGCCAGGAGACCGGCTGCGACTACTGTTCGTTTCCACCTGCGGGGACCCGGGTGTTGCTGAAAGTTGGAGAATAATGCATATCGCAGAGGGATTCCTTCCCGTTTCCCACGCCGTGGCGTGGACCTGTGTTGCCGCGCCTTTCGTCATCCACGGCGCGACCCAGGTACACAAACAGATCAAGGACAAACCGGAATCGGGACTGCTGTTAGGCGCCGCCGGTGCTTTTACCTTCGTGCTATCCGCCCTCAAGATCCCGTCTGTGACCGGGTCCTCCTCCCATCCCACAGGCACCGGGCTGGGAGCGGTGTTGTTCAAACCGCCGGTCATGGCCTTTTTGGGTACGATCGTCCTGCTATTCCAGGCGTTGTTGCTAGCCCACGGCGGCATCACCACACTCGGGGCCAATGTTTTCTCGATGGCGATCGTTGGCCCCTGGGTGGGCTACGGCTTCTGGCTGCTTGCCCGCAGACTGGGTGCGAGCCTAGAGGTAGGGGTGTTCTTCGCCGCCTTTGCCGCCGATCTTTCCACCTACGTGGTCACCGCCTTGCAGCTTGCGCTCGCGCACAACAACGGCGAGATTGGCCAGGCGGCGATGTCCTTCCTCGCGCTGTATGCGCCCACCCAGCTCCCGCTGGCGGTGGTCGAGGCGATCGTGACCGTCTTGGTCATGCGTTCGCTGCGCGCGCTGGCACCGGCCGAGCTCACCGGGCTGGGCGTGGCCAAGGAAAAAGAATTGGTCAAGGCCTAAAGGGCTGAACGAGGACCTGGGGAGATAAGGAATGAATACGCAGAAGTTTTCGCGCAAGGGGAATTGGGTCACCATCGGTCTCATCGTCCTGGTGCTGGTCATCGCCGCTTTTCCGATGTTTTTCAACCTCGGCGATCCGGCGGTGGAGGAGGCCTTCGGCGGCACCGACGCCGCCGCGGAGTCGATCATTGTCGAACAAGACCCGGACTATGAGCCGTGGTTCGATCCGATCGTGGGCGAGCTGCCCGGGGAGGTGGAGTCCGGCCTCTTCGCGCTCCAGGCCGCCCTCGGCGCGGGCGCGTTGGGGTATGTGCTGGGCGTGTACCGTGGCCGTCGGAAAGCAGAACAACGCCAAGCGCAGGCAGCCGAAACCCGGGAAGAAGACGCTTTCTAGGTTATGAACCCGCTGGAACGGGCGGCTGCGGCCTCGCCGTGGGCACACATCAACGTAGGAGAGAAGCTGCTGCTTTTTATCGGGCTCATCTTCGCCGTGCTGCTCCTGCCCGCAGCCGTCGGGGTGCCGCTGGTCGCAGCGATCGTGCTGGCGCTGGCCGCACGAGCGAAGGTGCCCTGGCGCCTCTACGCCACGCTGGTCGCGGCGCCGGCGGTATTTATCGCCCTAGGCATCATTCCGCTGATGGTACGGCTTGATACGAGCGGACTGCATCTGGTCGATAATGGCGTCGCCAATGCGCTGGTACTCATGACGCGCAGCTTCGTGGCCACCGCGGCGATGATGGTGCTCGCGCTGACCACGCCGATCGCGGAGCTTATCGCCTGGTTCGGCCGAGTCGGGGTGCCGGAAACTTTGACCTATGTGGTGGTCGTGATGTATCGCATGATCTCCACGCTCATCGTCACCTCGCGGACGATGTGGGAGGCCCAGGCCATGCGGCTGGGACATTCGAGCAGGCGGCGCTGGATTTCCTCGATCGCCTCCCAAGCGGCCACGCTTTTCGTGCTCAGCCTCGAGCGCGCGCGCCGGCTTGGCCAGGGACTTGAGCTTCGTGCAGACCCCACGGCGATGGCCGTGCTCGCACCCACCCGCGAGGTGAACCCAGCGCGGTTGGCGTGCATCGTGTGCCTGCTTGTGGCACTTGGGGCCATCGGTTTCGTGGTCTAGGGCTCTAGTCCATTGGCCTGCTCCTTTGGCTGTGCCCCGTGGCGAGTCGCGGGTGTGCAATCTGCGGGAGTCGCGGGGAGCGCGGCGCGTGCAGGGATGAGCGGAGTGGGTTCCGAGAGTTGAAGAACGTTGATTTACACAGTGAACACAGTGATAGTGAGGAGCAACTAAAAGTGGCACCTTCACCCATACTTGCGGCCAACGGGCTAAAGTTCTCCCACGATGGGCAATCGGTGCTGCGTGGGGTCGATGTTGTCATCCGGCCGGGGGAGGTCACGGCGCTGTTGGGGCGCAATGGGGCGGGAAAGTCCACGCTGCTGCGGTTGTTGGCTGCCAGCTGGAAACCCCATCAGGGCGAGGTGCTCCTGGACGGACAGCAGGTCTTATATGACCGTACGGGCCGCGATCGGGTGCGGCGCCGGGTCCAGCTGGTGCTCCAGGAACCAGACGATCAGATCTTTGCCACTACGGTCCGCGCGGACGTGTCCTTCGGCCCTGTCAACCAGGGGCTTAGTACCCAAGAGGTGGAGCAGCGGGTGGCGGAAGCCCTGGTGGCCACGGGTATAAGCGAGCTCGCCGAGCGCGTCCCGCATCACCTGTCCTTCGGACAGCGCAAACGGGTGGTCTTGGCCGGTGCGTTGGCCATGCGTCCGGCCGTGTTGCTTCTCGACGAACCTACGGCCGGTCTGGATCCGCGCGGAAAACGCGAAATGGCGCGAGTCATTGCGCGCCTTGCCGCTCAGGGCACGGGGATCGTGGTGTGCACCCACGACGTCAACTTTGCCTATGAAGTAGCCAGCGAGGCCGCCATCTTGGTCGACGGGCTCCTGGAGTCGGGCCCAGCCGAGCAGGTACTTTCCGATGCCGCGCTCATGCAGCGCGCGCAACTTGAGCTTCCCTGGGCACCGGCGGTGTCCAGGTTGATCAACAAGCCTGTCACCGAGGTCGGTGACATCTACAAGCTTCTAGGCGATGCCTAGGAGAAAGATCCAGGGATACATCACCTTCACGTCACGCAAGTGCTGTGGAGATCCCCGGGAACATGATTCACATGCGGGCCCCGGCGTGAGCAACCTCTCCTCGCGCCGGGGTCTTTCGTATCGATCACGTGTCGGGTGTCCCTTTGTTGCGGTGTGCCCGCTTCCGGGGGTAACCCAAAAGTGGTGCCCCGAGCTGCTGCTTTTGGCTAGGTGGGGGAGCGGCCCTGGGCAAGAATTCAAGTGTGGCTTGCCTAAGTTAGGCAAAGCTATGTAGGTTTCTGGTTGTAGGTAAACATAGCCTTACTAAGGCAAGGCTATAGAAATTAGCCGACTGATTATGCGGACCACTCAATACGTCGCGGGCTCTCAGCTATCGGCGTCGCGGGCGCGCATGATCGTCCGCTGTGGCCTGCCGGGCAGCGGCCCCTGGAACTGCCCGGCAAGCTAGCCGACCACCCAGTGAAACGACGAACTTAAAGGGAACCATGTCTGTAAAGCTTCCAAAGCTCATCGCTGTCTTGACCGCCTCCGCCATCGCCTTGACCGCCTGCTCCAGCGCCGGCGGCGAGTCCGGATCCTCTAGCGCGAGCTCCGATTCCTCGGCTTCGGCCACCGCTGCCTTTTCGGGAACCATCGAGATCGAGGACAACCACGGCACCGTCGAGGTTCCTGCAGGCGCTTCTCGCATCGCGGTCACCGACAACCGCAGCTTCGAGATCCTTAACCAGTGGGGCATTACTCCGGTGGCCGTGCCGAAGCAGCTGGTTCCCAAGACGGTTCCGGATTACAAGAACAACGATGACATCGTCGACCTAGGCAACCACCGCGAGCCCGACCTCGAGGCCCTCGTTGCCGCCGAGCCGGACCTCATTATCAACGGCCAGCGCTTCACCCAGTACTACGAGGACATCAAGAACCTCAACCCGGACACCCCGATCATCGAGCTCGAGCCGCGCGACGGCGAGCCGCTGGATTCCGAGCTCAAGCGCCAGGTCACCGCCCTCGGCGAGGCGCTCGGCAAGCAGTCCGAAGCCGATGCTCTCATCGCCGACTTCGATGCGGCGCTGGAGCGCGCAAAGAACGCGTACAACGGCACGGATACCGTCATGGGCGTCAACGTCTCCGGCGGTGAGATCGGCTACGTCGCGCCGAGCATTGGTCGCGTGTGGGGCCCGATCTTCGACCTGCTTGGTCTCAAGCCCGCGCTTGAGGTCTCGGAGGCCTCCTCGAACCACGAGGGTGACGACATCTCCGTCGAGGCCATCGCGGAGTCCAACCCGACCTGGATCTTCGTTCTCGACCGCGATGCCTCCCTGTCCACTGCCGACGAGGAAGGCTACACCCCCGCACTCGACGTGATCACCAACAACGCTGCTTTGGGCAACGTCACAGCAGTCAAGGATGGCAAAACCATCCTGGCGCCGGCCGACACCTACACCAACGAGTCCATCATCACCTACACGGAGATCCTCAACTCCATCGCCGACGCTTTCGAAGGCAAGTAGGAACCCGATGGGTCAGTCATCCCCGGCACCTGTAGCCACCTAAACCCCAGCGTAAGCCAAACGCGACACCCCACATGGTGAGGAAGATATCCTCCCGGTGTCGCGTTTGGCCTCTCGCGTTTCTCGAAGTAGTAGAGGTCACGATGACCGTAACCAGCCCCTTTTCTAGCCCCAAGCCACAGCCGGCACCACCCACCGGTACCGAGGCTAACCACCACGGCCGCACAGCTAGGCCTAGCGAAACCATGACCGCCCCATTGAATACCCAAGACACCGGCGCCGACCATGCCACGGCCGCAACTCCTGAAACCCCCAAGGCGGCCCGACGCCTGGATTGGAAGATTATTGCCGCTGTGATCGTGGTCGTGGGGTTGTTGTTCGCCTCCCTGATGACCGGCGAATATGACATCTTCTCCGGCGGCGATGGTCGCGTCATGTTTATGAACGTCCGCATCCCGCGCACCATCGCCCTGGTCTTAGCCGGTGCCGCGATGGCCATGAGCGGGCTTGTCATGCAGCTTCTGACCCAGAACCGCTTCGTGGAACCCACGACCACGGGCACCACCGAGTGGGCGGGCCTAGGCCTACTGTTTGCCATGATCGTCTTCCCCACGGCAAGCGTGGCGGCCCGCATGGTTTCCGCCGTGGCCTTTGCCTTCGTGGGCACGATGGTCTTTTTCCTATTCCTGCGCAGGGTCTCGCTGCGCTCCTCGCTGGTCGTGCCCATCATCGGCATCATGCTCGGCGCGGTGATCAGCTCCCTGTCGAGCTTCATCGCGTTGAAGACCGACACCCTCCAGACCCTGGGCGTGTGGTTCCAGGGCAGCTTCACCTCCGTCTACAAGGGGCAGTACGAGGTGCTGTGGGTCGTGCTCATCGTGGTGGTCGCCGTGTTCTTCTACGCCGACCGACTCACCGTGGCCGGCCTGGGTGAGGACTTCGCTACTAATGTGGGAGTGAATTATCAGCGCATGGTGCTGCTGGGCACCGCCCTGATCGCCGTGGCCACCGGCGTGGTGACAGTGGTGGTGGGCAACCTTCCGTTCGTGGGATTGATCGTGCCTAACCTGGTGAGCATGTGGCGCGGCGATGACCTGCGCTCGAACCTGCCTTGGGTCTGCCTGCTAGGTATCGGCATCGTGACCGCCTCCGACCTGCTCGCGCGCGTGGTCATCTCCCCGTTTGAGATCCCGGTGTCGGTGATCTTGGGCGTGGTCGGCGCCGTCGTCTTCGTTGGCCTGATCCTCAAGGGGGTGCGCCGTGGTTAACGCTGTGCACTCCGCTGCGGCGGGCACTATAGACGTCGGCAGGCGTGCAACGCGCGTATTCATGCACGGCCCGCGCCGATACTGGATCCTGTTTTCTATCATTACCGCGCTGGGCCTGCTGTGTGCCTTCGGGCTGCTGGCCTACGGCAACCCGCTCGAGGTGGGCACGCGCGGGTGGTGGCTGATCGCGCAGCGCCGCGCGAGCGCGGTGACCGCGATGGCGGTGGTCGCGTGGTGCCAGGCGATCGCGACGGTGGCGTTCCAAACGGTCACCAACAACAGGATTCTGACCCCGTCGATCATGGGATTTGAGTCGCTGTATCGCTTGATCCACACCTCCACCATCTTCTTCCTGGGTACCTACGGCTTCTTCAGCGCCGACAACCTGCGCATGTTCGTGGTGCAGCTTGTGCTTATGGTCGGGCTCTCGCTGGTGCTGTACTCCTGGCTGTTGACCTCGAAGAACTCCAACATGCACGCCATGCTGCTCATCGGCATTGTCATCGGTGGTGGGCTGGGGTCGCTGACCACCTTTATGCAGCGCCTTTTGACCCCAAGCGAGTTCGATGTGCTGACCGCACGTATGTTCGGTTCGGTCAATAACGCCGACCCGTCTTACTATCCGCTGGCCATCCCGCTCGTGCTGGCCGCGGGCATGACGGTGTTGGCGCTCTCGCGTAAGCTCAACGTCTTGTCCCTGGGCAGGGAAGCGGCCGCCAACCTGGGTGTGAACCACAAGACCTACTCGGTGCTCATCCTGGTGATGGTCTCCATCCTTATCGCCACCTCCACCGCATTGGTCGGTCCGATGACCTTCCTCGGGTTCCTCGTGGCAACCCTTGCCTATCAGGCGGCGGGCACCTATGACCACCGCTACATCTTCCCGATGGCGCTGTCGCTGGGGTTTTTCGTCCTCACCTGCGCTTACTTCGTGATGAACCACATCTTCTACGCCCAGGGTGCCGTGTCCATCATCATTGAGCTAGTGGGCGGTTCCGTATTCCTGCTCGTACTCCTTAAGAAGGGCCGACTGTGATCAAGCTAGACCGGGTCACCAAGACCTACACCTCCGACAATCAACAGGTCCGCATCGGTCCGATCGACCTGGAACTTCCCGCCGGCGGCATCACCGCCCTCGTGGGCCCCAACGGCGCGGGCAAGTCCACGCTGTTGACCATGATCGGGCGACTGCTGGGCATGGATGATGGCCAGATCTTCGTCGCCGGAATGGATGTGGCAGCCACCAAGTCCCAAGACCTAGCCAAGGTGCTGTCTATCCTGCGGCAGGAAAACCACTTTGTCACCCGGCTCACGGTGCGTCAGCTCGTAGGCTTTGGCCGCTTCCCTTATTCCAAAGGACGGCTGACCCCCGAGGATGAGGAAATCATCTCCCGCTACATCGACTTCCTCAACCTTCGTGAGCTCGAGGATCGCTTCCTCGATCAGCTCTCCGGCGGGCAGCGCCAGCGCGCCTACGTGGCAATGGTGTTGTGTCAAGAAACCGACTACGTGTTGCTCGATGAGCCTTTGAATAATCTCGACATCGCCCACGCAGTGGAGATGATGAAGCACATCGAACGCGCCGCCCGCGAGTTCGGCCGCACCATCATCGTGGTGTTGCACGACATTAACTTTGCCGCTCGCTATGCGGATGCGATCTGCGCGGTCAAAGACGGCGCTATAGCAGCCTTCGGTACGCCAGACGAGCTCATGCGCGATGACGTGCTCACCGAGATCTTCAATACGCCGATCCAAGTCATCGACGGCCCCTTCGGCCCGCTTGCTTGCTACTAAGAGCGCTTGCCGACGCTCACGCGCGCCGCGCCCCGTGCGGTTGGCTTCACATTCCTCCTCCCCAGCACTCAAACAACCTGTTGTGTGCTGGGGATTTGTGTTGTTGTTGGTGGGTGTGTAACTTTATGTGAGTCGCCGCGACCGACAGCGCCCTCTTACAGTGCCTTTTGATGAAGGTGGTTGTGAGTTTGAGGCGGGAGGAAAACAAGCGGGACGAAATCACTTTCTTCCTTTAGTTCTGCGCATGGTTTTGTTTGTGTGTGGGGCTGGGTGGTCATGTTGTTTGAGAACTCAATAGTGTACCAATGCACTGGTGAATCGCATTTTTTTGTGGTTTGCTTTGTTTGGGGAGCAGGGATTGTTTCTTGTGGTGTGTGTTGTTGGTTGGTGTTGGTGTGGCCGGCGAGTAGTTGCTTGCTTGTGAAATATTAATGCTGGTTGATGATGCATGTTGGGGAATGGTTTTTGTTTCTTTGACGTGTTTGTGTGTCGTGTTTTTCCTCGTCGGATGGCGGCACACATGTTTTTTCATCTATTTTTTTGGACAATCATTTTTGCGATGCAACTGTTTGTTGTGTTGTGGGCTGGTTGTTTGTTTTTTGTCTGGTTTCAGGCTTTCCTGACCTTTTTGATTCAAGATGTTTTTTCTTGTTTTTTTGTGGAGAGTTTGATCCTGGCTCAGGACGAACGCTGGCGGCGTGCTTAACACATGCAAGTCGAACGGAAAGGCCCAGCTTGCTGGGTGCTCGAGTGGCGAACGGGTGAGTAACACGTGGGTGATCTGCCCCTAACTTCGGGATAAGCTTGGGAAACTGGGTCTAATACCGGATAGGACAATCGTTTAGTGTCGGTTGTGGAAAGTTTTTTCGGTTAGGGATGAGCCCGCGGCCTATCAGCTTGTTGGTGGGGTAATGGCCTACCAAGGCGTCGACGGGTAGCCGGCCTGAGAGGGTGGACGGCCACATTGGGACTGAGATACGGCCCAGACTCCTACGGGAGGCAGCAGTGGGGAATATTGCACAATGGGCGCAAGCCTGATGCAGCGACGCCGCGTGGGGGATGACGGCCTTCGGGTTGTAAACCTCTTTCGACAGGGACGAAGCTTTGGTGACGGTACCTGTATAAGAAGCACCGGCTAACTACGTGCCAGCAGCCGCGGTAATACGTAGGGTGCGAGCGTTGTCCGGAATTACTGGGCGTAAAGAGCTCGTAGGTGGTTTGTCGCGTCGTCTGTGAAATTCCGGGGCTTAACTTCGGGCGTGCAGGCGATACGGGCATAACTTGAGTGCTGTAGGGGAGACTGGAATTCCTGGTGTAGCGGTGGAATGCGCAGATATCAGGAGGAACACCGATGGCGAAGGCAGGTCTCTGGGCAGTAACTGACGCTGAGGAGCGAAAGCATGGGGAGCGAACAGGATTAGATACCCTGGTAGTCCATGCCGTAAACGGTGGGCGCTAGGTGTAGGGGTCTTCCACGACTTCTGTGCCGTAGCTAACGCATTAAGCGCCCCGCCTGGGGAGTACGGCCGCAAGGCTAAAACTCAAAGGAATTGACGGGGGCCCGCACAAGCGGCGGAGCATGTGGATTAATTCGATGCAACGCGAAGAACCTTACCTGGGCTTGACATATACAGGACTGGGCCAGAGATGGTCTTTCCCTTTGTGGCTTGTATACAGGTGGTGCATGGTTGTCGTCAGCTCGTGTCGTGAGATGTTGGGTTAAGTCCCGCAACGAGCGCAACCCTTGTCTTATGTTGCCAGCGGTTCGGCCGGGGACTCATGAGAGACTGCCGGGGTTAACTCGGAGGAAGGTGGGGATGACGTCAAATCATCATGCCCCTTATGTCCAGGGCTTCACACATGCTACAATGGTCGGTACAACGCGCTGCGAGCCTGTGAGGGTGAGCGAATCGCTGAAAGCCGGCCTCAGTTCGGATTGGGGTCTGCAACTCGACCCCATGAAGTCGGAGTCGCTAGTAATCGCAGATCAGCAACGCTGCGGTGAATACGTTCCCGGGCCTTGTACACACCGCCCGTCACGTCATGAAAGTTGGTAACACCCGAAGCCCATGGCCTAACCCCTTTGTGGGGAGGGAGTGGTCGAAGGTGGGATCGGCGATTGGGACGAAGTCGTAACAAGGTAGCCGTACCGGAAGGTGCGGCTGGATCACCTCCTTTCTAAGGAGCATATATTTTTTTTGTGTTGGTGACTGGTTAGTCACCATTTGTTTTTTCTAATCCGGGTGGAGCATGCCACCCCGACACGAATGTGTGCCACACGGTGGGTGTGGCTGGTGTTGGGGTTTGTGGCATCGACTGGATGATGCGCACCACGTTGTGTGTTGCGATTTGTGTTTCTCAAACTGTGTGTGTTGGTGTGCTGTTGGGTGTCTGGAACATGCATGTGTGTGTTTCTGGTGGCCTTGCTGCTACTGCTGCCTTTTTTTGTGCCTCTTTTTTTGTGGGGTGTGGGTGGTTGGTGGTGGTGGGGTGTGTTGTGTGAGAACTGTATAGTGGACGCGATGTAATTTCATTGTGCCTGCATGACTGTGTGTTGTGTGGGTGGGGTGAGAATTAATTTTTTTTTCTTGTTCTTTGTTTTTAGTATTTTTTGTCTTTGGCAATTTTTTGTGTGTGTGTTGTTTGGTTAAGGGCACACGGTGGATGCCTTGGCAGCTTGAGCTGATGAAGGACGTGTAAGGCTGCGTTAAGCCTCGGGGAGTTGCCAATAAAGCGTTGATCCGAGGATGTCCGAATGGGGAAACCTGGCCGTGGTTATGTGCGGTTACCCACTGGTGAATTCATAGCTGGTGTGGGGGTTACGCGGGGAAGTGAAACATCTCAGTACCCGTAGGAGAAGAAAACAATTGTGATTCTGCTAGTAGTGGCGAGCGAACGTGGATGAGGCTAAACCATGTGCATGTGATACCTGGCAGGGGTTGTGTGTGTGGTGTTGTGGGGTTCAACTGTTCCTGGTCTGCCAGCTGGGTGCGCAATGTCAATGCTGTTAGCGGAAGTGGTTTGGGATGACCTGCCGTAGAGGGTGAGAGTCCCGTACGTGAAGGTGGTGTTGGTTGTGTTGTTGGTGTCCCCGAGTAGCAGCGGGCTCGTGGAATCTGCTGTGAATCTGCCGGGACCACCCGGTAAGCCTAAATACTCAAGTTGACCGATAGCGGAATAGTACCGTGAGGGAATGGTGAAAAGTACCCCGGGAGGGGAGTGAAATAGTACCTGAAACCGTGTGCTTACAATCCGTCAGAGCCTCTTTTGTGGGGTGATGGCGTGCCTTTTGAAGAATGAGCCTGCGAGTCAGCGGCATGTCGCGAGGTTAACCCGTGTGGGGTAGTCGTAGCGAAAGCGAATCCTAACGAGGGTGTTTTTAGTGGCATGTTCTGGACCCGAAGCGGGGTGATCTACCCATGGCCAGTGTGAAGCAGCAGTAAGATGCTGTGGAGGCGCGAACCCACTTAGGTTGAAAACTGAGGGGATGAGCTGTGGGTAGGGGTGAAAGGCCAATCAAACTCCGTGATAGCTGGTTCTCCCCGAAATGCATTTAGGTGCAGCGTCGTGTGTTTCTTCCTGGAGGTAGAGCTACTGGTTGGTTGAGCGGGACCACAATCTTAGCAATGTCAGCCAAACTCCGAATGCCAGTGAAGTCAGAATACGGCAGTGAGACTGCGGGGGATAAGCTCCGTTGGTCGAGAGGGAAACAGCCCAGATCGCCGGTTAAGGCCCCTAAGCGTGTACTAAGTGGGAAAGGATGTGGGATCGCGAAGACAGCCAGGAGGTTGGCTTAGAAGCAGCCATCCTTGAAAGAGTGCGTAATAGCTCACTGGTCGAGTGGTTCTGCGCCGACAATGTAGTGGGGCTCAAGTACACCGCCGAAACCGCGGCAATCAACATTTGTTTGTTGGTTGGGTAGGGGAGCGTCGTGCACGACGATGAAGCACCTGGGTAACTTGATGGTGTGGAGTGTGTGCGAGTGAGAATGCAGGCATGAGTAACGAATGATATGTGGAAAACATATCCGCCGGATGACTAAGGGTTCCTGGGTTAAGCTAATCTTCCCAGGGTGAGTCGGGACCTAAGGCGAGGCCGACAGGCGTAGTCGATGGACAACCAGTTGATATTCTGGTACCCGTGTATACGCGCCCAATGGTGAATCGGGGATACTAACCACCCACAAGCATCACAATATGCAACTTGTTGTATCTGTGGTGGGCGTGCGTGGGACCTGATCTGGTAGTAGCCAAGTGATGGGGTGACACAGGTTGGTAGCCAAGCCACTTATTGGATTGTGGTGTAAGCGTGTGGCCCGTGATATAGGTAAATCCGTATCACATATAAGGGTAAGGCGTGATGCGTACCCATTGTTGGGGATGTTGGTGATCCTATACTGTCGAGAAAAGCCTCTAGCGAGTGTGTACATGGCCCGTACCCATAACCGACACAGGTGGTCAGGTAGAGAATACTAAGGCGTTCGGGTGAACTGTGGTTAAGGAACTCGGCAAAATGCCCCCGTAACTTCGGGAGAAGGGGGACCACTGCTGGTGACAGACTGATTGAGCTGGTGGTGGTCGCAGAGAATAGAGGGAAGCGACTGTTTATTAAAAACACAGGTCCGTGCGAAAACGTGGAAGTTGATGTATACGGACTGACGCCTGCCCGGTGCTGGAAGGTTAAGAGGACCTGTTAGCACACCCTTGCGGTGCGCGAAGCGGAGAATTTAAGCCCCAGTAAACGGCGGTGGTAACTATAACCATCCTAAGGTAGCGAAATTCCTTGTCGGGTAAGTTCCGACCTGCACGAATGGCGTAACGACTTCCCTGCTGTCTCAACCACAGGCCCGGTGAAATTGCAGTACGAGTAAAGATGCTCGTTACGCGCGGCAGGACGAAAAGACCCCGGGACCTTCACTATAGCTTGGTATTGGTGTTTGGTTCGGTTTGTGTAGGATAGGTGGGAGACGTTGATGCATCATCGCTAGGTGGTGTGGAGTCGCAAGTTGAAATACCACTCTGATCGGATTGAGCACCTCAACCTTGGCCCATGATCTGGGTTGGGGACAGTGCCTGGTGGGTAGTTTAACTGGGGCGGTTGCCTCCTAAAATGTAACGGAGGCGCCCAAAGGTTCCCTCAGCCTGGTTGGCAATCAGGTGTTGAGTGTAAGTGCACAAGGGAGCTTGACTGTGAGAGTGACAACTCAAGCAGGTACGAAAGTAGGGACTAGTGATCCGGCACCTACGTGTGGAAGTGGTGTCGCTCAACGGATAAAAGGTACCCCGGGGATAACAGGCTGATCTTCCCCAAGAGTCCATATCGACGGGATGGTTTGGCACCTCGATGTCGGCTCGTCGCATCCTGGGGCTGGAGTAGGTCCCAAGGGTTGGGCTGTTCGCCCATTAAAGCGGCACGCGAGCTGGGTTTAGAACGTCGTGAGACAGTTCGGTCTCTATCCGCCGCGCGCGTTGAAACTTGAAGAAGGCTGTCCCTAGTACGAGAGGACCGGGACGGACGTACCTCTAGTGTGCCAGTTGTTACGCCAGTAGCAGCGCTGGTTGGCTACGTACGGAAGGGATAACCGCTGAAAGCATCTAAGCGGGAAGCCTGTTTTAAGATGAGGTTTCACTCGAGGTACCCCACAGACTATGGGGTTGATAGGCCAGAGTTGGAAGCATCGCAAGATGTGCAGACGACTGGTACTAATTTACCAACAAACAACAAACATCCTGCTAAAAACAAAACAACAACAATATCATCGCGTCCACTATGCAGTATCTAACACAACACCAACACCAACAAACAACCTATTGTTCCAATAACACGTGTCGGTGGTCATAGCATTGGGGACACGCCCGGTCCCATTCCGAACCCGGAAGCTAAGCCCAATCACGCTGATGGTACTGCACCCGGGAGGGTGTGGGAGAGTAAGTCACCGCCGACGCTAAAAACTTCAAAAACAAAACGGTGAGCACCAAGGAAAAACCCCCTTCCCCGGTGCCCATCGTTTTTTTCGCATCACAGACACCCCGTGTACATGGTGGCCGGTGACTTGAACCGCCGGAAAGCAAAAACCCCACTACCAAACATCCCCCGCACAAAACTCAACTCGCTCGTCTGAATAAGGATCGATGAACGTCAAGGAACGCGCATGCAGATGCATACGCTTGGTGAAATCGTCGGGAAGGAACAGGCCTAAGAAGGCCCAGGCCTGCGCTGGCTGATCCTCATTTTGCGCACCGGTTTAGCCGGAGTCCTTTTTATACTGGAAAGTCACCGGAGGCTTATCGCTGGTATTGCCAGCATGACCGGGTTATCCGCCTCCAAGACTTTCTAAGGCAGGTGCGCGAGATGGCGGGACAATCCCAGCACATTAAAAACAAGCGCCAGCAATTTAACAGTGGCCGTGAACTTATTAACGCGGTCAAAACTCGTCGCGAAGAAGCCCAAGCCTTTAAAGCACTTGCTGACGACGTCGAAAACGAAATGAGCGCAGAACTTGATCAATACGACCCGGAACTAATCGGCGGCGTGCGCGTGCGCTGGATTAGCCAGGGCGTTGCAGCGCGCGACGAAACTGCGTTTAGCCACGCACTAAAAATTGGTTACCGACTACGCAAAGCAGGACAACGACTCACAGACGCAGCCATAATCGATGCCTACGAGCATGCCTATAACGTTGCACAACAACAAGGTGGAGCAGGCCGAGACAGCGAAATACCGCCCATGCGTGACCGTCAGACCATGGCACGGCGCGTACGCGGTTATGTCACCCAATCTAAAACCAGCACAAGCCTAGGAGCTAGCGCTCCCGGACGCGTTACCAGCAGCGAACGCAAAGCACTGGCCACCATGGGACGAAAAGGCGGACAGAAAGCAGCACAACGCTGGAAAACCGAAATATGCGCAAGAGCGGAGAAAGGCACTGGAAGCAGCCAATAAGAGGAGGACAGCTGGAGGTAAGAGTATTGCTTTCCGGATTGCAGCCTTCTTCGCAGATGCTTTTAGCCAAACAGGAAAATACCCAGGGATCGAGGATGCAATGGATGAGTTTGGGGTTTCTAGAGCGACAGTTAAACGCGGTCTGAGTTCGGCTGGAATTGTACTTCCGCGTGGACGCAAGATGTCAGATGCGGGTTTTTGGTACCGGTGTTCCGGAGACCCGGTACTGCCGGGTTCCGGGTAGTTGGTACCGGGGCCGGGCCGACCGAGTCGGCCTGGTTGTTTGCTTTATTCGTCCGGTTCTATTGGGGCGGTGGCCTTGCGCATGTCGAAGTCTCCGATACGGATTCGGTGGCCGTTGTTGAGGCGGCTAACGAGTGAATCGGCTCCGACTCTGTCTGGCAGTGTTTCAACCCAGTAGGCGGCGGCCGATTGGGAGGAGATAAGTGTCGGGAGCCGACCGTCGCGGTCGAATATGATCTTGGTTAGGTCTTCTTGCCCGCGCTGGTTGATGCTCATGGTCATAAAATCGTCGATGATAAGGACATCGACGTTGATCAGTTTCCGCATCTTATCGAGGTAGTTTTGGTCAGTCGGTGAGAAGACCGCGAGCATATCTACAAGTTGATCCAGCCGGTAATACGCCACGGAATATCCAGCCTTGCATGCGGCGATGCCGATGGCGCAGGCAATGTATGTCTTGCCTGTTCCCGTCGGTGCGAGGATGTGAATGTTGGTCGGGTTTTCCCGCCAGTTGGTCGCTGCGATCCGTTTCAGCTGGCGCATGTTGATGCCGCGTTGTTCTGCCCGGGTGACTTCAGCAAGGCTCGCATCCGGGTATCGGAATTTAGCCTGGGTGATAGCCTTGGCAATGTTGCGCTGTTGGCGTTGTGTGTAGGCTTCTTCGACTGCGGCGAGGAAGATATCTTCTGGTAGCGCATCCGCATAGGCCTCGTCGTTGACAACCTCGTAGAAGATGTCAGCGAAGGTTGATACGCGAAGCTTGCGCATTTTCGCCCGCACAATCTCGTCATCGATGCTGCTCATGATTTTTACACTCCTTCTAGTTTTCGTAGTGATCAGCAGGCCGGATAAAGACGGCATCGGCCACCTCGCCGGTAAGCGGGGTACTTGGGCGTGGTTGGCGCTTGGCCACAGGCTGTGTTTTTAGCCCTGGTGACCCGGGATGTTGTTGGACGTGGGCAATGTCAGTCTGGATGCGTTTGATCACTGCCATCGTGGGGGCCAGTTTCTTGTCTAAGACCTGCTGGCATGCAGGTTCCAGGGTGGCTTTGTTGTGCTTTTTGCCCAGGTTGGCCAGCACGTTGCGTGCCTGGATGAGTCCGCGGGGTACGGCGGCACTATTGCGGTCGAGGATCATCGCTATGACTGCGTGCGTTGCTGCCCCAAACGACGAGGCCCAGGCCAAAAGCTCATCACGGGTAAGCGCCTTGTGGCCTTCATCATCGCCACGCGGTGCATGCTGAGGGTTTGTGGAATACCGGTATTTAAATCCGTGAAGGCGCGTGTGTTCAGCAACAAGCTGCTCCCCGCTGAAGATGCTCACCAGTTGCGGGGTGAGCCTGACTGTTACCGATTCTCCTACCAGCTGAAATGGCACAGAGTAGTACTGATAGTCACAGGTGATGTGCCAATTACGATCGACTTTAAGCCGCTTATAAGACACTTCCGTAAACGGCGTCGGCGGAAGATCGCGCATCACTGGTGCCTCTTCTTTATCAAAGCGCATGCGCCGTGTTGAGCCATCAGGCCGCGTCATTGCGCTGTTGATATCGGCAAGCCGATCAGCGATCGCCTCATTAAGCTCATCAAGGCTATAGAAGACCTCGTCGTTGAAGTAACCCAGGATTTTGGTGTAGGCGATTTTCACGGCACGTTCTACTGCCGCTTTGTCGCGTGGCCTGCCGGGCCGAGTCGGCACGATCGTGACCCCGTAATAGTCAGCAAACGCTGCGTAGCGGTCAGTGACCATCCGATATGTAGAGGTCTTTTTCGGCCGATAAGTCGCCGTAGAAGCATTATCCGGCACGATGACCGCCGGTAATTTGCCAAGATAGTTCAACGCCTTAACATGGCACTCAATCCAAGCCGGCATCTTCTCATTCGCAGCAGCAGTAACGTACATCAGTCCTGAGTACGGGCTGACCGCGACAAACAATGACGCCTTGAATGCGGTATCACCACTGGCCTGATCCACCACTGGCACTTTGTCACCGGCCCAGTCGACATAAAGCTCTTGCCCGGGCTCATGGGTGACGACTTCGACAAGATCATTAGCACGCAGAAATTCATTGAGCCCACTGCAAAACTGGGAGTACTGGTACTTTGCCTTATCCGTCGGACAAGGCTGCGACAAGTAGTCCATCCACAGCTTGTGCCTGGTCACGTGCTTCGTACTTTTCAGCTTGCGTGCAAGAGCATGAAAATCAGGCTGGTCGTAGGACATCGTCCGCTTACTCCGGCCATCACTGAATCGATCATCAAACCATCCCGGTGGGAGCTGACGGAAACGCTCTGGAGTTAGTACCTCATCGTTGATGACTTTCTTTGCGCGGGATACTTCTCGTCGTGAACATCCCAATGCGTGTGTGATCTGCGCGTAGCTAGCACCATCAAGGCACATCGCGATGATCTGTTTGAAGTTAGCCACAAGGACCGGCTCCTTCCAAGTAAAAGTTGACGCGACACCACCGGATTGCGGTGTCGCCAGCATCAACTATGAAAGAAAACCCCTTGCAGTACCAGATACGTGGAACACCGGTACCAACTACGCGGACTCGCGGTACCAACTACCCCGAATCGACAGCAAGAAACGCTCAAATTAAATGGCTCAAGCCATAGGCAATATACGGTTCCCCTGCCGGTAGGCAGTGAGTAATAACCTCTTTGAAGAAAACCTTGTAGAGCAAGGCTACTTATGCTTTGAGGTTAGGCGTTCTTCTATTGCGGTGATGAGGTCTAGCCCTTTTTCTAAGTCCTGGGGCTGCTGTTGTCGGGCGAGGCTTTGCTGCACGGCGTGAATAATTGAGCGCAGCTGTCGCATGTTGGGGAATAGTGGGGAAGTGGGGGAGAGGAGTCTGGCTAGTTCGGTGAGGCATCGGGCGGCGTTGTCTGCCCCAGTCCTTGGCTTCTGCGTAGTCTCGGGTGCGTGCGCAGGCGATGATAAGTACGTAGTGCAGGTGCGTGTTTTCGATTGCTTGCTGGGCGGGGTAGTCATCGTTTTTCCTCTTTGTGCAGGGGTTATTCTTTTTCTGCCGGGAATGTGCACACCCCGTTTGCTTTCAAAGCGGCTAAAACGATAATCACTATCTGGATCAAAAAGCCAAGATAGGGAAAACATAGATTACGCCAAGCGATGTGGGGCTGTCGTTGCCGAAAAGAATTGGCACGGAGCTAGATGTAGCAATCCCCACTGCTCCACAGACTGTCGTGGCTTGCAAATAGGGTATGGCCCAGTCAATCCCACCGGTACCTCTTAGTAGACGCGAATATATAGGTTTACTAGCCCATATCCATCATATTTTTATATCCACAAGACGCGCACTGGACATAACCGTAGGAGTTTCCGCCATCCTCCCATGGTGCAGTGAAGTCACCGCGAAGCTCCTGCTGACAGCTCTCGCACGTACGCCCGGTAGAGCGACGGCTATCGCCAAAGGGGCTGATGAGTTCCCCGTTCTCCAAGTAGAAGCGCTCGCTACAGCCAGTACAGTTGAACCAATAAGTGGCATCGGGCGCACCCCCTTGAACCATGTTTCCGCAAGTGGGGCACGGGGGTATCCCCATGACCTCCTGGTAGTGCTCATGGCTGTCGTAGAGGTTGGCGCTTGTTACGTCATTATCACGGCCGCATTCTGCGCATTCCCACGTTGGACAATCAGTCGTGAAGCCTGGCTGGTCGTTTAACTTGGTGTTGCAGCCATCGCAATACCATTCATCGTCAGATCCTCCCAGGGATGACAGAAATCCGCCAACAATATTTCCGAATTAACCCATGGTAGAAATCACTTTCTTGACAGTTTTTGTTGGTTATGAGCTTAAACTACGTGCTAGCGATAGAAAACTTGATCGGTAAGCTATCGCCGTATATCTGCACTTAATTCTTTATTAGGAATGAACGCGGCGATAGCTTCATTCGTATAAAGGTCTCTACCGGTTATAGCAACATTCCAACACACCGGGGTTCCTTGTTCTTGTCGGGGATCCACACGTAGGTGGCGATTCCTGTGTTGTAGAACATCGCGGTCTGCAGCGCAATGCTCGCGTCGATGAGGTTGCCGTTGATCAGCCAGTTACGGATCTGGTCCGGGCCGGACTGGGGCTGGCTGGTAAACAGGGGTGAGTCGTTGGTGACTACGTGGACCCTGCGCTAAAGGAGGGTGTTGATCTTCTCCCACAGGATCTTTTCGAGTTCCCCCTCAATGGCGATGAGCTCTTTGTGAAGTGACTTAAGGCTATCGCCTTTCCAGATAAGAGTTTTAAAAGAGGCGGCGCCCTTCTTGGGATTCCTTTTCAAGGTAATGCGATCGCCGGACTGTATGGCATCCACAGGCAGCCCAAGTCGTTCATATGCTTCCGTATCCGTTATCTCGACCTGGAAACTATGTGCTACTTCATTGCGGAGATCAATTGCGGTTTTCAGCCGATCTAAGAGGGCCTCGGGAACATGGGGCTTCAGGCTCTCCTGCAGTTGAGTTCCTGAGCGTGTCCATGCTTTATTAATTGGCGGATCGAATGGGCCAGACTCTGAGACTGCAATGATCTGCCCCGCGGCGTGTTCTGTCGCAGCTGCCTGAGAGATCACCAGGCCAATTTGGCGTAAATTCTGGTCGCTCAGCATTTCTGAGCTGCCCCGGAATTTTTCTAAGTCTGTTTGATGGATGATTTTTTCGGATATCGCTTTTAGTATCTGATTTACTTGATTGCGCTTGTTTAGGTCGTGGCCGAACTGGTCAGCGTATGAGTAGAAAAGCGCTTTTAACGTATCTGTATCATCAGGCAAGTTTTGGGAAAATTCGTTTTCGATCATGGAATGCGCCCTCCTGTTATCAACGATGGAAAATATGTCAAAATCTTGTCTAATTAGTTAACTTCATTGTCTAGCTGTTCGCGATATAAATACTCATTCGGCCCCTAGCTGGTTTCGGCTCACTTAATGTGGCAGACAGAGGTCCCGTTCCTCGAGTGCACATATATTTTATGGAGTATGCCTTGGGCAACAATTTTTCGGGTGACCCGTTCCTATTACCATGTTTGATATTTCACGATGGAGTAGAAGTTCTACTCCATCGTGAAATAGGAGTCGTAAAGGAGTAAAAATTCTCGTCTGAGAAAGGAAACCATCGCCATACGTGCAAGTGTTGTTGTGGCAATTGTGGAAGTCTTAAACTTTGTTTTGGATATCTATTTGACCTATTCGACTCAAGCCTCGAAGCCTACACAGGTTTATGTCGAAGGCAACGAGAATACAGTTGTTCTATGTGAACAAAGCTGCACGACGATTAACCTCACATAGAGCGGAACATAAGTTACGCTCGTCCACTTAGATATCCCAGCCGATGACGACACTCTGCGTCTTCCTGAATCTCGATAAGTTAAGAGGTTGTCTGGATAGGGTACACCCCAAAAGAACGGTTTTTGAATTACAAACCCCCTCGCAAACATCATGTTCACTAGGGTGGGGTTATGGATAATGGAACAGAACCGCCACTACCTCTAGATATTCCTGAACATTCCGAGGTTATTTCCGGACAGAAAGTCGGCTACGCGCGGGTTAGCTCTAAAGACCAAAACTTAGAGCGGCAAACCGCAGCGTTGAAGAAAGAGAAATGCTTTCGCATTTTTACCGATACCGTCAGCGGTTCGTCTACTGACCGTCCTGGGTTGGATGGTGCGTTGAATTATGTGCGCCCTGGTGACCAACTTGTGGTTATGAGTATGGATCGGTTGGCACGCTCGCTTATTGATCTGCACTCGTCTGAATAAGGATCGACGAACGTCAAGGAACACGCATGCAGATGCATCCGCTTGGTGAAATCGTCGGGAAGGAACAGTCCTAAGAAGGCCCAGGCCTGCGCTGGCTGAATGTGCCAGGCGGTGCGTCCTATCGTTGTGGCCTAGGCGAGGTGAAGCCGGTCCTGGATGCGTCGGCAGGCTTCTATGAGCGTTTCGTCCTTCTTGCAGAAGGCGAAACGAACCTTCCTGCGCCAATCGTCCTTGTGATCGCAAAACACGGAGATCGGTATCGCAGCCACACCAACCTCTTCGATGAGATAGGTGCAAAAGGCCATGTCGTCGGCGAATGCCTCGGGTAGTTCGGCAACGAGGTAGTAGGTGCCATGAGAGTCGTAGACCTTGAGCCCAGCGGCGCGCAGCGCGTCGGCAAGCAACTGCTTCTTCTTGGCAAGCCCGGCGGCCATGGCATCCACCCAGGCCAACTCATTGTCCAGCGCATAGGCGACCGCGGGCTGAAAAGGGGCGGCACCTACATAGCTCAAATACTGCTTGACGCGCTGGACCTCTTTGATCAGTGGCTGCGGGCCGACTGCCCAGCCGGTCTTCCAACCGGTGGCGTTGAAGGTCTTAGCGGCGCTGGAAACGCTGACGGTGCGCTCCCACATTCCCGGCAGGCTTGCTAAGTGCGTGTGGGTGGCAGGCGGGAATACAAGGTGTTCGTAGACCTCGTCGGAGACCACGAGGAGGTCATGGGCGACCACTATTCGGGCGAACTCCTCCAACACGGCGCGGTCGAACACTGCGCCGGTGGGATTGTGGGGGCTGTTGCAGATAACCAGCTTTGTTTGCGGCGTGATCGCCTGCTCGAAAGCCTTTGTGTCTAACGTCCAGGTGTCACCAGCCGGTTTCAGGGATACTGCAACGCGCCGCCCGCCGGCTAGCGAAATCGCCGCGGCATAGGAGTCAAAATAGGGTTCAAAGACGATGACGTCCTCGCCGGGTTCGACGAGTGCGGTGACGGCGGCGGTGATGGCCTCCGTCGCGCCGACGGTGATAAGGACCTGCGTCGCGGGATCGATGGTGCGCCCGTAACGCGATTGGTGACAAGCCACGGCTTCCCGCAGCACGGGCATGCCCAGCCCCGGCGGATACTGGTTATTGCCCCGGGCGATCTCTTGCTGGGCGCGCTCGAGCATGGCGTTAGGCCCGTCCGTGTCGGGGAAGCCTTGGCCAAGATTTATGGCGCCTAGCTCGGCGGCGCGGGCGGAGAAGGTGGCAAAGACTGTCTCGCCGAATTCCTGCATGCGGGTGACACCGATGTTTTTCATGGCACAGATGTTAGTCGCATCGCGGCGCCGTCTATGCGCGTGTGGCCTCCCTGGCTTCAGCATCGACCATGTAGGCCTGCGCTTGCCGACGCACACCGCACCGCGTTCGCCCGGCATGCCCTTTCCCCGGCGGGTCCTAGCTGTGATGCCGCAGTCATGGCGGGGGAGGGGTTGTGGTTGTTCTAGCATGAAAGGCTATGAACACCTCTCAACCGACCGAAGGCCTCGGACGTCAGGCATGTGCCACGGATGTGGCGTTCGTGTCTGCGGATACTGACCCGACGGGCGCACCCGGCCCTTGGCAGGTCATCGCGGTCTCGCAGCCTGAAGAAGGGCAGTGGCTTTCGGGGGAAACGGGGGTGCTGCGCGGTGAGGAGGTCTCTGATGTTGTGTTGTCCTATGTGTTTAGCGCAAACCTCGCAACACAAGAGGTCACCGGTGACATCGGTGCCGCCATGAGCGTGGAGGCCGTTGTATATGGTTTACAACCGAGCCCGCAAGGCGCCTGCCTGATGTACGCACTGATTAACGCAGAGCCCGAGTTGGCCGATGGCCACGACGCTAGGGCGCAGCTAGGTGGGTTATGTCCTGTCTAGGGACTTTTTGGACGGGGAGTCCATAGGCTTTTTGGACAGGGAGTCTAGTTGGTTTTTGGACGGGGAGTCCATGGGGTTTGTGGGCGTGATGTCTATAAGCTTTTTGGACGTGGTTCGGGTTGGAATATGCAGATGGCTATTCCAACTCATATCCGTAAGAAGATCGCGGATTTCGATCCCGTCCGTGACGGCAAGACCATCACAAAGTTCTGCAAGGAAATCGGCGTGTCCAGGCAGACATACAACAACATCAAACATCGCATCGCCGAACGCGGCCGAGCAGGAATTATCCCAGATTCAACAGCACCGAAGAATCCTACCCGAAAATTCGGTGTCGAGCTACGCCAACTGGTTGTCCAGGCCCGCCAGGTTCTGAAAGAAACTGGCCGTGACTATGGGCCGTGGTCAATCTACTACTACTTGCTCGATGACCTTCGGATGGAAAATCCTCCGCAGCGCTCGACGATCGCCTTGTGGCTTCACGAAGCTGGTGTTGTTGACGAGAATGCTCGGAAGCGTCCCCGAAGCTCGTACAGGCGGTTTGCGCGTGCGAAGGTCAATGAGCTGTGGCAGATCGATGGCTTTGTCTATCGCCTGTTCGATACAGCGCATACCCAGATCACGATCTACCAGCTCATCGACGATGCGAGTCGTTTTGATGTAGGGTCGCAAGCATTCAGTGCACCCGAGAACGGTGTCGATGCACGCGCCACATTGGCGGCTGCAATGGATTCATATGGCTGTCCTCAGGAGGTGCTATCCGATAACGGTGAGGCCTTCGCTACCTACCACCGAGGGCGACTGTCGGACACCGAACGATGGCTGGCACATCTGGGTGTGTGGTCTATTGCTGGATTCGCTCCACAAACCCAAGGTAAAGACGAACGATCCCACCAAACGATCATCCGGTACCTTGACGCGCGCACCCCCACAACACTCGGGCAAGTCCAACAGCTGCTCGTGGAGTATCGCACCTACTACAACACCAAGCGACGTCACCAAGGCCTCAACCACGGCAAAATGCACATCACTCCGGCACAAGCCCGCGAGATTCTCGACCACGCCACCCCACCTAAACAGCCTCTTGATCCAGATGTGTTGTGGGCCAAAATCGCCTCGTACTACCACAGCATGCACGATGGAGTCCCCGAGGAAAGGAAAAACACCTTGGGAGAAGTTGCAGCTTCACCCAAGGCGTGTGAACACGATAATGAGCCAATCCACCAGGATTCACACCCTATCGATACCCCCAGCGTAACTGCCGCAGGCTCAGCGTCAAGCAACGACTGGGGCATCCCCGACGAACTTTGGATCAACCGAAGTGGTGTCGTGACCATCCTCAAGCACCGTTTGTATGTCGGCACTCGATGGAAAAATAGAATGATCTACAGCCATGTCGGCACCCATCATGCGGAGTTTTTTACCGCGCATGACGGCGAGCTTTTATTCTCCTTCCCCCTACCCATTACCTTGTTGCACCGACCGGCCGGAGGACAGATCAACATCGGACATGTAGAAGGGATGTGGCACCGCCGCCCGCCGGAGATCAAACCGATCCTGTCGCGACCGCGGCCCTCGCGACGCAAAAAGCCGTAGACCGCCCAGCGCCTAAAACTTGCCCACAAACCCCTTAGACTCCCCGTCCAAAAAGTGGCTAGACTCCCTGTCCAACAAGTAACTAGACTCCCTGTCCAAAAGGTCTTTGGACTCCGTGTCCAAAAACCCCATGGACATAACACAGCTAGGTGGGTTAGACGTTTTCGAGGTGCCGGTGCTTGGCGATGAGCGCAACTTCGATTACCTCGGCTTTGTTCTCGTCACCGTGCCCAACGTGAACAATCCATTGCTCGCTGAGGTAGCGATCACCTTCGATGCAGGCATAGCACCTCTGCCCGGGCAGCCGCTCGATACCACCGCGCGCCTCGTGATGGAGAAATTGGTTCGGTTGGGCGAAGAAGTAGCCCGCGTCCATGGCCGCACCATTATCCAGACCGGATTGCTCAGCGTCGATTCCGAGCGTGACCCGAAGGCTAGCCTCCTTCGTGAGCTTGGCTACCGGTTGGCCTACCGGGCAGGGGTGTATGCGGTAGACCTTGACGGGGCGCTCGACAAGGAACAGGCATATCCGTTGCCCGAGGGATGTAGGTTGCGGTATTTCACCGGTGCGATGCCACCTGCGGACATGGTTGAGGATTTGTGCCGTCTGTTAGATATCGCCGACCGCGATGTCCCGCACGGCAGCCTCACCAACGATCCGCAACCGTGGACGCCGCAGCGCCTGCAAGCCATTGCCGCCCGTGAGCAACGACGCGGCAGCTTCATTATGACAGCGGTGGTCGAAGGTCCCGACGATCCTGCAAGCACGGGCTCGGCGGGCAATGATCACGCTCATCGCCGGCTCATCGCGATGTCGAGCCTTAGCCACGACCCGGGTGCCAGTAGGGAAATGGTCGCCCAAGATCTCACCGTGGTTGCGCCGCCGTGGCGCGGGCGCGGCCTAGCCACCGCGACGAAGGCAGGTTTATGGCGCAGGCTTCGTGAGATCGATGGCGGTGTCCGCCGGGTGGGTACCACGCTTGCCGACGACAACAGCGCGATCATCGCTGTCAACAGCCACTTCGGCGCGCGGTTGCTCGCTCACGAGACCGGATGGGAATTAATAACCCCTCTGCACGAAGCCTAGGCGGTGCAAAGGGGAGGCGAAGAAATAAAGCTTTACGATCGGTGAAAGGGGTTTATTGGGCAAGCTCGCTTATGGGGAATCAATAAGGCAGGCTTGGCCGCTTGCGATCGTTAATCCAGCTCCAAAAGGTTAAAGCGGGTGGCGCGAACATCGGCCAGCCGATCGAGGTTGCTTTCCAGCGTGGACCACAGCGTCGCCGGAATCTCCTTTTCCGCGCGTGCGATGGTCTGGGCATCCTGCGTCGCCCAAGCAATCGGCATGGGCGAGATCTCATCCCAGGTGGCCTGCGAGTGGGAGGAGCGGCGCCCGGAGACCGCAACTGCAGGAACTCGCTCGCCAATCTCACGCTTGTGGCCATCCAGCTTGGTGATAGAGCGCATCGCTAGCCCATAGCGCGGCGGCTGCGCGGGGTCGATATTGAGGTTGACCAAGGCCAACAGCTTGAGGCCGTGGGGGTCTACCTGCGCGATCATCGCGGGTGCCAGATCGTACTTGGCATACAAGGAAGTGGCAGACCCGACCTGCTTGGGGATGATCGCGATCATGGCGAAGCTGACCAACGACATCAAGGCGAACACGGCGAGCACGATCCAACCGAGGGTATCGCGGCCGACGTACAAAAAGATGCTGAAGCCGATCGCCAGCTGCACGAGGCCGAAGAGGGCAGCAGAGGCTTGCAGGCGCCGGGTGTCCTTGAGCAGCTCGTTGTTCTTCTTCGCGTACGCTTCATCGACGTTAAAGGAAAAAACTGGCATGGCGTGATTCGTGCTTCCTGCAGATCGTGGCGGTTAAGAGGCTTATGCATGTCCATGAGGTGGCCGCGCATAGCACCGTAGCAGGGTTTCATGCGCGGTCCGTCCTGGCTTACGTCCTAGCTACTTCAAATACCTAAGTATAAGTGATAGGGCCGTCGGGTTTGCTCATCGTTGCTGGCTGTTGCTCGCTTGCCCGGTGATGGTGGGCAAGGAGGGGGCTAAGTCATCGGCGTCGACGATGCGGTAGGCGTAACCTTGTTCAGCCAAGAAACGCTGGCGGTGGGCGGCGTACTCAGAATCGAGGCTGTCGCGGCTGACGATGGTGTAGAAGAAGGCCTCGTTCCCGTCGGCCTTGGGGCGCAATAAACGGCCCAATCGCTGGGCTTCTTCTTGGCGTGATCCGAAGGTGCCGGAGACCTGCACCGCCACGGCAGCCTCCGGGAGGTCGATGGAGAAGTTTGCCACCTTGGATACCACCAGGGTTGTGATTTCGCCTGTACGGAAGGACTCGAAAAGCTTTTCCCGCTTGGCGTTGGAGGTCTTCCCATCAACGACGGGCACGCCCAGTTCCTGGCCGATTCTTTCGAGCTGATCAATGTAGGCGCCGATGACCAGCGTGGGCTGGCCGGCATGGTGATCAAGGATGCGCTGGAGCGGTTGCCACTTCGAGCGCGAACTGGCGGCGATTCGATACCGATCCTTGGCGGCCGCGGTGGCGTAGTCCATGCGCTCAAGCTCCGTCATGACGGTGCGCACTTCCACGCACTCGGCGGTCGCAATGTAGCCTTGTGCCTCCAGCTCCTTCCACGGTGCGTCGTAGCGTTTCGGTCCGATGAGCGAGAACACGTCGCCCTCGCGGCCGTCCTCGCGAACGAGCGTTGCGGTAAGCCCCAGGCGCCGGCGGGACTGCAATCCGGAGGTCAGGCTAAACACCGGCGCAGGCAAGAGGTGAACCTCGTCGTAAATAATGAGTCCCCAGTCGCGGGAATCGAAAAGCTCTAAGGCGCGGTACTCGCCCTTCGTCTTGCGGGTAACAACCTGGTAGGTGGCGATGGTGACGGGTCGGATTTCCTTCTTTTCCCCGGAGTACTCGCCTATCTCCTGTTCAGTCAGGCTCGTGCGCTTGAGTAGCTCGTCGCGCCACTGGCGTCCGGCCACGGTGTTGGTGACCAGTATGAGGGTGGTCGCCTTCGCCTTGGCCATCGCGGCCGCACCCACCATCGTCTTTCCCGAACCGCAGGGCAAGACCACCACGCCGGAACCGCCCTCCCAAAAAGACTCCGCGGCGTACTCCTGGTAGTCGCGCAATGACCAGTCCTCGTGCGCGGTGGACAACTCGATAGGGTGGGCTTCGCCGTCGACGTAGCCGGCGAGATCCTCGGCGGGCCAACCGATCTTCAGCAGCTCCTGCTTGAGCCTTCCGCGCTCAGATGGGTGAACCACGAGGGTCTCGGCATCGATTTGTGGGCCGAACATGGGGGCGATCTTTTTGTGCCGGACTAATTCAGCCAGGATGGCGGGCTCGCGGGATTCCAGAATCAGCCCGTGAGCTGGGTGCTTGTGCAAGCGCACGCGGCCGTAACGGGACATGGTCTCGGCGACGTCGATAAGCAATGCCTGCGGAACCGGAAAACGCGAGTAACGCTCGAGCACGTCGACGACCTGTTCGGCGTCGTGGCCGGCCGCGCGCGCATTCCACAGTGCCAGCGGGGTAATGCGGTAGGTGTGGACGTGCTCCGGGGCGCGCTCGAGCTCGGCAAAAGGTGCCAGCGCGGCGCGGGCCTCGTTGGCGAGCGGATGGTCGGTCTCCAAAAGGACAGTCTTGTCGGACTGTACGATAAGCGGCCCACCGAATTCTGACATACAAAGACTTCCTAACGCGATGCGAAAACAACCATTGTAATACCTGCGTTTGCATGATCCCAGACGTCTTGCAGCATAGGCGCCCAGCCGCGTCATGTGCCGCCGTCGCACCCAATGACAGCCAGCGTGGAGGAAAAACTCCCCACCCACATGCCGCGCCGATGAGGCCTGCGGCGGTATCGGTGCGCCACCTGTGTGCGCTAAGGCAAAAACCACTGCGCCTGTGACCAAGATTTCGCATGTGGGAGGCCAAAAGGAGTGGGCCACAAGAATAAAAACCTATAGAGCTATAGAAAAAGCTTTAGGATGGTAAGGGCCTTATAACGAGGCTCATTACGGTACGAGACATGCATTTTCAAGGAGGGTCCGACATGGCAGAATTGGCGCAGGCCGATGTCATCATCATCGGTGTCGGTGCAATGGGTTCAGCCGCTGCGGATAGGCTCGCGATGGCCGGTAAGAAGGTCATCGGAATTGAGCAGTTTTCCATCGCCCACGATCAGGGATCGAGCCACGGCGGATCGCGGATCATCCGTCAGTCCTACTTCGAGCACCCCGACTATGTGCCGCTTCTGAAGCGGGCCTATGAGCTTTATGACGACCTCGACGCCTATCACCGCCACGGTGGCGGCGATGGCCTGTTCTTTCGCACCGGAGGCATCTACTTCGGACCGGAGGACAGCGTGACCTTTGCGGGTTCGAAGGCGGCCTCCGAGCTGCACCACCTGCCTCATGAAATTCTCAACGCCGAGGAAATCACAGCGCGCTTCCCGCATCTGAGCCCGGCGCCGACTGACAAGGCTGTCTATGAATCCAATGCCGGCTATGTGATCCCCGAAGAAACCGTGGCAACCCAAGTCAAGCGTGCTCGCGAAAATGGTGCCGAAATTCATGAGGGGGAGAAGGTCATTGGGCTGAAGGCGCTGCCCGAAGGTGGCGTCGAGGTGGCCACCGACTCCGGGTGTTACCAGGCAAAGACCGCCGTGGTGACAGCCGGCGCGTGGGCGACAAAGCTACTCGCGGAGCTAAAGATCCCGATGGTGGTTGAGCGTCAGGTCATGCACTGGTTTGACGTGGGGGAGGCCTACGCGGACTTTGCCAACGGTCCGGTCTATATCCATGAAACCGAGAACTTCGAGCAGATTTACGGCTTCCCGGCTATCGATGGCCCGGATGGCGGTGGCAAGGTGGCCTTCTTCCGTGCCGGGCGTCCCTCCGACCCTGATAACCTTGATCGAGTTGTTACCGATGAGGAGCTGGCGACTTTGCAGAAGCGTCTGTCGATCACCCTGCCCCAATTGGGCGAAGGCGCCCCGATTAATGCGCGCGCGTGCATGTACACCACCACCCCCGACGAGCACTTCGTTATCGGTCGCGACCCGCGGCCGGAAAACCGGGACATAGTTTTCGCCTGTGGTTTTTCCGGGCACGGCTTCAAATTCGTGCCGGTCGTGGGCGAGCTGCTCTCGAATATGGTCCTCACCGGCGCTCAGACCTGTGGCGTCCCGCTGTTTGACCCCTTGCGCTTCGACGAAGTCAAGGCCTTGGTTGTGCAAGGCTAATATCACCAGCTGTGGGCAACAGAAGCCGCCGACCGGGTTCAACTTGGTCGGCGGCCTCGTGCGTCGTGGGGGCCAAGGGTCGAGCAGGCTCCCGGCGGGTTGGCATCCAATTTTCGTGGCTAGTGGTTGTTCCAGGATGAGCTTGGCCGGGGGTAACGGGCGTCATTGAGGAGAGGCCGGGCACGCGGGTTGGGGGAGGAAGAGGCCGGGAAGGCGTGAAAGCCGGGCATCGTGGGGCAGGAGCTTGAGTGATCCTGCTGATATCGCAGGCAGACGCTCAAAGCCTGCGCGTGCAATGGGGGTTGGGGTTCACGGCAAGGGAATGGGAAGAAAACAGAGCAAAGCCCTCCGACACCAAGGGGTGGGGCGGAGGGCGGAGGGCTTTGCCAGGAGAAAAGCAGTGGAATGAGAGCAGGAGGTGGGTTAGGCGGTGATGGAGTCCTTAAAAGTTGGCTTCTGCTCCTCGAAAGGAGGCAGGGAGTTGAGGTAAGCGACGATGTCGTCGGTGGCTTCCACGTCGCCGAACTTGGCGTCCATGTCAAACAGGTTCCAGGCGACAACGCCCGCAACGCGGTCGCCGACAGCCTCCTTGGCAATAATCGGGCGGAAGCCCAAGGCGACGGCATCTTCGACGGAGTGGCGTACGCAGCCAGCGGCGGTCACGCCGGTAATGATGACGGTATCAACATGCAAAGCGGTGAGAATTTGTGCGAGGTTGGTGCCGGCGAAGCCGGAGGCGCGCTTCTTGGTGATGACGATCTCACCTTCCTGTGGCGCAATGCGGGAGTCGATCTCCGCGTCCTCGGAGCCGATGGCCAGGGTATCCAGCGGGATCTTGTGAACCCACAGGCCCATGTCGTTTGGCTTGGCGGGATCGGTGACCTCATAGGCCGTGGTCGTGTAAATAACCGGAATTCCCTTGGCGCGGGCGGCGTCGTTGAGCTTCTGGCAGGCCGGGATGATGGTGTCCATGTTCTCGCAGGAAAATACGTGATCTGGGCGGGTCCAAGCGTTCGCCATGTCGATGTGGATGACGGCCGGACGGGTGCCGTAGCCGACGCGACGCTGGAAACCACGCTTCTTGTACTCAGCAGTGTTGGCCTCAAATGCCTCGACGAGGAGGTCGTTGAGTTCTGCAAGTGACTTCTCTGCCATGATGGCGCTCCTTCTACCTTGACTGGATTTTTCGTTGATAAAGGGTCCGCCGTGGTGGCTTCGCCATAAGCTTCCTTCCCTTGGTGGGCAAGGGAAGGCGGGGTGCAACGTCCCCGAGTTGTGTTCGGCGCCTCTACCGGTCTGGTGTTGCGCTGATAGCAACGATAGACCGCATAGAGAAACTTGTGCAAGCATTATTTTCATAATTTTGATTTTCCTATAGAAATTCTAATACGCAGGTTAATAGCGAAAAAGATGAATCCAAAGATAGATTTCTATAGAGAAGTAGGTATTATGGCGGTAGCTCGCATTGAGGAGCTATGTCGAGTTATTTGCAACAACCACGTACGTGGAACGCCACAGGGCGCTCGAACCTTATATGGGCTCAAACGACCTAAGAGCGATACAGATTTTGGCACTACCTGGGAAGGTGTGAGAGCACATGAAGCGTATTGGAATTGATGTTGGCGGAACCTTTACCGACGTCTACCTCGATCAGGACGGCGTCGTCACAGTGGAGAAGGTCCCTTCCACCCCGGACGACCCAGGCAAGGCTGTGGTCAATGGTCTCGTTGCGATCACCAAGAAGGCTGGCATCGAGGTTGCAGACGTCGACGAGATCGTGCATGGAACCACAGTGGCCACCAACATCGCGCTCACTGGTCGCGGCGCGCACGTTGGTCTCATCACCACGGAAGGGTTCCGCGACATCTTGCACATCGCGCGCCACAAGAAGCCTCTGAACTTCTCTCTTCAGCAAGAGCTTCCCTGGCAATCGCGCCCACTGGTCAAGCGCCGCGATCGCCTGACAGTGAAAGAACGCATCACCGCCCCCAACGGCGAAATTGTCATCGCAATCGATGAGGACGAAGTCCGGGAAAAAGTCCGCACCTTAGTCAAGCGCGGGGTAGAGGCTATCGCGGTATGTTTGCTGCACTCCTATCTCAACCCGATCCACGAGCAGATCGTCGCCCGCATCGTGAAGGAGGAAGCACCGGACGTCTTCCTCTCGGTATCTTCTGAGGTTATTCCGCTCTATCGCGAGTACGAGCGATTTTCCACGACCGCGCTCAACGCTTTCGTGGGGCCGTCCGTGGGCCGCTACCTTTCTCGCCTGCGCGAGGTCGTCAAGGCGCTGGGCTTTAGACATGAGATTCAACTCATGCAGTCCTCTGGTGGCATGACCCCGATCAAGGACGCCGCCAAGCACCCCGTTTCTTTGATGATGTCAGGTCCAGTCGGCGGTCTAATCGGTGGCATTTGGTCGGCCAAACACTCCGGTTTCAACAACGTGATCACCCTCGATATCGGCGGCACCTCTGCCGATATCGGCGTGGCCGTCGACGGCCAACTCAAGATGAAGCATCTCCTTGACACGAAGATCGGTGACTATCAGGCGATGGTGCCCATGGTTGACGTAGACACCATCGGTGCCGGCGGCGGCTCGATCGCCTACAAAGACGATGGTGGCGTGTTCCGCGTTGGCCCGCAATCGGCTGGCGCGCGCCCTGGCCCTGCTTGCTATGGACACGGCGGCACCGAACCAACCTCCACCGACGCCCAGGCCATTCTTGGACGCCTGCGTCCCGAGCGTGGACTCGCCTCCGGCGACTGGGCCTTGGATGCCAACCTCTCCAAGGCCGCTTTCGAGCCTCTGGCGCGCTCCCTGGACATGACCGTCATCGAGGCCGCCGAGGGCGCCCTCCAGCTTCAGCGCTTTGACATGGCTCAGGCTATCGAGCGCAACTCCACCTCTCGCGGCTACGACCCACGCGATTTCGCCCTCGTGGCCGCAGGTGGTGCAGGCCCGCTGTTTTCCTGTGAGCTGGCGGCCGAGCTCAACATTCCGCACGTCGTGGTTCCCGCCCATCCGGGTATTGTCGCAGCGACCGGCCTATTGGCAACCGACCGCATCGTCGAGGAGGTCGCCACCGAGCGCCACGTTTTGTCCGGGACCACGCCGCCAGCGGAGGTTGAAAGCAAGTTCCGCGAACTCGAAGCCAAGGCGCTGCAGGATCTGGCAACCACGGCCGATGCGGCAACGCTCATCCGCCTCGCCGACTGCCGCTACGAGGGGCAAGGCTACGAGGTTCGCTTCGAGGTTCCTGCCGGCGTGCTTGCCGACGGTAGTCTGCCCGCTTTCATCGAGGCTTTCCATCAGGCACACGAGCGTACCTATGGTCACCGCTACGAGACCGACACCATCGAGCTGGTCAACATCCGCGTTCGCGGTTCGCTGCCGTGCCCACAGTTGCCCAACACGGCCATCGACCACGCTGGCAGCATCGAGGATGCGCTCATTACCACCGCCGACGTCGTCTTCGGCGGGGAGACTATGCCCACCCCGTTCTACGATCGCGACAAGCTGCCCGTCGGCGCGAGCATCGTCGGCCCAGCCATCATCGAGCAGTACGACACGACCACTGTGGTCCCACCAGCCTTCGTTGTTGACGTGCGTGCCGACGGCAACCTCGTGATCGAGGTCCCCGTGTCCGAACAGGAGCACACCGACGAATTGGCCGCCCCGATCCTCATGCGTGTTATCGGCGGGGCAATCAACTCCACCGCCAAGGAGATGGCATCCGTCATGCTGCGCATGGCCTATAGCTCCATCATCCGCGAATCCGAAGACCTGGGCGCAGGCATCTTCGATGCCCAGGGCAACACCCTAGCCGAGTCGGACACGACACCGATGTTTATGGGGTCGATGCCAAAGATCGTCAAGGGCGTGATCCGCCTGCTGGATGGCGATATCCACGAAGGCGACGTCATCATGCACAACGACCCCTACAACGGCGCCACCCACTCCCCGGACGTCGCGATTGTCACCCCGATCTTCCACGAGGGCGAACTGGTGGCGTGGGCCGGTGCCTCCGGCCAGTTGCTCGATATCGGCGGCGCGCACGCCGGACTCATGGTCGATATCCAAGATGCTCAGGCAGAAGGACAGATCTTCCGCGCGCTCAAGATCGTGGATGCGGGCAAGCGACAGGATGCGCTTGTCAAACACATCCTTTCTAATACCCGCACCCCGAAGCAAAACGCCGGTGACCTCGAGGCCATGATCGCCGCATGCCGCCTGGCAAGCCGACGCTTCCTCGAAATCATTGACACCTACGGACGTGAGGCTGTCGAGGACTCCTGCACGCAGTGGCTCAACTACTCCGAGCGCATGATGCGTGCCCGCATCGCCGCCGTCCCCGACGGTGTCTACACCACCGACACCGGCTGGCTTGACGACGACGGACGCGACATTGGCAAGAAGCTGCCGATCGAAGTCAAGGTCATCATCGAAGGCGATGACATCACCTTCGACCTCACCGGCTCCTCGCCGCAGGTGCCCACCGCCTACAACTGCGCCTTCGAAGGCACCACGGTCTCGGCGTTTTCCTTCATCACCCGCATGATCTTCCTCGACGAGGCAACCAGCGAGGCCCATGTCCCGCAAAACGAAGGCATGCTGCGCCCGGTCCACGTCATCGCGCCTGAAGGAACGATCTTCAACCCGACGTATCCCGCTGCAACCTTCGCTCGCTTCAACCAGGTTCAGCGCGCAGTCGACCTGGCACTCAAGGCGCTGGCCCCAGTGCTACCCGGGCAGATTACGGCCGGTAACTCCGCTCATCTGCACTTCATGTCCTACTCCGGTTGGGATGAGAAGGCCGGAGAGTATTGGGTCTACCTCGAATGCGACGAGGGTGCCTACGGTGGCCGCCCCACCTCGGATGGGCCCGATTCGGTGGCAAACCTCATTGACAACACTCGAAACAACCCGATCGAGGAGCTGGAGTGGCGCTTCCCCATGCTCACCGAGCGATACGAGCTACGCGATGACCCGGCCGCGCCGGGTGAGTTCCGTGGCGGCGTGGGCATTGTTCGTTGCGCGAAGTTCCTCACCGATACCGATGTCACCTGTGAGGCCGACCGTCACGATGGTGACCGCCCCTGGGGAATCTTCGGTGGCCACGAGGGTTTGAACGCCTCCATCGTGCAAAACCCGGGTACGCCGGAGGCCGAGTACTGGCCGTCGAAGGTAACAGCCGCCAAGCTCAAGGCAGGCGATAGCTTGCAGATCACCGTACCTTCCGGCGGCGGCTACGGCGACCCAGTCAAGCGGGACCCGCAGAAGGTGTGCGACGACGTCATGGATGGGTTCACCTCCTTGGAGCAGGCGAGCGAGATCTACAAGGTTGTGCTCATTTCCGATGGCATCGACGGCTACGTAGTCGACGAAACCGCCACGGCAGCCGCACGCCACGCACTGGCTATGGTCTAGCACGGGCGCACCGCGCACTCAGGCGGGATACGAACAGGGTTCGGGGAGGCTTAAACTCCCCGAACCCTGTTCCATTCGCTCGGGCTTACCGAGGATCGCCTGGTCCCGTACGAATGTGCTTCAATAACGTGTTCGCAGGCAGCGGGCACGGGCAAGCCGGTCGACGTCGGCAAGCAAGCAAGAACCACAACGCAGCGGTGAGAAAAACATGGCCACGCAACAAACCAGCAACGCGCCATTAAACGATGTCTTAAGACGACACCGCTTTGGGAAATGCGACTATGTCCCACGAATGCACGGCCCCAACGTAGGGATGTCGAGGCTGGGGAAAATAACAGCTCGCCTTGCGGCTGCCTTCACCGGCACCTGCAAAAGGGAATTATTCGACCTACCCCTGGTAGCCGAGGCGGCGCGAAATTTCCGCAGCGGCATTGACAACTCGGCCTGGTAGGTCGCGGGCGGCGAAATCGGTGATGCGGGCGCGCGGAACTGAAATGAGTGCAGCGCCCACGAGTTGCCCGCGGTGATCGAAGATGGGGGCTGCAACCGACCACTCTTCGGGGTCGGTATCGCCATCGTTGATGGCAAAGCCTTGACCTAATACCCGCTCGCACATGGCGTCTACCTCGGCGCGGCTGATCATGTAATCGGGATAAAACGCGGCGCGTTCCACAGGCGCGGAAAAAGCGGCAAAGACCTGCATGGAGGCCGCGTGCTGTCGATTAATACGCGTACCGATGGGGGTGATGTGCTTGACCAGCTTCGGCGAGGCCGAATGCTCGATAACCACCCCGTCAATCCCCGTGAAGGTCACCAGCGCGGTGGACTCCAACGTCGATCCGGTGACCTCTTTCATGATGGCGCCGCCAACCCGGCGAAGATCCAGATTGGCGAGCATGGGACCGGCCAAAGACGCCAGTCCCACGCCAAGTTGGTACTTGCGAGTCTGATCGTCTTGCTGCACTAAGGAATGCTCCTCCAACGTGGCGAGGATACGCGAGACCGTCGACTTGTGCAGGCCACTGGCCTCAGCAAGCTGGGTGACGCCCAGAGGAGAACCGGAGGCGGCGAGGCGTTCAAGAATGTCGATGCCATTGGATAGTGCCGAAATGCTTTGCTTTTTTGAAGAAACATCCGGGTTGGTCATGTGTGTCACCGCCTGCATAAAAGTCCAGTTCTAGCACCTCATCATAGCCTTTGCCGGGCAGGTGAAAGCCCGACGCGAATAACGGCTAGATGATCGTCGCGGAAATGACATTCTCAAGCTGGAAAACCACCGGGACACCCGTGGCCAGATCAGCTGCCGAAACCTGCCCGCCAGTGACCGCAATCGGCGTCACCCGCACCTTGTGTGTGGTGCCCTCGTTATCGATGAAACTAACTCGCGCGGATTGTCGCTTGCGGATGGCGGCGAGGAAAAAGCTGCGGTAATCGTGCGAGGAATGCGGCGCCGAACCGGTGCCGTCGGCGCGCCGGATAGCGGCAATGGCCGTGTTAATCCTCGTGGGATCGAAAGGAGCGGGTGAGGCGGCAGGCTCCTTATATTTGACCCGCGAGGCCGGCGGGCGAACATCGATGCTTGCCCCGGTGGCGTCTTCCGCGCTGGGGTGGAATCCCTCCTCGCGCAGCAGCTCGATGACCTTTCCCAGTGGCGCCTGGGCAATCGCAACCGTGGGTGCAATGCAGCGCAGTGCCACGGCCTTTGCGGCCTTTGTCGCGCACGCCTGAGCCAGCAGCGCCTGGTCTTCGCAGCGTATATAGCTTAAGGCCGGGCCACCGCGCAGGTTGCCATGCTTGCGCGCAGCATCGGTGATCAGGTAGCTGACGGTATCGGGAAGCTCACCCGGCACGTGGCTGGTGTAGAAATCAATGAGCTCCTGCTCGGTATAACCAGCATCAAAGGCGCGTGCAACGGAGTCTTGCGTGATCCTAAAAACGCTCGCCAAACCTGCCGATTCTACCTCGGCGGATGCGCCCAGCACGACCTGCATATCGCGGGGAACCGGACCGGGGGCAAGGACGGTGTGGTCTGCCTGGATGATGAGTTGCTTCGTGGTAGGTGGGGTCAGCCGGTGGGCAAGCTCCTGGAGATCCGCGCTTGGTTCGGTGCCCCAATGCGCAGCGGAGGTCAGGCTTTCGGAAAGGATCGAGGTCGCGTGGACCCTATCAGCTACTTGCTCCACGGCGCCGACAAACACGGCCTCTTCGAGAACGTTTTCAAAGGTGAGCAAGGCCAACTTGGAGGCCTGCACAGGAGCCGCGTAATTTACACGCTCACGTAATTCAGCTGCGGTGACGGCTCCGCCCTGGGCAAGCTGCCCCAGCAGAAGCTGGCGAACCTTGGGAAACCCATCGCTGAAGGTGGCCGGGTGCAGCAGGTGCAGTGGCTTTCCCTTCTCGTCTGGCTGGCCGATCAGCCAGCTGCGCATGGTCGCTCGAGCTACCCAGTGGTGTAAGACCCAGGCCCATTGGATGTGTAAAGGCGCCGCGGTCCAATCGTCGACCAGCGTGGTTGAGCACAAGTAGTCGCCCAGATCGTCGGCGTCGGGGAGCGGATCGGGAACACCCGTGCCTACCAGTCCCGCCGCCATCGCAAGCGAGATGAGCCGTGCCAGGGTTGGCTCGGAACAACCCAACTCGCCTGCAAGTGAGCTCATGGCGCGAACCCCCACCACACGGTCTTTGAGCAGGGCGACGGGCTGGTGCTCCAAGCGCTCGATCAGGCTGCGCAGCAAACGGATCATTTCCAGGCCGGTTCCCGCCGCGGTTTCGTGTGTGTGAGGGGAGGCGGGATCCTCGACCGTAGGATCCGGCGGCAGCAATGGAATCACGATGGACTCGCGCCCCGACAAGGCGTCCTTGATCCCGCTGGGGAGCCGGACCGCGTTTTC